>NZ_RAWE01000147.1 GCF_003611695.1 Corallococcus carmarthensis | reverse complement strand
CGCCGGCCTCCAGGGCTGAGTCCACCCTGGGGCCGGGTCCGTCGTGCCCGGCTTCTCCCGGAAGGCCGGAATGATCGCGCCAGGGTGTGTCTGGGCGCCCCCTTCTGACGTGCGGGATCTCCTGCTACGTATCCCACCTGTCAGGATGAAGTGTCCCGCATGACCCTGCGGGGCAATGCCGACTCGTTTCCAGGATATTTCAAGGGACGCGGGCTTGAGTCAGGGGGAGAGGTGTTGTCTATCCTACGTGACCTGACGATGCCTCGGCCGTCGGGGGGCCCCGCCGGGGCCGCGGAAGGATGAGCGACAATGAGCTGGCGCAGCAGGCCCGGCGCGGATGCACGACCGCGCCTCATCGGGATGTGTGACGTGGGCCCGCGAGGGGGTGTGTGATGGCGATGAGGCTCAAGCAGAAGATGATGGTGCTGCCGGTGGTGGCGGCGGCGTTCCTGGTGGCCATCGTGGCGGTGACGGTGACGCTGGGCGCGCGCACGCGGGCCGAGTCGGAGCGCATCGGGTCCAGCCTGGCGCCGTCGGTGAGCCAGGCGCAGACGTCGCGCGCGGGCTTCGCCGCGCTGCACCAGGACGTGGGCGACGCGGTGGCGCTGCACGCGGTGAAGCAGCAGACGCTGGACGCGCAGGTGACGGAGCTCAACAAGGGGCTCGCGGCGCTGCGCGCGCTGCCGGACGTGGACGGCCCGAAGGTGGAGGCGCTGCAGGGGGCCTTCACGCGCTACTGGGAGGAGGCGTCGCAGGTGGTGGCGCTGGCGGCCCGGAACGACGCGGCCACGGAGGCCGCGCTCGCGAAGCTGGAGCCCGCGCACCGCGTGGTGCACGACGGCCTGGAGTCCGTGACGGCGCAGCAGGAAGCGTCGCAGCGCGAGGCCTTCATGGAGGTGTCGTCGCTGCACGGCGCGACGCTGACGTGGGTGCTGGTGTTGTCGGTGGCGTGCATCGTGGCGCTCGCGGTGGCCTCGGTGTGGCTGCTGCGCGAGGTGACGACGCCCCTGGCGCGGCTGACGGCGACGGCGACGCGCATCGTGCGGGAGGGCGACCTGTCGCTGGCCATCGACACGAGCGCGCAGGACGAGGTGGGCGAACTGGCGCGCAGCATCCAGTCGCTGATGACGCGGCTGGGCTCGGTGCCCACCACGCTGCACGCGGTGGTGACGGAGCTGACGGCGGCGGCGGCGCGGCTGAACGTGGCGAGCCACGAGCAGCTCAACTTCCTGACCAGCCAGTCGCGCAGCCTCACCGAGGCCAGCTCCACCATCGCGGAGATCGCCCAGACGTCCGGCATGGCGGCCAGCCGCGCGGAGATGGTGTTGAAGGTGGCGGCGCAGGCGGACGCGTACAGCGCCTCCGGGCAGGTGTCCATCGAGCGGAGCGCGGAAGGCCTGCAGCAGATCCGCTCACGGGTGGGCGCGCTGGTGGGGAGCATTGGCGTGCTGTCCGAGCAGGCGGTGCACGCGGGTGAGATCATCGGCAGCGTGAAGGACCTGGCGGACCAGTCCAACGTGCTCGCGTTGAACGCGGCCATCGAGGCGGCGCGGGCCGGTGAAGAGGGCCGGGGCTTCGCGGTGGTGGCCAAGGAGATGCGGGCGCTGAGCAGCCAGTCGCTGCAGAGCACGCAGCGCATCGGGAAGATCCTCCTGGAGATCAACCAGGCCATCCGCGAGACGGTGGGCATCGCGGAAGGGGACACCCAGAAGATGGAGGAGGGCATCGAGCAGGTGCTGGCCTCCGCGACGACGCTGAAGGACATCACCCAGGTGGTGCAGGAGAGCAGCCAGGCGGCGCGGCAGATCGTCGCCTCGGTGACGCAGCAGAACGCGGGCATCACGCAGATGACGGAAGTGGTGACGCAGCTGTCGGAGATGATGAGCGACGTGGTGATGGCCACCAGCAACGCCGAACAGGCGGTGGGGCAGATCAACACCTCGCTGGGCAAGCTCCAGGCGCTGTCCACCACCTTCCGCGTCTAGCCGTCCGCGCGAAAGCCAGCAGGGCCCACGGGCCGCTCCGGATGCACCGGGGCGGCCCGTCGTGCGTTGAGAGCGGGGCGGCCCCGGGCCCTCTGCGTCCGACGCAAGTAGGACGCGCCTCAGCCAGGTCGCGCGCTCCCGTCGGGTGAAGGACGGGAGACGCCAGGCCCTACCTCTGACGTCACTCCCCCTGCATCAGGCCCGTGATGCGGCCGTCCGGGTGGACGGTGACGCGGCGGGCGGCGGGTTCACGCGGCAGGCCCGGCATGGTGAGCAGCTCTCCGGTCAGCGCCACCAGGAAGCCCGCTCCCGCGGACAGGCGCACCTCGCGCACCGTCAACGTGAAGCCCCGGGGCCGGCCCGTCTTCGTCGGGTCGTCCGACAAGGACAGGTGCGTCTTCGCCATGCACACCGGCAGACCCGCTCCTCCCAGCGCCCGTGCCGTCTCCAGGTCCTTGCGCGCCCCCGGCGTGAAGGCCACGTCGTCCGCGCCGTACACCGTGCGCGCGATGGCGCGGATCTTCTCCTCCGGCGTCTGCTCCAACTCGTAGAGGAAGCGCGGCTTCGGCGGCGCCGCATCCGTCGCGTCCAGCATCGCCAGCACCGTGTCCGCCAACTCCAGCGAGCCCTCTCCGCCCTTGCCGAAGCCCTCGCACACCGCGATGCCCACGCCCCGTGTCTTCGCGAACGCGCGCAGTTCGTCCAGCTCGCCTTCCGTGTCCTGCGGGAACCGGTTCACGCACAGCACCGCCGGCAGTCCGAACGCCGCCACCGACTCCAGGTGCTTCTCCAGGTGGTTGAAGCCCTTGAGCAGCGCCTCGCGGTCCGGCTCCGCCACCTGCGCCGCCGCCGCGCCGCCGTGGTGCTTCAGCGCCCGCAGCGTCACCACCAGCATCACACCCCGAGGCCACACGCCCGCGCTCCGGCACTTGATGTCCAGGAACTTCTCCGCGCCCAGGTCGAAGCCGAAGCCCGCTTCCGTCACCACCTCGTCCGCGTACGCGAGCGCCAGCCGCGTGCCCACCACCGACGAACAGCCGTGCGCGATGTTGCCGAACGGCCCCGCGTGCACGATGGCCGGTCCGCCCTCGCGCGTCTGGGCCAGGTTGGGCATCAGCGCGTCCTTGAGCAGCGCCACCATGGACGCCGCCGCGTTCACGTCGTTCGCGCGCACCGGCGAGCCATCCGGCGCCTGGCCCACCACGATGCGGCCCAGCCGCGCCTCCAGGTCCTTCAGGTTCTCCGCCAGCGCCAGGATGGCCATGACTTCACTGGCCGCCGTGATGTCGAAGGACGTCTCGCGCGGCACGCCGTGCGCCTTGCCGCCCAGCCCCACGATGACGTTGCGCAGGAACCGGTCGTTCATGTCCATCGCGCGCCGCCAGCGCACCCGCGTGCCCTCCAGCGCCACCGGGTGGCCGTAGTACACGGCGTTGTCCACCAGCGCGGACAGCAGGTTGTGCGCGCTGGTGATGGCGTGCAGGTCGCCGGTGAAGTGCAGGTTGATGTCCGCCGCCGGCTCCAGGCTCGCCTGCCCACCGCCGGTGCCGCCGCCCTTCACGCCGAAGACGGGCCCCAGGGACGGCTCGCGCAGCGCCGCCACCGCCTTGCGGCCCCGCTTGCGCAGGCCCATGGCCAGCGCCACCGACATGGTCGTCTTGCCCTCGCCCGGGGGCGTGGGGTTGATGGCCGACACCAGGACCATGCGGCCCTGGGGCTTCCGGCGGCCCAGGGCGTCCAGGGACACCTTGGCGCGGTCGCGGCCCCAGGGGAGGACGTCTTCCGGCGCGAGACCCAGCTCGGCGCCGACTTCAGCGATGGGACGGAGCGTCATGGCGGGGGACTCTCCGCGCCTGGACGGAGGAGGTCAACGCTCGCGACATGGAGGGCAGGCAGGCGCGTGTGACAGGCCGTTTCCCCGGGAGGCGGGCGGGTGGGAGGATGCAGGCGCAAGGCGGAGCCCGGGAGCGCGATGGAATAGGCGGCCGGGAGTTCCGTCAGGGAGAGCATCATGAACCGCATTCTCGGCATCGCATCGGTGGGGTTGGCTTCGCTGGCGCTCGGGGTGGCCCTGTGGGGGCCTGGGAAGTCGGAGGCCCCTGTCACCCAGGAGGCGCCCCGCGTGCAGGACTCGACGGCGGACGTCCGGGCGCTCCAGACGCGCGTGAAGGCGCTGGAGGAGACGGTGCAGCTGCTGTCCCGGCGGCTGATGGCCTTCGAGCAGGGCGGCGGCACGGCCCCGGCCGGCACGGGCGGTCCTCCGCCCGCGGGCCTGGAGGCGGAGGTCGCGAAGCTGCGCGAGGAGCTGCGCGGCGTGATGGTGGGCGAGGCGATGAACACCGACAGCGGGCGCCAGTCGCTGAAGGAGCTGATGCGCACGGTGCAGGACGAGCAGCGCACCGAGCAGCGCCAGCAGTGGCAGCAGCAGGTGGACCAGATGCGCGCGCAGGCGGACACCGAGCGCTCCGAGCGCCTCAAGACCTTCATCACCAACGCGCGGCTCAACTACAGCCAGGAGCAGACGCTGACGAAGGCGATGCAGGCCGAGGACGCGAAGCGCCAGGAGCTCACGGCGTCGATGGCGGGAGGCCGGCCGGGACGTGACGTCCGCCAGCAGATGCGCGACCTGCGCACGCAGACCGACCAGGAGATGCAGAAGGTGCTCAGCGCGGATCAGCTGACGCAGTACCAGGAGATGCGCCGCGAGGACGGGAGCCCGCGCGGTGGCGGTCCCCGGGGCGGCCCGATGGGCGCTGGGGCCGGCTGGGAAGCGCGCGGCACCGGCGGGCAGTAGCCGCTCAGGCGCCGGACTCCTTCCGGTCCACGAGCGGCCGGAAGGAGGAAGTGCCGCCGGAGGTCTCCACGCGCAGGACGTCCTCGAGGTCGAAGGCGTCCGCCAGGGCCACCGACGGAGTGCACAGCAGCACGGGGACCCGTGAGGACGCCGCGCGAGCGGATTGGACCCGGTCCCAGACGGCATTCGCGGGCAGGTCCACGTCAGGCTCCTCCAGGAAGAGGAACGGGACCTCCGCGTCGAAGGACTCCGCGGGCTGGACGCGGAAGCCGCGCAGGAACCCGTTCATGTCCCGCGACGTACGGTCCGCGACCTCTCCCAACCACGCCGCTTCGTCGTCACCCATTCGGAGCGTGGGCCCGGGAGGAAACGTGGAGATGCAGGCCTCGTCACAGGGAGCACCGGAGCCGGGTTCGACGAAGGGGAGCGACATCCCCGCGAGCAGCTCCAGTTCCTCGTGGACGATGCGCCACCGGCCGTCGGGAAAGCGCCGCAGCTCCACGGTGTAGTCGTCGTCATGGACGCCCAGCATCAGCTTCACGGGGCTGTCCACCGCGTCCAGCACCCGTGTCTGCTGAAGCTGTCCGTGCGCCAGCTCCCGCAGGAGCGTGAAGAAGGCCACCAGGTCGCGTGTGGCCGTGCCCTCCGGATCCACGAGAACGGTCAGCCGCCGGGGCCGCAGCACGACGTCGCGAAGCGAGCGGAAACCCGTGGCTTCGATGCGCGTGAGCCGGATGTACATGGCCCGCGAGCCTATTCCAGGGCGCGGAGACACGAACGCCGCGAAGCTCCCGAAGGAACCTCGCGGCGCGCGTGATGCTCACAGCTCTTCGCGGCTACTTCCCGCCGAAGATGCCCTTGAGCCGCTTCTTCGCCTCATCTTCGGCGCGCTTCTTCGCCTTCTCCTGCTCGGCGCGGGCCTGGTCCTCCAGCTTCTTCTTCTCCTCGTTGGCGCGCGCCTCCAGCTCCTGACGCTTCGCCTCCGCTTCGGCTTTGGCCTTGTCCTGGCCTCCCGTGATGACGTCCTGCACGGCCTTGCCCTTCTCACCCAGCAGGCTGCCCGCCACGGACGCCCCGGCGAGCTTCAAGATGGTCGTCGCCGCCGGCTTCACGTCGATGCCCGTCACGTCCGGGCTCCACGCCTTGCCCGCGATCTTCACCCCCACCGGGATGGCCTCCGTCGGCGTCACCTTGCCCACCGTCAGCGTCTTGATGGTCGCGGGCGTCAACGACACGCCGCCCGTCAAATCCAGCGTGCCGTCCAGCCCGATGCCGCCGTCGAAGCTCATCGCCGCCTCCGGCCGCGTCCAGGTGATGGGCTTGCTCAGCTGCGCCACGCCATTCTTGATGGTCACGCTGAAGGGCAGGTCCCCACCCAGCGACGTCACGTCGCCGCTCTTGAGCGCCTTCGCGAAGGGCAGCGCCTTGGCCAGCGGCCCCGTCACCGACGACACCAGGTCCTTGCCCAGGAACGTGCCTTCCAGCAGGTTGCCGTTGATGCCGCCCAGCAGCGTCTGCTGCAGCTTGTCCGGCGTGTAGCCCACGCCCTGCACGTCCACGTTGCCGTTGAACTTGCCCGTCAGCACCTGCTTCGGCGTGCGCGCCGCCAGCGCCTGCGCCACCTCCAGGCCCTGCACCTGCACCTTCGCGGTGAAGGGCCGGGCCTCCGGCGCGGGCCCCAGGCGGATGGTGGTTCCGTCCGCCACCACCTTGCCGCCGTAGATGCCCGTCGAGAACTTCTCCACCGTGATGAGGTCGTCCACCATCTTCACCACGCCCGTCACGTTGGACAAGTCCATCGCCGTGTAGCGCAGCGCCGCGATGGCGAACTGGATGTCACCCCGGTAGCCGTTGAAGCGCGAGGCCTCCCCCGGCGGCGGCTCCGGCGGCGGCTTGCCACCCGTGCGCGTCAGCACCTGCTCCTCGCTCATCAACAACTTCTCCGCATCCAGCCGGGCGGCCTTCACGTTCGCCTTGAACGTCGTCGTCGCCTTCTTGCCCGTGCCCGCCAGCGCCACCGTGGCGGTGCCCGTCACCGTGTCCTCCAGCGCGCCCAGGCTCATGCTGGTGACGTTCACCGTCATCCCGCTGCCCGTCTTCGCCGGCGCGTACGTGCCCGCCGCCGCGACCTCCAGCCGCTGCCCCGGCGCCTTGTTCACCAGCAGGCCCGGCCGCATGTCCACGCCGTTGAGGTCCGCCTTCGCGTCGAAGTGAAGCGCGCCGCCGCTCGCCGCCGCGCCCGTCACCTTCGCGTTCAGCTTCATCGCGCCGCCGGCGTCCTTCGTCAGCTGATCCGGCACGCGCAGCCGCACCGGCGTCAGGTCCACCGCGATGTTGATGGCCTGCGCTTCCTGCGTACCGCTGCCGCGCACGTCCAGTCCAATGGGCCCGGCGATCATCCCGTTGAGCTGCTTGCGCAGGGGCGGGTAGTACTCGGCGAGCACGGCGGGATCCAGGTTGCGGCCCACCAGCTCGAAGCCCTCCACCGCGGGCTTGTCCGTGAGCAGCCCCTTCACCTTGCCCTTGCCCGTGATGGCCGCGGGGCCCAGGTCCAGCTTCAGCTTGTCCAGCGCCAGGTCCCCCGTGGCCATGTCGCCCGTCACGTCCGTGTCGAGCACCACGTCCAGCGCCTTGCCGCCCTCCGAACCCGCGAACTTCATCCCCAGCGCCTTGATGACGCCCACGAGCTTCGTGGGGCCCTTGCCGCCGGGCACCGCGCCGCCCAGGTCCGCCTTCCAGTCCGCGTCCAGCGTGCCCGCCTGCAACCCCACGTCCGGGGGCAGGAACGGCCCCAGCGGCGACAGGTCGATGTGCTCCGCCTTCAACGTCACCTGCTCCGGCGTGGGCACCAGCGTCGCCGGCAGCGGCGCCGCGGCGAGCGTCATCTTCAAGTTCTGCTTCTCCGCGAGCACCGCGGCCGCCAGGTCCACCTTCAGCGGCTGGCCCACGCGCAGGTCCTTCACCTCGATGTCCAGGTCCTTCACCGCCAGCTCGCGCGCCTGCGCGCCGCCCGTGCGGTCCACGAAGCGGATGGTGCCGTCGGTGAGCGCCGCGCGCTCCACGTGCACGCCCGACAGGTCCGTGGGCTGCGTCTCCTCCTCTGGCGTCTCCTCCTTCGGCTGCTGCGCGGCCAGCTTCTCCTGGAGGCGCTGCACGTTGGTGGTGCCGTCCGCCAGGCGGATGACGTTCACGGTGAGCCCGGACACCTCCGCGTTCCGCACGCGGATGTCCTTGCCCTTCGACGTGAGCAGCGGCATCGCCGCCACGCTCACGTCCACTTCCTTCAGCTCCACGAGCGGCAGGTCCTCGCCTTCCGCGGGGCCCACGGTGACGTTCTCGATCTGCGCGCCCACGTGGGGAAAGAGCTTGGTGGAGATGTCGCCAATCTCGATGGGGCGCCCCAGCTTCTGCGAGTACGTCGCCGCCTGATCCCGCGCCGTCTTCAGCAGGATGGCGTCCAGACGCCACAGCACCACCGCCACGATGGCGATCAGGAGGACGAGGATGCCTCCCAGCACATACGGCCAACGCTTCTTCTTCACAGCCGCCACGGTTCCTCCTCCGTCGGGAGAGCGGTCGAACGCTTAGCGCAGCGCCAAGGGGGCCGCACCTCCCATGCAAGAGGGGAGGTTTTGCCAGCGTGACGGTCAACAGCCGGGGGAAGGCCATACTCCCGTCGGCCCTTGCATCTAGGCACGAACCGTCCACCCAGGAAGGGGTGTCCGCGTGCTTTGGGGACGCAAGAGTCCGGGAGCTTTCAAGGAATCATGGGATTCAAGCGGGGGCCGTGGCGCCCCCGTCCCTCAGAGGTCGATGACCTCCGGCTGCGTCCCGGGCACGGGCGGCGCGTCGCCCTGGCCCTCCAACTGGAAGCCCCAGGGCGCGTACACGTTCCCGCCGGTGAAGGCGTCGACGTAGAGCACCACCGGCGTGTCCAACCCGTCGTACGTCACCTCGAAGATGGACAACCGGCCCTGACTCTTGCCCTGGCCATCCACCTCGGTGAACTCGCAGCAGTCACCCATGCGGCGCCACGCCACCGGCTGACCCTGCGGGCCGCGCAAGAGCTTGAAGTACGCCATCACGCCCTTGTCGCCCCAGCCCACCCGCACCGGGTTCTCCGGCCGGGTGCCGTAGGTCAGCGGATCCGGCCGCTTCGGCATCAGGGGCTCGGTGCGGCGCATCACGTCCTGCATGGACGTGCCCGGGGAAGCGCACGCCGTCAGGAGCAGCACCGCGACAGGGATGAATCGCAACAGGGACATCGGGACCTCCAGCTCGGCCTGGGAAACGCCCCAAGCTGGCGTCCGCACCTTTTCTGGCGCATCCCCTCCACCCGCGCGGACCGTCCTCCGGGAAACGCACCCCCCAGGCCAGCGCACACGCGCAAGGTCCCGGGGGGAAGGACGGCCAGGCTTCGCTTTTCAGCTGAGCGACTTCAGGTCCAGGCCCAGCTCATGGCGGTAGCGCTCGAAGCACTTCGCGCCCGCGTTCAACCGCAGCAGCGCGCCCTCCGCCAGCGGCCTCTCGCACGCGGGGTTCGCCGCCACCAGCGGCCGCAGCACCTCCTTGTTCCACGTCTCCGAATGCTTCACGTCCAGCGTGGAGTGCAATGCGTAATAGCGCCGCACGCGCATGTCGAACCCCAGGCGCTTCAGGCCCTCGTTGACGCACGCGGTGCGGCCCGGCGCCGTCTCCTCCACGATGCCCAGCGCGCCCACCGCGTGGTACGTGTAGCGGCGGTTGAACGCGAACGCGCAGAGCAGGTTCGCCAGCGCGTGCGCTTCCCACACCGTGTCCTCGTCCGTGGGCTTCAACCCCAGCTTCGCCGCCATCTCCGCGAGCATCGGCCCGTGCATCGCGTCCTCGCGTCCGCGGCCCATCTCGTCCCAGTAGTTGCGCGCCAGCTCCAGCTTCGCCTGCGTGGGCAGCTGCAACTGCGTCAGCGCCACCAGGTCGTCGAAGCCGGCTTCACCCGCGACCTCCTGCGTGAGGAACCAGTTCATCTGTTCGTGCGTGGCCTTCGTGGCAAGCCACGGGAACAGCGGATCATGCTGTCCGGGGCCGGACTCCTTCAGGTCCTCGAACCACGCGATGAACCCGTCCGCGTCCTCCGGTGCTTCGGCGGCCCATGCCGCCATGCGCTGTCGCTCCGCCTCCACGTACTCACCCTCCAGCAAACGCAACTGGGTCTCCTCCTGCACGGCTGCTCGCCAGCCCTCGGTGGGAAACCCCGGCGCCAGTCGCGCGCGGTTGAAACGCAAGAGGGTCAGGTGGAGCCGTTCAGACAGGCGTGCGTCCTCCGTCCCCGCTTCCCCTGCCACCTCGCCAAGCCCGCTCATGGTGCGCACCCTCTCTACACATCCCGGAAGGCGGGAGTGCCTTCCGGCCACATGTATGGGGATGAACTTGCACACCGGCCACATCGCTCCCGCCACCTTCGCCGTCAGTCAGGTGCGCTGTGAGAAGGACCACGTCCGCTCCCGCGACTGCGCGTATCAAGTCGCCTGGAACATCAACCCGCATATGAAGCCCGGCGCCGTCGCGTGGCGGCGCGCGTGCACGCAACATCGCGAGTTCCTGCGCACCCTGCGTGAAACAGGCGCGAGCTTCTTCGAGCTGCCCTTCGTCCACGGCGCGTTCGACTCCGTGTTCGCCAAGGACAACGCGGTGCTCGTCTCGCAGGAGGGCGAGCTGCGCGCGTTGCTCGCCACCATGCGCCACGGCCAGCGCCGCAATGAACAGCTCGCGCGTGCCCGGTGGCTGTCCGCGCGCGGCTTCGACGTCATTGAACCGCCGCGAGTGCACATCGAAGGCGGCGACGTGGCCATGCTGCCCGCGGGCCGGGGCGCGTTGCTGGGCTGGGGCCAGCGCTCCACGCATCGCGCCGCGGGCGTGCTGGAGGCCTTCCTCTCCGCGCCCGTGACGCCGCTGGAGCTGTGCGACCCGTACCTCTACCACCTGGACACCGCGCTCACCGTCCTGTCGGACGGCACCGCGCTGGTGTGTCCGGAGGCCTTCACGCCGGAGTCGCTGCGCATGCTGGCGCGCACGGAAGGCATCCAGCAGGTGATTCCCATCGCGCGCGAGGACGCGCTCGCGTTCGGGCTCAACCTGGTGGAGGTGGGCAACACCGTCATCGTCGGAGCGCGTGTGCCTCGCGTGGAGGCGGTGCTGCGCGGCCTGGGGCGCCGGCCCGTCAGCGTGCGGTTGGATCAATTCCACCTGGCCGGTGGCAGCGCGGCGTGTCTGGCGGCGCGCGTGCACCCCCTGCCGCCCCTGTCCGCCCGGCGCTTTCGCGAGGAACAGGAGCAGGCGCAGGCCCAGTCCCTCTCCGCGTGACGTGCGGTGAAAACGAAGAACCTCCCCGGGCGGCGGAAGCGCGCGGGGAGGTCCGGGGTGAAGCGGGGGGAAGGCGTCAGGACTGTTCGCTGGAGGTGTCCGGCGAGCTCAGCCCTTCGGCGCTCCAGAAGCGGCGCGGGTGGCCGTCGCCGCGGGTGCCGCCGGAGAGCTTGTCCACCCAGGGGTACTTCTGGGCCTCTTCCGCCGTGTAGCCCAGGTTGAAGACGGTGGCGCTCTTGGGCTTGTCGGACGCCTTCTCGTACAGCGTGCCGAACAGGCGGTCCCAGAAGTAGTTCGTGATGCCGTAGTTGCCCTGCTCGTTGTGGAAGTGGTGGGACATGTGCAGCCGCTTGATGTCCTTCAGCCACTTCTGCTGCGGGGCGTAGTTGAGGTGCTGGATGCAGTGGCAGAACTCATAGAAGCACGTGGTCACCATGCCCCAGCCCAGCGCCGCCGCCGCGCCCGACCGTCCGCCAATGAGGTAGCCGATGGGCGTGAGCACCAGCGCGATGGTGGGCAGCGTGGTGTGCAGCGCGCCGAAGAGCACGCGCAGGTCGTGCGGGTCCTGGTGGTGGTCGAAGTGGATGCGCTTCCACGTCACCGCCGTCGCCGCGGACTTGTAGAGGAACCGGCCGTGCAGGATGTACCGGTGGATGAGGTACCAGCCGAACGGGTACGCCACCGTGGCCACCAGCACCGCCGCGGCCATGCGCGCCGGGGCCTCGAACCACTTCACCGACAGCACGATGCAGGTGATGCCGATGAGGATGTAGGCGACGACGGCGTAATAGGTGAAGAACGAATAGACCAGGTCGCGCAGCGACATCCGGTCCAGGTTGTGCTTCCGGTTCAGGAAAGAGACCGCCACGGGAATTCCCTCACTGTTCGCTCCGGCGCGTGTCCCAGCCAGCCGGGGGGCGCAGGGCTCGAAGGCTTGCTCGCATCCCGGCCCTTGGGGTGATGCGGTGGTTCCTGAGCTATCAGTCTAGGGGCCCCTTGGCCCAGGAACGGTCAGGGCTCTCTTAGCGCCTTCCTGGATGCGTTGAGAAGCTGCACTGTTGCCGTGCCCGCACATTGTCTGCCTGCCCGGCCTCCATCCGACCCGGGGCCAGACTTCCGTGCCGGAGGCGCACACCCCACCTTTCCGCCCACAGACGCGAGCGATCGCACGAGGGGGCCGACAGATGGCGCGCAAGGCACAGGGACAACAGGGCAGTGGGACCCAGACGGGGGAACGCCCCGCGCGGCGGAAGACGGCCACCCGGAAGACGGCGGGCAGCACCCTTCCCAGCGAGGGGCGGCTGGAGCTGCGCCGGGACATCGCGGAGTACCGCGCCGCCGCGGAGGCGCAGGCCGACATCGTGCGCGAGCGCATCAACGCCGCGCTGGAGGTCAGCCGCCGCACGCGCGAGGAGATTGAGCAGCGCATCGCCAGCGAGCTGCACGCGCCTCGCGTCGCCGCGAAGAAGGCCGCC
Organism: Corallococcus carmarthensis; assembly: GCF_003611695.1. Taxonomy (GTDB): domain Bacteria; phylum Myxococcota; class Myxococcia; order Myxococcales; family Myxococcaceae; genus Corallococcus; species Corallococcus carmarthensis. The sequence continues at coordinate 12,428 of NZ_RAWE01000147.1, read as the reverse complement.
CCGGCGCGCAAGCGCACCCGCGCCGCCACGCGCGCGTCCACGAAGTAGGGCCCCCGGGCCCCAAGGTCAGCAAGACGTCAGGAACGGAGCGCCGGGGCACGCGCGGCCTGCGGTGCTCCCTCCGCGCCGGAGGACTCCAGGTCCAGGGCGGAGAGCTTGTCCGCGAGGGCCTGGACCCGGGCGTCGCTGCCGCCATCCAGGGGGGACGCGGTCCGGGCCCCGATGAAGCACACGCGGGCCCGCTCCAGCAGGGCCACCTGTGCGTGCAGCTGCGCGAAGAGGCGCTCCTGGCGGCGCGACAGCGCATCCAGGTGGTTGAGTTCCTCACCCAGCGACGCGGCGGCGCGCTCCAGCTGGCGCCGGGCCACGCCGTCCTGCGCGTCCTGGGCGCGCTTCTTCAGCTCCTGCACCTGCGAATCCACGCTCCCCTGGGACGCGGCGGCCAGCTGCGCCTCCAGCTCCGTGTGGGACTCCGCCAGGGTGAAGGCGTCCCGGGCCAGCTTGCCGAGCACGGCCTGGAGCTTCTCCAGCCCCGCACCCCGGGCCAGCTTGCGCGCCTCGTCCTGGCTCTGGCGGTAGAGCGTGAGCGCCCGGGCCACCAGCCCGCGCACCTCGCCGGTGAGCGTGGACTCCAGGCGCATGCCCCGGGTGGCCACCGCGTCCAGGTCCATGGCCAGGTTCGCCGGCAGCGTGCCGATGCTCCAGAACAGCGCCACCACGGCGTAGTCCACGAGCAGCGGGAAGTAGCCCCACGCCGGGAGGAAGCGCGCGTTGAGCACGTCCTGCACGTACAGCCCCAGCGCCGTGGTGACGGCGGCCGCCCCGGCGCACAGCGCGACCTGGAGCGGCGAGCCCAGGCTGTCGCGCCCGTTGCCGCGCCACGCGAGCAGGCCCGCGGTGATGGCGCCCGCCACCGCGTGCCGCCAGTCCGACGGCAGTCCCAGCACGTAGGGCAGGACGGGCAGCAGCATCGCCGCCGCGCGCACCAGGGCGTTCTCCGTCAGCTTCGGCTTCACCGCGGTGACGGCCGCCGCCATCAACGCGAAGTAGCCCGGCTCCACCGGCACGCGCAGCACCTGCCGCGCCACGCCGGCCACCATCGCCATGGCCCCGGCACCCACGAGCGCGTACAGGCAGCGCGACTCGAAGTCCTCCCGCCGGATGAGTTGGATGGACAGCGACATGGCGCACCGTTCCGTACGGCTGGAGTGACTAGTAGCTGTTGTTCTGCCCGAAGTTCTTCATCGTCTTCTTCTTGAGCGAAATGGCCGCGTCCCGCACGTCCGAGTCGCTCCGGGCCTTCCCATAGGCTGCCTGGGTCTGGTCCACGTCCGCAAGCTCCCCCGCGAGCGCGGACGCCGAGCTGCCGAAGAGTCGACGCGCGCTGCCCAGCAGGTCGAGCGCGCTGGCGCGGTCGCCACTCTTCATCGCCTCCGCGGCCGCTTGCAGCTGCTGCGTGCCCAGCGCGCGGATGGCGTGGACGCGCACGTCCCGGTCCAGGTTCGCGTGCACCACCTGGGCGTCGTTCGTCACCTTCGCGCCCAGCGCCAGCGTCACCTTCGACGGCAGGTCCGCCGCCACGTCCACGTACGCCACCGCGGTGTCCAGCACGTTCATGTCCGCCGCGTTCGCGGGCGCGTCCAGCGTCAGCTTCACCACCACGCGCGCGGACTGGCCGCCCGTCAGGTCATAGAGGGGGATGCGCACGGTGTTGCCCTCGCGCGTGGACGGCAGGCCCATCACCTCCACGCCGCTCACGCCCGGCGGCAGGGTCAGCGTCATGCTCACGTTGCGCGCGACGGTGCTGGCGGCCTGCTCCAGCTCGCGGGTGAAGATGGCGGCCAGCTCGGAGGAGTCGCTGATGAAGCCGGAGAAGCCGCCGCCGCGCTCGGCCATGCCGCGCATCAGCGTGTCGTTGAAGCCGCTGCCCACGCCCAGCGCGCTCACAGTGATGCCCGTCTCGCGCAGCTTGCCCACCAGGGAGAAGAGGCCGTCGTTGGACGTCGTGCCCTCGGTGGGCTCGCCGTCGCTCAGCAGGATGGCGCGCGTCACCCGGTACTCCGTCGAGAACGGGCGCACCGCGTCCGCCCCCGCCACCAGCCCGCCGCTCATGTGCGTGCCGCCGTTCACCTGGATGGCCTCGATGGTGCTCAAGAGCTCGCGGCGCGTGGCGTCGTTGATCACCACGCTGGGCACCACCTTCACGTCGGAGCCGTAGTGCACCAGCGCCAGCCGGTCCCCGTTGCGCAGCTGCCGCACCAGCTCCTGCGCGCCGCGCTTCGCGTCCGCCAGCTTGGTGCCATCCATGGAGCCGGAGCGGTCCACCACCAGCGCCAGGTTCACCGGCACGCGCTGGGTCTTCTCCGGCATGCGCGCGGACAGCTCGAACACGGCGAAGGCCTCGCCCGGGCCCGTCTTCACGTACGCGCCGGACAGCTTGCCCGTGAGCTCCACCGGACCGGCCTTGCCGGAAGCGGGCTGTCCCAGGACGACGGGCAGCACCCCGTTGACGGGCGTCTCATCCGGCTGCACCACGGTGTGGGTCTGGTCCAGGGTGGGGGTGGCCGTGGCCACCTCCGGGGTGATGGGCGCGCCCCGGCGCAGGTGTCCATTGGGGAGCCGGTCGGAGACGGGCGGGTGCGACGAGGTCGTCGCGAAGAAGGAGCGCGCGTCGAGCGCGAGCGCGCCCAGGAACAGCAGACCAGCAAGGGACAGCAGCAGTTTGGTGCGGTTCATGCGCGGCGGACCTTCCCCCAAGGGGTGCGAGCGAACGAGCACACGCTCGCAGAGCCACCCGCCGGGCGCATCGGTCAGCGGGAGGACCCTCCTCCCGATGACCGATGGGGTGGATCCGAACCGGAGGCCCCCCTCCTGACGTCAGGCCGCGTCTGGCGGACCGTGCCGCACCAGCTCCTCCACGGTGCCGCGCACGCGCGCCTCGTCGAAGGGCTTCTCCAGCAGCGGGTTGGGGATGTGCTCCAGGAAGTCACGCGCGCCCGCGGTGAAGGCGCCGCCGGACACGAAGACGAAGCGGCGCTCCAGGCCCGGGTATTCGCGCCGCACGGCCTCGTACACGTCGCGGCCGGCGAGGTCCGGCATCATCACGTCGCACAGCACCGCGTCGAAGCCCGGCGCCCGCGACATGCGCTCCAGCGCCTGGCGCCCGCTCGTGGCCACCTCCACGTCGTGGCCGCGCAAGAGCCGCTGGAGCACGCGGCCCACCGCGGGCTCGTCGTCCACCACCAGCACGCGGCCTCGGGGTACCACGGGTACGTCGGGCACGGAGACCTCGGGCGGGCGGACGACGGGGGCGGGCTGCGGCGCGGGCAGCACCACGCGGAACGTGCTGCCCTGGCCCACGGTGCTCTCCACCAGGATGTCGCCGCCCAGCCCCGTGATGATGCCGTGGCAGATGGACAGCCCCAGGCCGGTGCCCACGCCCACGGGCTTGGTGGTGAAGAACGGGTCGAAGATGCGCCCCATCACCTCCGGCGCGATGCCGCTGCCCGTGTCGCGCACCTCCACCAGCACCTGCCCGCCGGATGAGCGCGTGGAGAGCACCACCTCGTGTTCGTGCGCGGAGCCCTCTGGAATCGCCTGCGCCGCGTTCACCACCAGGTTGAGGAACACCTGGCAGAGGCGGCCCTCGTTGGCCATCACCTGCGGCACGGTGCCGTAGTCCCGGCGCAGCCGCGCGCGGTGGCGGATCTCATTGGCGGCCATCATCACCACCGAGTCCAGCACCGCGTGCACGTCCACCGGCGTCATGCGCTCTTCATCCGGCCGCGAGAACGTCTTCAGCTGACGGACAATCTGGCGCACGCGCTCGGCGCCCTCGCACGCCTCGCCCAGCACCTCCTGCCACTCGGACACGTCCGGCGGGCGCACGCCGCGCACGCCGGGGCCGGGGGACAGGTGGTGGCGGAACTCGTCCGACAGGAAGGCCAGGTTGGAGAGCACGAAGGCCAGCGGGTTGTTGATTTCGTGCGCGATGCCCGCCGCGAGCGTGCCCACCGACGCCAGCCGGTCCGCCAGCGTCAGGCGCGCCTGGAGCTGGCGCTGCTCCGTCACGTCGCGCGCGATGGACACCACGGCGGGCTGGCCGTCGAAGCGCAGCGGTAGCGACGCCAGCTCCACCACGCGCGTGCGCCCGTCGCGGAGCACCAGCCGCCGCTCGCTGGTGAGGGGCGTGCTGTCCCCGGATGCCACGCCCGTGCCCGGCACGTCCGCCAGGAACTCCGACAGCCGGCGGCCCACCAGCTCCTCGGCGCGCGCGAAGCCCAGCGTGGTGACGAGCACCGCGTTGGCGTAGACGATGTGGCCGTCGCGCTCGATGGCCGCGGGGTCGGGGAAGCCCTCCATCAGCGCGCGCAGGCTGGCCTCGGAGCGCTTCAGCGCCTCCTCCACCTGCCGCCGCTCCGTGATGTCGCGCGCCAGGCCCTCCACGGCCACCACGCGGCCCGCCGGATCCATCACCGGCGCCACCACGTGCTCCAGCCACAGGAGGCTGCCGTCGGGGCGCAGGAAGCGCAGCTCCACCGTCGAGCCGTCCACGGACTGGGGGGACTCCAGCAGCCGCTCCAGCGCGGCCCGGTCATCCGGGTGCACCTGCCGGTACCACAGCTCCGGATCCGCGTAGTGCGCCTCCGGCCCCAGGCCCAGCTTGGCGTGCGCCACGCGGCTGACGTACGCGAAGCCGCGCGGCGTTTCACTGCGGTACAGGTACAGCACGTCCGACGCGTTCTCCGCCAGCTGACGGAAGCGGTGCTCGTGCTCGCGCAGCGCCCGTTCGGACGCGCGGCGCTCCAGCGACACGGAGATGGCGCCGCTGGCCGCGGACAACAGGTCCACCTCCAGCCGGTCCCACTCGCGCGCCTCGAAGCAGTTGTCGAAGCCCACGAAGCCCACCAGCCGGCCCTGCACGCGCAGCGGCAGCACCAGCAGCGTGAGGATGCCCTGCGGCTCCAGGAGGTCCCGCTCGATGGAGGGGAAGGTGGCCACCCGCCCGGTGACGACCTCGCCGCGCTCCAGCACGCTCGCCCAGCGCCCCAGGATGGGCTGCATCGGAAGGTCCTGGAGCATCGGGTTGTCGATTTCGGGCGTCACGCCGGGCGCGCACCACTCGGCGCGCTGGCTGCAGAGGAGCGCGCCCTTCGCGTCGGTGAAGGTCTCGAAGACGTAGACGCGGCTGGCGCCAGAGGCCTGCCCCAACGGAGCGAGCGCGGGGCTGTACAGGTCGCCCCCTTCCGGCACCGACAGCAGGCGCTGCTGCATGTCCACCAGGGCGGTGAGGTAGCGCTCGCGCCGGGCGAGCGCGTCGCTCGTACGCTTGCGCTCGGTGATGTTGTTGAGCGTACCGGCCATGCCCACCAGCGTCCCGGTCTCGTCGAACGTCACCCGCGCGAAGACCTCCACCCAGCGGAAGCCGCCGTCGCGCGTGAGGTAGCGCACCTCGTGCTGGACGAACTCGCGCTCGCCCGTGAGCAGGGTCTTGCAGACTTCCAACACGCGCGCCCGGTCGTCCGGGTGCACGAAGTCGATCGCGGAGCGGCCCAGGCTCTCCTCCACGGGGAAGCCTGTCACCTCGGTCCACGCGGGATTGAGGAAGACCCACGCGCGCTCCGTGTCCGTCTGGAAGACGACCTCCTGGAGCGTGTCGATGACCTGACGGAAGCGGCGCTCGGTGGGGGTGGTGCCGTCAGGCCGTGGGAACGGCATCTGCATTCGGATGACTCGCGATGGAAGAACTTCGCCGTGCGGGTGGAACGTCCCAGGACGCGGACGTAGACAGTCGAACGATTGAGGATCGCCGACATGCAGGCAAGGGGGCCCGCGGGAAGAGCGTGAGGACGGAAAGCATTCCCTGTCCTTGAGGATGGAGTGGGCTCTGGCTTCTGTCTTCCTTTCTTCTTGGGAGGCGGAGATGACACCATGATGCGTGCGGAAAGCACTGGCATGTCCGGCGTCACCTCTCCAGCCTCGGAGGTCCGCGTGACGGAGGGGGAGCCCCCGCCCCTGTCAACGCGCGTCATGGACGCGGACGGCATCGTGCTCGTCGAATGCACGGGCCGTGTGACTGTTTTCAACGCACAAGCCGCGGCGCACTTCGGCATTCCGGTGCCCCTCCACATCGAGCACGCCCGCCTGCCTGGGTGTGAATGGGTGCGCGGCGACGGCACACCGCTGCCGCCAGACGATTCGCCCCTGGCCCGGGCGCTGGCGGGCGAGCCCGTGGACGCGTCCGTGTGGCACGTGCTCCGTCCGGATGGCGTGCGGGCCGTGCTGCGGTGCACGGCGGTGCCGGTGCGGGGCGCGGACGGGCAGGTCGCGGCGGCGCTCCTGCGCACGCACGCCGTGGAGTCGCTGCCCGCTTCGGTGCTGGACGCGTCGCGCCTGCTGGCGGAGGCCGGAGCGCTGCTGGGCACGTCGGTGGACGCGGAGGCCCAGCTGGAGCCCCTGCTCAAGCTGCTGGTGCCCGCGCTGGGGGAGGGGGCCCTGCTCGTCCTCCGGACGCCGGGCGGTGCGGGGAATGAAGCCCTGCGCGTGGCGGCGTCACTGCACGCGGACGCGGGACGGCACACGCTCCTGCGCGAGCTGCTCACGCGCTACCCGCCGGACCCCTCCGTGCCGGGAGGGCCGGCGCACGTGTTCGCGTCCGGAGCGGTGGGGCGTCTGGCCATCCTGTCCGAGGAGCACGTCGTGGCCACCGCGCGGGACGCGGAGCATGCGCGGCTGATGCGCGAGGTGGGGCCGCATGGATGTCTGAGCGTGCCCCTGGGCGCGCGCGGCAACGTGCTGGGCTCGCTGATGCTGCTGCGCTCCAATGCGCTGCGTGACTTCGGCGCGGAGGAGGAGCACTTCCTCACGGAGCTGGCCCACCGCACCGCGCTCTACCTGGAGAACGCGCGGCTGTACCGCGAGGCGCGCGAGGCGGTGCGCCAGCGCGACGAGTTCCTGGGCATCGCGAGCCACGAATTGAAGACGCCGCTCACGCCGCTGAGCCTCAAGGTGCAGCTGCTGCAGAAGCAGGTGGTGGTGCTGGCGCGTGAAGGCAAGGACGTGCCCACCGAGCGCGTCGCGGAGGCGCTGGACGTGGTGCAGCGCCAGGTGCGCCGGCTGTCCGGGCTGGTGGACAACCTGCTGGACGTGTCGCGCATCACCGCGGGCCGGCTGCGGCTGGAGATGGAGGAGATGGACCTGGCGAGCGTGGCCGCCGAAATCCTCTACCGCTTCTCCGCCGCGGCGGCGCAGGCCGGGACGGAGCTGGGCCTGGAGGCGCCGGTGCCGGTGGTGGGCCGGTGGGACAGGCTGCGGCTGGAGCAGGTGGTGACGAACCTGGTGTCCAACGCGCTGAAGTACGGCGCGGGCCAGCCCGTCATCGTGGGCGTGGAGGCGCACGGCACGCTGGCGCGGCTCACCGTGAAGGACCACGGCATCGGCATCGCGCCGGACGACCTGTCGCGCATCTTCGAGCGCTTCGAGCGCGCCGTGAGCGACCGGCACTACGGAGGCCTGGGCCTGGGGCTCTACATCACGCGCCAGATTGTGGAGGCGTTCGGCGGCACGGTGCGCGCCGTCAGCGTGCCCGGGGAGGGCGCCACGTTCATCCTGGAGCTGCCCCGGGGCGACATCCCGGAGGAGTGGCTCCACGCGCACGCGGCGCCGGGGCCCACGCAGGGCGAGTAGGCCCGCGTCCGGCGTCAGGTCAGGCGACTTCCAGCACCGTCCACTCGCGCACTTCCCCCGCGAGCGTCACCTCCACGGTGTCGCCGGCCTTCTTGCCCAGCAGGGCGCGGCCCACGGGGGAGCTGGGGGTGATGACGGAGAGGAAGCCGTCGCCGCCGGGGCCGGTGAGCTCGGTGCCCGCGCCGGCGGGGAGCACGAAGAAGGTGCGCTCGGCGAAGCCGTCCTCGTCCTCGGTGCTGCAGTCCACCAGGGCGCCCAGGCCCACGGGCCCCTGGCGCGGAAAACGCGGCAGCTCCTTCTGGCTGAAGGCCGTCAGCGCCTGCAGCTCTTCTTGAAGGCGGCGGGCGCGCTGGGCCTGGCCCGTGGCGAGGCTGCCGTATTCGATGGCGGCGCGGCCGTCCTCCTTCTTCTCGGACTCGGTGGCGAGGCTGCGGGCGGCCTCGCGGGCGTCGGCCTCCGCGCGGTGGGCCAGCCGGTCGCTCTGCTGGAGCCGCTCGGACAGTTGGTGGAGCAGGGTGAGCTTGTCGAGTCGCATGGGTATCGGTACAGGACTGTAGCGCCCGGTGCGGAGGCCTCCAGTTTTCGGCCCGGCGGGGACTCGGGCTGGGGTTGAATGGGGGGCATGACGCCTCAGGAACGCTCGCAGAAGGCCCACGAACTCGTCGCGAAGGGCGCGGTGCTGCTGGATGTGCGCACCCCGGAGGAGTTCCAGCAGGGACACCCGGACGCCGCCCGCAACATCCCCGTGCAGGTGCTGGCCCAGCGCCTCTCCGAGGTGGGCCCGGTGGGCACGCCCGTGGTGGTGTACTGCGCGGCGGGAGGCCGCAGCGCGGTGGCCGCGGAGCTCCTGCGCAAGGGCGGCTTCCCGGACGTGTTCGACCTGGGCTCCGTGAAGAACTGGTAGGCCGAACTGGTAGGCCCGCGCCCCCAAGCGCCATGCAGACCCGCACCGCCGGCTTCCTCCTCGTCGCCCTGTCCGGCGCCTCCTTCGGCGCGCTGGGCCTGTTCGCGCGCCTGGCCTACGCGGCGGGCACGGACATGCCCACGCTCCTGTTCCTGCGCTTCACGCTGGCGGGGCTGGTGCTCACGGGCGTGATGTTCGCGAAGGGCGGCACCTGGCCCCGGGGCCGTCTCCTGGGCGGCCTGGTGCTGCTGGGCGCGGTGGGCTACTTCACGGAAGGCAGCGTCTACTTCATCGCGCTCCAGCACGCGTCCGCCGGGCTGGTGGCGCTGCTGCTCTACCTCTTCCCCGCGCTGGTGGCCGTCATCCAGGTGGCCCTGGGGCGTGAGCACCTGAGCCGCCCCCGCTGGCTGGCGGTGGGGCTGGCCCTGTGCGGCACGGCGCTCACCGTGGACCCGGGGCCGGACGCGGAGCCGCTGGGCATTGGCCTGGGCGTGCTGTCGGCCGTCATCTACGCAATCTACGTGCTGTCCAGCGCGCGGGTGGCGGGGCCGGCGGGGCCGCTCGCGGCGAGCACCGTCGTCCCACTGTCCGCGGGGCTCGCCTTCGGGGCGCTGATGCTGGTGAAGGGCCCGTCCTTTCCCCAGACGCCCACGGGCTGGGGCGCGGTGGCGGGCCTGGCGCTGCTGTCCACGGTGGTGGCGATGCTCACGTTCTTCGCGGGCCTCAAGCGCATTGGCCCGGTGAACACGTCGCTGCTCTCCACGCTGGAGCCGGTGATGGCGGTGGTGCTGAGCGCCATCTTCCTGGGCGAGCGTCTGTCCTTGCGGCAGGGCCTGGGCGGCCTGCTCATCCTGGTGGCGGTGGTGGTGCTGGCCCGGAGCGACCCCAGCCGCCCGGAACCCGGGGCGGCCGGAGCCTGAAGCGCGCGGACTACAGGCGGTCGAGGAAGTGGTGCACGTCGTCCACGAAGCGCTGCGGGCGCTCGGCATGGGGGGCGTGGCCGGTCTCCGGGTAGAGCAGGTACCTGGAGCCGTGGATGGCGCGGGCCAGGGCGCGCTGCTCCTCCACGGAGAAGAAGCCGTCATGGTCCCCGCCGATGATCAGCGTGGGCACGCGGATGCGGCCCAGGCGCGCGGAGTGGTCCTCCGCGATGAGCCCGTCCAGCGCGTCCTGCCACACGCGCGCGGGCAGCTTGGAGCTCTCCGAGACCAGGGTGTTCAGATAGGACTCCGGCACGGGCGCGTAGAAGGTGCTGGCCTGGAACTCGTGGATGAAGGCCGGATCCACGGGGTCGGTCAGCGTGTCGGCGACCTCCTTGAGGCCCAGGGCCACTTCATTGCCCGCCACGGTGGGCGCGGAGCCCACGAGCACCAGCCCCTTCACGCGGCTGGGGAAGTCCAGCGCCACCTGCTGCGCGATGAAGCTGCCCATGGAGTGGCCCACGAGCACGGCGCGCGAGACGCGCTTCGCATCCAGGAAGGCCACCACGTCCTTCGCGAACGCCTGCTGCGTGTAGCAGCACGCGGGGCGGGACGAATCCCCATGGCCGCGCTGGTCCAGCGCGTAGAGGTGGAAGTCGCGCGGGAAGCGCGGCAGGTCCAGGTCCCAGGTGTGGTGCGAGTCCGTATAGCCGTGCAGGAAGACGACGACGGGCCCGTCCTGGCGGCCCTGCTCGACGTAGCGGAGCGTGACGCCCGTGGACAGCCGCACGGAGCCCTCACGCGGGTTGGCACCCCCATGGCGGTCGGAGTCCTCCAGCGAGGCCGGAGCACTCACGAGGTCGGGTGCGGACTCCGACGCGACGTCGGGTCCACAGCCGGCGAACAGCAACACTGCGAGGAGGGGACGAAGGGCGCGCAACATGCGTCAGGGCCTCACGGAATGGGACGCGGCGGGTAGGTCCGCCGCGGGGATGAACGCCATCCTAAAGAGACCTCTGACATCCTTTGTGTGAATCCATCCTGGCAGGTCGGAGCCGACCCCGAGACGGGTCTGGCCCGCCCCGGTCGGAGACCCCTAGTGGCAGGAGTACGCCACGGGGGGCTGGAACCAATCCGTGCAGCTCACCATGCCCCCTCCAAGGTGGTCGTCCCGGTAGGTGCACTCGGCCTCGCCGTGACACGCGACGACGGAGCCATCGTTGCACTCGATGACCACGTCACACGGGCCTTCGAGGCGCCCCGTGGCCCAGGCCACCGCGGGAACCAGCACGCCCAGGGCCACGGCCACGCATGACATCAATGCCATCCACTTCATGGAGACACTCCTCGCCCTCTGGGCGCGTCAAACCCTGCTCAAGGCCGCCGTGCGAAGATGAACTCGCCCACGCCGCCCAGGCGCTGCTCGCGCTTGAGGATGTGGAAGCCCGCGCTCTCCACCAGCCGGAAGGTGTCGCGGTTGAGGCGGCAGCCGCCGGACAGCTTCCGCCACGCGGGCGTCAGCAGGTCCTGCACGGTGGCTACAGCCCGGTTGGGGGCCCGCACGTGCTCCAGCAGGCGCAGCTCACCGCCCGGCCGCAGCACCCGCATCACCTCCGCGAGCGCCGTGGCCGGCGCGTCCACGCAGCAGAACACCAGGCTGGACACCACCGCGTCGAACGAGCCGTCCGTGAACGGCAGCGCCTGCGCATCCGCCTGGAGCAGCGCCACGCCGCTCCGCCGCGCGCGCGCCCGCACCAGCGCTCCCAGGTCCACGTCCACCGCCGTCACCGACGACACGGTGTCCGGGTAGCCCGGCAGCGCCAGGCCCGTGCCCGCGCCCACCTCCAGCACCTTGCCGGAAAGCCCCTCCACCAGCTGCCGCCGGGCGGCGTTCAGCCCCACCCAGCCCAGCGGCGCCATCAGCGCGTCGTACGCCAGTGACCTCACGTGGAACCCCCCTGCGGCGAAACGTAGACGCTACCGCGCTGTCTCGACCCGGCCCTGCGGCGCGGACGGCTTCTGCGACGACGCGCTCGGCGCCTGCTTGCGCAGCAGGCCCCACAGTCCGTACACCACCAGCAGCAGGCTGCCGTACTGCGCCGGCGTCAGGCCGAAGTAGCGCGCGTCCACGTAGGACAGGTCCGTGGCCCGCAGGAAGTCCAGGCTGAAGCGGGACGCCGCGTACAGCAGCGCCAGCAGCGGCAGCAGCCGGCCCTTCATCTTCGGCGTGTCGCGCAGCGCGTACAGCAGGCCGCTGATGGCGAACAGCACGATGGCGTCGTAGAAGCCCAGGTCGTGCCGGTTGCCGTTGGGGAACTGCACCGCCAGGAAGAAGTCCGTCAGCTTGCCCGGGTGGTCGTGCACCGCGAAGCACCCCAGCCGCGCCACCGCCCAGCCCGGCGCCACGCCCAAGGCGAAGCTGTCCGCGTAGTCGTTGAAGCGCAGCTTCTTCACCCGGAAGAACACCACCGCCGCCAGGATGCCGCCCAACAGGCCGCCGAAGGAGGACAGGCCATCCCAGAACCGGAGGATCTGGAACGGGCTCTTGGACAGCTCCTCCGGGTGGTAGAAGAACAGGTGCACCCAGTGGCCGAAGAGCATGCCGGCCGCCACCCCCCACATCGCGAAGTCCGCCAGCGGGTTCGGATCCAACCCCTCGCGCTCCGCCTGCTTCGTCAGCAGCCGGGCAGCCAGGAGGATGCCCGCCGCCACGAAGACGTTGAAGGGGTTCAGCTCCAGGGGCCCCAGCTTGAAAGAGGGGGCGTGCCAATAGGGAATCAAGGGGGCTCCAGAAAGGCCAGGGACCCGCCCGGGCAATGGCCCGGAGGATGGAACGCGAACAATCGGCGCATCCCGGGCTTCCCTCCACCTCTTTTTCACCCCCACGCCCGCCGGACGCGCAAGCCCCACCCGGACGC
>NZ_RAWE01000146.1 GCF_003611695.1 Corallococcus carmarthensis | reverse complement strand
ACCGGCCCCCGTACGCCCCTGCCGTTGGGCCCCGCCACGGTGAACCCCGGACAGGCCGCGGAGCCGGGCAATGCCGCCCAGCGCGCCACCACGGGCACGCCCAAGCCAGCCTCCGCCACCCCGGATGCCCAGGACCTGGGCACGTCACCCATCGCCCCCGGCTCGGGCGACGGCGCGCGGGGCGACCTCACGCCCGGCATTCCCAGGGGCGCTCCGGAGGAGGCCCCGGCGCCAGGAGGGGCCACCCGGAAGGCGAAGGGGCCCATCACCCTGGCGGAGCTGGTGACGCGGGCGCGCACGCAGGACGCGCGCGTGGCGGAGGCCACCGCGGAGCTGCGCAAGTTCCAGGCGCTCTATGATCAGGCGCGCTGGGCGTGGTTCCCCAAGTTCGAGATCACCCTGGGCGCGGGCGGCCCCATCCCCGAGGCGCGCAACAACGGCCTGGGCGGCCCGCCCACCACGGAGGCGTCGCTGGAGGGCGACTGGAACTTCGGCAAGGTGGGCGTGACGGTGTTCTCCACCGCCAACGCGGTGCTGCCGCTCTACACCTTCGGCAAGCTCACCGCGCTGGAGAAGGCGGGCGCGCAGGGGCCCATCGTGGGCGCGGCGCTGCGCGAGCGCGTGCGCGCGGAAGCGGGCTTCCAGGCCGCGCAGGCGTACTACGGCTACCAGCTGGCGCGGGCGGGCCTGAAGCAGCTGGAGGACGTGTCCAAGCGCCTCAAGGACGCGGGCGACAAGATCGACGCGCTCCTCAAGGAGGACTCGGATCAGGTGTCCAAGACGGACACGTACAAGCTGGGGTACTTCCGTCAGCTGGTGGAGGCGCAGCGCGCCACCGCCGTGCAGGGCGAGCAGTTCGCGCTCACCGCCATCCGGCTGCTGGCCAGCGCGGGCCCGGACGAGCAGGTGGAGGTGGTGACGGAGGACCTGCCGCTCCAGGGCGACGTGAACATGCCCGACCTGGACACGTCGCTGAAGCAGGCCAACGAGCGCCGTCCGGAGCTGAAGGCCATCGCGGCGGGCATCATCGCGCGCGAGCAGGAGGTCCTCATCCGCGAGCGCAGCTACTACCCGGACCTGGGGCTCGCGGGCTTCTATGACCTGCGCTGGACGAGCAGCGCCACGCGCCAGCGCAGCCCCTTCGCGTACGACGCCTACAACGACCGCACCGCGGGCGTGGGCCTCGTGGTGCGCGGCACCTTCGACATCCCCATCAAGGACGCGCAGCTGGAGCAGGCCCGCGCGGAGCTGGACAAGATGCACGCGCAGGAGCTGACGCTCAAGGCCGGCATCCAGCTGGAGGTGACGCAGGTGCAGAGCCAGCTCGCCGCGGCCTACGCGCGGGCGAAGTCCTTCACGGAGGCGGAGAAGAACGCGAAGCGCTGGGCCACCGCCGCCTACGCCGCCTTCGACCTGGGCACCGGTGACACCCGCGAGCTGGTGGACGCCTTCACCGCGCTGGCCCAGGCCTCCGCGGAGCGGGGCAAGAGCTGGCACGACGTGCGCGTGGGCCTGGCCTCACTGGCGCGCGTCACGGGTGCCGTCCCGGGCGGGGATGAATAACCCTTTCAGGCTTCCAGTCTTCACAGGTGTCGTCTCACCTGACCTTCAACCCGGAGCTTCATCAAAATGATTGCTTCCCTGCTTGCCGCCACGTTGCTCGCCGCCGCTCCCGTGAGCCCGCTCAACGTGGTGAAGAACGGCAACGCCGCCGTCCAGAAGGCGGCCAATGCCCCCGGCGCCACCGTGCAGTCCCTGGCGACCGTCGTGGAGTCCTTCGTGGACTTCGAGGAGCTCGCCAAGCGCGCCCTGGGCGAGAAGGCCTGGACGGGCCTCACCGCCGCCCAGCGCAAGGAGTTCACCGACACCATGACGGGGCTGCTGCGCGCCTCGTACGCCCAGAAGGCCATCGGCCAGGCGAAGGCGGACGTGAAGTACGGCAAGGAGAGCGTGCAGGGGACCGAGGCCACGGTCGACACCCAGCTCACCGTGAAGACGGACCAGGTGCCCGTCGACTACAAGCTCTACAAGGCGTCCGCCAAGGCTGACTGGCGCATCTACGACGTCGTCACGGACGAGGTCTCCCTCGTGGACACGTACAGCGGCCAGTTCAAGAAGATCCTCTCCACCAAGGGCTTTGACGGCCTGCTGACGACGCTCAAGTCCAAGCGCGCCCAGCTGGAGAAGGAGAACGCCAACACCAGCGCGGCCTCCGTGAACGAGTCCGCCGCCGGTTCCACGGGCGCCGCGCCGCAGGTGAAGTAGGGCAGGGCGCCTTCAAGCTTCGCGTCGTTCCCTTCCGCCCGGGTGCCACAGCGCCCGGGCGGAAGTGTTTCAGGCCTCAGGCAGGCCGCTGGAACACGCGGTACGTCTTGGAGCGCTGGCCGCCCATGGACTCGATGGCGCGGTTGACCAGGTGGTTGTCCTCCAGCGTCCACGAAATCTCGCCGCCCGTGTACCCCAGCTCCTTCGCGGTGCGCAGGGTGTCCAGGTAGAGGATGGCGTCCAGGCCGCGGCGCCGGTAGCCCTCCTTGATGCCCAGCGTGAGCAGGCGCAGCCGCTTGAGCTTCCGCGACGCCAGCACCAGCTTCAGCAGGCCCATGGGCAGGCCGAAGGTGGTGAGCCGCCCGTTGGCCGCCTTGAACGCCGGGTTGGCGTCCGGCAGCGTCATGGAGAAGGCGACGGGTTCCCCCTTCACCTCCGCGATGAGCACCAGCTCCGGGCGCACGATGGCCTTCATCTCCTTGGCCATGTGGTCGAACTCGCGGTCCGTGAAGGGGATGAAGCCCCAGTTCTTCTCCCAGGCCGCGTTGTAGATCTCCTTGATGCGGGCGACCTCGGCGGGGAAGTCCTTGAGGTTCACCGCGCGCACGGTGACGCCCTCGCGCTTGCGGATCTTCTCCGCGATGCGCGCCACCTTCTCCGGCGGCGGCGTGGACGACGACAGCTCCCACGCCCACAGGTCCTTCGCCTTGGTGAAGCCGCACGCCTCCAGCAGGCCCGCGTAGTACGCCGGGTTGAAGGGCATCATCAGCGCGGGAGGGCTCTCATACCCCTCCACGAGCAGGCCCCAGTCCTGGTTGGAGGAGAAGTTGGCCGGCCCCAGCACGGTGTCGATGCCGCGCGCCTTCAGCCATGCGCTGGCCGCGTCCAGCAGGGCCCGCGCCACGCCCGCGTCGTTCACGCACTCGAAGAGGCCGAAGAAGCCCTCCTTGGTGCCATGGAACTCCATGTGGCGCGGGTTCTTGATGGCCGCCACCCGGCCCACCACGTCCTGCCCGCGGCGGGCGAGGAACAGCTCCACCTCCGCGTAGTCGAAGAAGGGGTTCTTCTTCGGGTCCAGGAAGTCGCGGCGCTCCATCTCCAGCGGCGGGACCCAGTTCGGGTCATCACGGTAGAGCGAGTACGGCAGCCGGATGAACGCCGTCCGGTCCGCCGCGCCGCGCACGGGAGTCACCTGCACGTCGGAGGGCATGGTGGGAGTCGGGGAAGAGGATGCGTCTTCGTGTTTGGCGGGGTGGGCCATGAGAGGAGCTCAGTTCCTTTCGGCCTGGTTTCCGCCGTCGGAACCGTCGCTGCCATTGCGCATGAAGAGCTGGGCGCCCTTCTCCAGGAGCACGCCACCCAGCTCGCTGCGCTTCTCCCACAGCTTCTTGGGCGCGCCGCCCAGCCGCCGCAGATCCTCCGGCTGCAGGTTCGCCGCGCGCCAGGTGAGCTGCTCCACCGCGTCGAAGAACTTCCCGGCCATCTCCCGCGACGACATCCGCGACAGCTGATCCAGGGAGAAGCCCTTGTCCGCGAGCAGGCCCGCGCTGCCCGCCGCCCACGTCTCGCTCGCCTTGTTGCTGCGCACCGCGCTGCCCGGCCGGGCGATCTTCACCGGCTCGTACACCGTGGGGCGCGTCTCCGGGATGACGTTGAGCTTGCGGCCGATCTTCTCGAAGGTGTCCAGCACCTGGTCCAGCTGCGCGTCCGTGTGCGTGGCCATGTAGCTGGTGCGGATGAGCGCGTGGCCCGCCTCCACCGCCGGCGGAATGACGGGGTTGGCGAACACGCCCGCCTCGTGCAGCGCGCGCCAGAAGCGGAAGCACTTCACCTGGTCGCCGATGTGCACCGGCACCACCGGCGTCACCGACACGCCCGTGTCGAAGCCCATGGCGCGGAAGCCGTTGTGCATCTTCTCCGCGATGTCCAGCAGGCGGGCGCGGCGCTGCGGCTCCGACTCGATGATCTCCGTCGCCTTGAGCGCCGCCGCGATGGACGCGGGCGTCATGGACGCGGAGAAGATGACCGAGCGGGCCTTGTGGCGGATGTAGTTGATGACGTCGAACGGACCCGCGAGCACGCCGCCCAGCGACGCGAAGCTCTTGGAGAACGTGCCCATCACCAGGTCCACGTCCTTCTCCAGGCCGAAGTACTCGGAGGTGCCCCGGCCCATCTCGCCCAGCACGCCCATGGCGTGGGCGTCATCCGTCATCACGCGGGCGTTGTACTGCTTGGACAGCTCCACGATGCGGGGCAGGTTGCAGACGTCGCCCTCCATGGAGAACACGCCGTCCGTGACGATGATCTTCCCGGCGCCCGGCTCCGCCGCGGCCAGCAGCTGCTCCAGGTGATCCATGTCGTTGTGGCGGAACTTGCGCTCCGTCGCGAACGACAGGCGCACGCCGTCCACCAGCGACGCGTGGTTCGCGCGGTCGCTGAACACGATGTCGTGACGGCCCAGGATGGACGCCAGCGCCAGGTTCGTCTGGAACCCGGTGGAGATGACGATGGCGGACTCGCGGTTGAGGAACTTCGCGAGCCGCGCCTCCAGCTCCTCGTGCAGCGCCAGCGTGCCGTTGAGCAGGCGGGAGCCGGAGCAGGTGGTGCCGAACTTCTCCGTCGCCTTGATGGCCGCTTCCTTCACGCGCGGATCCGCGGACAGGCCCAGGTAGTTGTTCGAGCCCACCATGATGACCCGACGTCCCTCGATCTCCACCTCCGTGGCGCCGTGCGACGCCTCGATGGCCCGGAAGTACGGGTACAAACCCGTGGCCTTGGCGATGCGGTAGTCCTTCCAGGTACGGCACTTGTCGAACACGTCGCTCATGGTGGTCTTTCTTACGCGTCGGGGGGTGTGATCCGAGCCGCTTTCCATGTGCAGGGCGCGTTCCAGGTTCGGATTGCCCGGCCGCGTGAACACCCAGGGGGACGACGACGCGTGGGGGTCAATAAAGAGGGAAAACCGCACTGTCAAGGCGGGGACGGTTCCATCGCACCCGGTGTGGGGCATCCGTGTCAGGGCGCGCCTTGACAGTGGTGCCGCATTGGTGGCACGCCGCGCTCCCGGACCTGTGTTCGCCAGTGGATGCTCCCTCACTCAGGGCACACACAGGTTCACATGGGGAATGGGTCTGGCGGGGCCATCTGTTCCGGGGGCCTGAATCATGGCCGGGTTATTGCTTCGCCGGCCAGCATCAGAGGAGCAGACGGTGTCCCAAGCGCGACGACAGCGGTGGTTTGACGGCTTCATCCAGGCAGCGATGTCGCGCCCCTGGCAGGTGCTGCTCGCTGTCGCCCTGGTGACGGCCGCCGCGGGCTTCTTCGCCTCGCGCCTGGAGTTCCGGGGCTCGTTCGTGGAGCTGCTCCCGGAGGGTGCCCCGGAGGTCCGGGATCTGACACGCGTGTCAGAGAAGGCGGGCGGGGACGGGTACCTGGTCATCATGGCCAAGGGCGCCGCCCCAGAGGCCCTCAAGGCCTACGCCACGGAGTTCCAGAAGCGCCTGGAAGCCCTGCCCACGGTCCGCTACGTCGAGCACCACTATGACGTGGCCTTCTTCCGCCGCCACGGTCTGCTTCTGCTGCCCACGGCGGAGGTCGCTTCCCTGAGGGAGGACCTGGAGGCCCGCGTCCGCTACGAGAAGGAGCGCGCGAGCCCCCTCTTCGTGGACCTGGGCGCGGACGAGGCGCCGCCCACCTTCGAGGCGATCGCGAAGAAGCACACCCCGGACACGGCGCTGCCGGAGACGCTGGCGAACAAGGAGGGCACCGAGGTCTACCTGATGATCAAGCCGTCGGGGACGGCGGGGGACCTGGACTTCGCGCGGCGCTTCGTGGCCACGGCGTTCGACACCGGCCGCAAGCTCGCGGCGGAGAAGTACCCGGGCGTGACGCTGGAGGCGACGGGCAACTTCCAGAACCGCATCGAAGAGGACGCGGTGATGCGCCGCGACCTGTCCAACGCGGGCATGCTGTCCGCGCTCATTGCCGTAGGGCTCATCCTGCTGGCCACCCGGCGCATCTCCGCGCTGGCGGTGGTGGGCGTGCCGGTGGTGGTGGGGCTGGTGCTGACGTTCGCGTTCGCGCAGGGCGCCATCGGCCACCTCAACATCGTGACGGGCTTCCTGGTCGCCATCCTCATCGGCCTGGGCATCGAGTACGGCGTCCACCTGGCCATGCGCTACTGGGAGGAGCGCGAGCACCACGGCGTGAAGGAGTCGCTGACGGCGGCGGTGCGCGGCACCTTCAGCGGAGCGCTCACGTCCGCCTTCACCAACGCGGCGGCGTTCTTCGTGCTGGTGCTGGCGCAGTTCCACGCCTTCCAGCAGTTCGGCCTGCTCGCGGGCATTGGCGTGCTGATGGCGGTGCTGTCCGCGTACGCGCTGGGCCCGTCGCTGCTCGCCATCGCGGAGCGCATCCGCCCGTATCGCCGCGACGCCGCGCCCGGTGACGCCGTCCAGGCCTCCGCGCCGGCCGTGGAGCAGGCCCCGGCTCCGGCGAAGGAGTGGCGGCGCTGGCCCACGGGCCTCATCGTCGCGGTGGCGCTGTCGGTGGTGGGCTTCGCGGCGTACTCGGTGGGCATCGCGCCCCGGCTGGGCTTCGAGACCAACCTGCGCAACCTGAAGGGCGACTCCCCGGCGTCGCGGCTGGACGACCACATCACCTCGCAGATTGGCGCGCCGCTCAACCCCGCCATCCTCTCCGTGGACACGCTGGAGCAGGTCCGCGAGGTGGAGGCCGTCATCGCCCAGGTGAAGGCGAGGAACGGCGCCAACTCCGTGTTCCTGCGCACCGCGTCGTTGAGCGACCTGGTGCCCTCGGACGTGGCGGGCCACGAGGCGGAGATGGGCCGCATCCGGGCGCTGCTGGACGGGCTGCCGAAGTCCGCCCAGGACGACGCGCGCGTGAAGGACCTGCGCGAGATGGTGGACGCGAAGCCCTACGGCCTGGACCAGCTGCCGGTGGAGGCGCGCCGCCGCTTCGAGGCGCTGGACGGCAAGGGGATGTTCCTCCTGCTGTTCCCGTCGGTGTCCAACTACGACACGCAGGATCTGAACCGCTGGGCGACGCAGCTGGATGAGGTCGTGGTCGGGGCGAGGGCGAAGGGCGTCGACCTGGCGGTGCTGGACAGCAACCGCATCGCGGCGCGCATCTTCTCGCTGGTGCGAGGGGACGGGCCCTTCATCCTCTGGTCCGCGGCGGTGGTGGTGTTCCTGGTCATCCTGGCAAGCCTGCGCAGCTTCAAGCGCGCGCTGCTGGTGGCGGGCCCGCTGTTCCTGGGCATGACGTGCCTGGCGGGCGGCATGTACCTCTTCGACGTCCAGCTCAACTTCATCAACGCGGTGGTGCTGCCCAACCTCCTGGCCATCGCGGTGGACAACTCGGTGCACCTGTTCCACCGGTACGAGGAGGAGGGCCCCGGTTCGCTGGGCCGGGTGGTGCGCAACACCGGTTTCGCGGCGGTGGTGGCGACCCTGTCCAACGCGGCGGGCTACGGAGCGCTCCTCGTGGCGAACCACCAGGGCTTGCGCAGCATCGGTCAGATTGCCCTACTGGGGGTCGTGAGCACCTTCCTGGGGACGACGGTGTTCTTTCCGGCCATGCTGGCGTTGTTGGAGCGGTGGAAGGGACGGCGGTCCACGGTGGCGCCTCAGGCGGGCGCGGTGGTGCGGAGCCTCAATCTCGGGGGCGCCGGCGAGTTGCCGGTCGAGTCGCCGGGGGAGCGCAAATCGGCGTGAGCATCTGGTCATTCAGCGAAGGCCGTGTGCGGCCCGTCGTGATGTCGTCGGAGGAAGCGCTCGTGCGCTTCCGGCAGGTGGACCTCGTCCTGATGGCGGCCTGCTCGGTGGCCGCCCTGGTGTGCGTGGGCCCGGCCCGCTGGGCGCCGAACTCAGGGCGCAGTGCGCTCCTGTTCCTCCTCTTCGCGCTGGGCCTGCCGGCCATGCGCATGCTGGAGGCGCGCTTTCCGCGCCAGCCGCTCATCGCCATCGTGGCGGACTTCTGGCTTCTGCCGGTGTCGGCGCTGGCCCACGGGTGGCTGGGTCCCATCGTGGACTGGATGAACCCGCTGATCAAGGACGCGCAGCTCATCGCCGTGGACCAGAAGCTGTTCGGCTTCCAGACGGCGGTGGCACTGGCGCACGTGATTCCGCCCTGGGCCAACGACGTGCTGATGCTCTGCTACTACGGGCACTTCATGTGGCCGCTGCTGCTGGGCATCTACCTGTACGCCCGGGGCAGGGGGCCCACGCCCGGCTTCGACGAGTACCTGCTGGGGCTGGGCCTGCTGCTGGGCTTCAACTACGCGGCGTACTCGCTGGTGCCCGCGGTGGGGCCCCGGTACTTCCTCATCGGCGCGTTCGACGGGCCGGCCACCCAGGGGTGGATCCTCACGCCGCTCTTGGAGTCCATGATGCGCACGCCGGTGTACACCCGGGACTGCTTCCCGTCCGGGCACACCGGGGTGATGCTGGTGGTGCTCATCTACGCGTTCCGGTTCGCCCGGCGCTTCTTCTGGGTGATGCTCTTCCCGGGCATGGGGCTCATCTTCGCGACGCTGGCGGGGCGGTTCCACTACGCCATCGACCTCATCTGCGCGGTCCCCCTGGTGCTGGTGGTGACGGGGCTGGCGCTGGCCCTGTCCCGGGCCGAGAGGCAGCGCGCGGTGGAACAGGGCGCGCGTTCCGAGCCCGTGGACGCTATCGTCCGGCCCTGAACCGCCAGCCGGTCGCCCCGGGGTTCGGGGTGGACGTGCGCTGGCCTCCAGAGGCCTGAACCATGTCCCCCCGGCCCGTGCACGCGCAGCGCGTCTCCCGCTTCGGCACCACCGTCTTCTCCGAGTTCAGCGCGCTGGCGCTGAAGCACCAGGCCGTGAACCTGGGGCAGGGCTTCCCGGACTTCGACGGGCCGGATGCCATCAAGGAAGCCGCGTGGAAGGCCATCCAGGGCGGCGTCAACCAGTACGCCCCCGGCGTGGGCGCCCGCGATCTGCGTGTCGCGATCGCGGAGCACGCGCAGCGCTTCTACGGCCATACCGTGGACCCGGACACCATGGTCACCGTGACGAGCGGCGCCACGGAGGCCATCCTCGACGTCATCCTGGGCCTGGTGGATCCCGGCGACGAGGTGGTGGCCTTCGAGCCGTTCTACGACTCGTACGACGCCAACATCGCCTTCGTGGGCGCCACGCCGCGCTACGTGCCGCTGCGGCCGCCGGACGCCGGGCACGCCACCTGGTGGTTCGACCGGGAGGAAGTCCGGGCCGCGTTCAGCCCGCGCACGCGGCTGTTGATCCTCAACTCGCCGCACAACCCCACGGGCAAGGTGTTCACCCGCGAGGAGCTGGAGTTCCTGGGCAACCTCTGCGCCGAGCACGACGTGAAGGTGCTGGCGGATGAAGTCTACGAGCACATCGTCTTCGCCCCCTCGCGCCACATCCGCGCCGCCACGGTGCCGGTGCTCGCGGACCGCACGGTGACGGTGAGCAGCGCGGGCAAGTCCTTCAGCCTCACGGGGTGGAAGATCGGCTGGATCATCGCGCCGCCGCCGCTGCGGGACGCGGTGCAGCGCGCGCACCAGTTCGTCACCTTCGCCACCGCGTCGCCGTTCCAGGCCGCCATGGCCGTGGCCCTGCGGCTGCCGGACAGCTACTTCCAGGAGCTGACGGCGCTCTACACCGCCAAGCGCGAACGGCTGCTCACGGGCCTGCGCGAGGCGGGGCTCCAGGCGTTCTCGCCGGAGGGCAGCTACTTCATCCTCGCGGACATCACCGGCTACGGCTTCGCGGACGACGTGGCCTTCTGCCGGCACCTGGTGACGGAGGTGGGCGTGGCGGGCATCCCGCCCAGCGTCTTCTACGGTCCGGAGCACCGGCACCTGGGGCAGCGCTTCGCGCGCTTCGCCTTCTGCAAGACGGAGGGGGTGCTGGACGAAGCCGTGCGCCGCCTGCGTGAGAAGCTGCCTGCCCTCAAGCGCTGACGCCCCGGGCGAGCACGGCCGTGGGTGACTTCTTCGGGGAGCTGTACCTGCGCAGCACGCTGCCGTACCTCTCCGAGGAGGTGACGGCCCGGGAAGGGGAGTACCTGTCCCGGGCGTTCGCGGACGTGGAGGGGCCGGTGGCGGACCTGGGCTGTGGCCACGGCCGGCACGCGGCTCGGCTCAACACGCAGGGCGCGCTCGCCGGGCGGGTGGTGGGCCTGGAGCTGGATCCGCTGTCCCTGCGCCTGCGCCGTCCCGGCTTTCCCGTGGTGCGGGGTGACCTGCGGGCGCTGCCCTTCCAGGACGCGTCCCTGGGGGGCGCATACGCCTGGTATTCGACACTCTTCGCCTTCTCCGACGCGGAGCACGTCCAGGTGCTGCGGGAGGTGGCGCGGGCGCTGCGGCCCGGCGGACGGTTGGTGTTCCAGACGGTTCCCTACGAGCGGCTGGCTGGAAGTCCGGGTGCGTCGTTCCGCGAGCGGTTACCGGATGGGAGCCTCCTGGAGGAGGAGAGCCGCTTCGACGCGACGCGTGGCCGCGATGTCGGGCAGCGTCAGCTCACCTTGCCGGACGGTCGAGTCCTGCGAGCGGCCTATGCGCTTCGTTACTATCCTCTTGCGGAACTGAAACGGCTGTTGGAAAGCACGGGCTTTTCGGTGGAGTGGGTGCACGGCGGCCTGGATTCCGGGCCGATGACACCCGAGTCGACCGACCTCATCGTGGGAGCCGGGCGCCGTTGACCGGCCCGGGACACGTCCAGTGGATCCGAAAGAGACATCGCGAACGCGGGTCGGCCTGCTGGGGCAACTGCCCCGCCGGGTCGACGTGTACGAGGTCGGCCCCCGCGACGGCCTGCAGAACGAGCTGCGCACCCTGCCCACCCGCGACAAGGCGCGCCTCATCAACGCCCTGGTCGCCGCGGGGGAGAAGCGCATCGAGGTGACGTCGTTCGTGTCACCCAAGTGGATCCCCCAGCTCGCGGACGCGGAGGAATTGCTCAAGCAGGTGGGCCGCCGCCCGGGGGTCGTCTTCTCCGCGCTGGTGCCCAACTTGAAGGGCCTGGAGCGCGCGCAGGCGGCGGGTCTGGAGGAGGCCGCGGTGTTCATCTCCGCGTCGGAGGCCCACTCCAAGAAGAACATCAACAAGACCATCGCGGAGGCCCTGGCCGGTGCGAAGGAAGTCACCGCCGCCGCCCGCAAGGCCGGCATGCGCGTGCGCGGCTACCTGTCCACCGTGTGGGGCTGCCCCTACGAGGGCCACGTCCCGGTGGAGCGCGTGGTGGACATCTGCCGGCAGCTGGTGGACGCGGGCATCTACCAGCTGAGCCTGGGCGACACGATTGGCGTGGGCACGCCCCGGCAGACGGAAGAGATCCTGACCGCGCTGCTCCAGCACATGCCGGTGGACACGCTGGCGCTGCACCTGCACGACACGCGAGGCACCGCGCTGGCCAACGCGCTGGTGGGCTTGTCCGCGGGCGTCACCACGTTCGACGCGAGCATCGGCGGGCTGGGCGGTTGTCCCTACGCGCCGGGCGCCGCGGGCAACCTGGCCTCCGAGGACGCGGTGTTCATGCTGCACGGCATGGGCGTGGACACCGGCATCGACCTGGACAAGCTGGTGGAGGCCGGGGAGATCGCCCAGGAGCTCATCGGCCGGAAGCTCGCGGGCAAGTACCTCCAGGCCGCGCTCGGCGAGCGGGACAAGAAGGCCTCCCGCCGCGCGCAGACCTGAAGGGGCCCCTCCACTGGGGGCCCCCGTGACCCGTCCCGCCCGGGCAAAGCAGCCCGCCCGTTGATCTCCAGCCGGCCCAAGGACTAGGCCGGGAACGTCATCTCGGGCGACCACGCTTCGAGTGGCGCGCTGTATAGCCTCCAGAAGGCGTCGGCGACACCACGGGCCTCGACCGAGTCCGGAGCCACGAGCGCAGCCACGTTGACCGACGCGATGTGGACCCCACGCTTTCTGAAGGTGTCGAAGAGAGCCTGCGTCATGGCCCGAAGGCCCGCCTTGCCGATGCTCAACGAAAGGTATTCGGGGCTCGGCTTGATTGCGAACATCCCTCCCGTCAGGAGGATGGTGCCGGAGCCACGCGCCAGCATGGCTTGAGACGCGCCTTTCACGGCGGCGAGTGCGGCCCCGAGGTTCACGGTCTGGTCAAGGACGAAGGTCTCAACCTCCTGGGCCTCAAGGGTTGCAGCGCGCATCGAAGCAGCGTTGAAGTGCAGCACGTCGATTGCGCCGAACTGGGCTTCGGTTTCCCTGACGAGCGCGCTCACGCTGTCGAGGTTGCCTGCATCGACGATCTTCACCTCGACGGTATGCCCTTTGGCGCGCAGCTGCTCTGCCCGGCTGGCGAGCTTGAGCCCGTCGCGCGAGGTCAGGACGATCCTGAAACCCTCTTGCGCGAAGCGCTCCGCCGTTGCCGTGCCGATGCCTGGGCCGGACCCAATGCTCAGAAACGTCTTCATGGTGATTCTCCCGACTTCGTGCTGAGCGACGAATATGTTCGTGCGCGGCGTTCGAATCGATCTCGTGTGCCGAAAGACACTCCTGCGAACGGAGCACGAATATGTATGAAGGTTTCGACGAGGTCGTGGCGTTCGCGGCTGTTGCCAACACGGGCAGCTTCAAGGCGGCCGGGGTCCAACTCGGTCGAGACGCCTCCGTGATATCGCGCAGGTTGAGCCAGCTCGAAAGTCGCCTCGGCGTACGACTGCTGGTTCGCACGACACGGAGCGTTTCCCTGACCGAGGCGGGCACCTTCTACTTTCGACGCATCCGCTCCGTGCTCGACAAGCTCGACCAGGCTACTCGGGAGGTGGGGGATTTCGCGGCGACGCCGCAAGGAGAGCTCAAGCTCTCGTTACCTGTTACCTACGGGCGCGAAGTGATCGCTCCGCTCATCCCTGACTTCTTGCTCAAGTACCCGCGCATCCACATCGACGCCCACTTCCTCGACCGCATGGTGGACATCGTGAGCGAGGGATTCGACGTGGTGATCCGGATCGGGATGGTCGGAGACAGCTCGCTGATCGCCAGGAAGCTCGGAACGTTCCGCAGCCGCCTGATCGCTTCACCGTCCTATGTCGCCAGGAAGGGGATGCCAGCCTCGCCGGATGAGCTCCTGGCCCACTCCTGCCTGGGATTCACCCACCACCCCGATTGGCCCAATTGGGTCATCGAAATGGAAGGCGAGCAGAAGACCTTGCGACCCCAGGGGCCCTTCGTCGCCAACAGCAGCGAGTCGATCATCGTCGCGGCCTTGAAGGGTGCAGGAATTGCCCTGGCTCCGGATTGGATGGTTGCCCCTCACCTGAAGGCGGGTAGCCTCGTCGAGGTTCTGCCCGGATGGCGCAGCGTGCGGGAGATCAGCGTGCACGCGGTGATGCCACCCGGTGCGTTGGTCCCCGCGAAGACCCGGGTCTTCGTCGATGAAATCGGCGAGGCCTTGCGGCCGGCAATGAGCGCAGCATCCCGGTGACGCTGGCCTACACCGTCGGCAAGGCCCGGTTCGGGGCCTGAACGCTCACCCTCTTTCCCTCGCGCGCAGCTCGCTCGACTCCATCCAGGAGGCGATGGAGCTCCACCGCGTCGTCGAAAGTGGGGGCAGTGCGGGTGCCTTGGCGCAGATCCGAGGCCAGACGCCGATAGACCCTCGCGATGTTGCCGGGGACGTTGTCCTCCAGCGCAATCCCGTCGTCAGGGACGCCAATGGGCTCGAACACCCGCGCCTCTCCTCGCCCTCCCCAAAGCTCAAGCGGGACAAGCTGGGTGTGACCTGTCGGGCCGGTCATGCGCAGGTGGCCGTCCGTTCCATGGACGTCCCAGACGAAGCCGTCGAAGCCCCGAGGTGCGCCGCCCTGATAGTGCATCGAGAGCGATGCACCGCTGGCCAGCTTCCCGGCAATCAGGATCTGGTCCGGAGCATCCATCGGGACGAACCCGCCGGTCTCGGTGGCAAGCACCCGCCGGCGGCGTGTGTCGAGCATGGCGGACAGCTCGGAGACATCCCCGAGGACATCACGCAACGCGGCGATCGTGTGCGCGAATGGGATGGTGAGCAGTGTGGCTCCATTGGCGTTCTCCAGCAGATACTGCTCGCTCTTGAGGTCGTCGACGGTGCCTCCCCAGATACGGCCCCAGCCCGTGACGCTGGTCGACAGGACCTCACCCACGAACCCCGTATCAACGAGCCTCTTCAGGTGCAGGATTGCAGGCGTGACGCGGGATTGAGTGCTCGTGAATGCTGACACCCCCCTGTCCCGGGCAAGCTGCGCCAGCACTTCGGCTTCCTCGAGCGTGCGCCCAAGCGGCCACTCACAGAAGACGTGCTTGCCACCTTCGAGTGCCGCCCGGACCACGTTGAAGTGGGTAGGCACCCGGACCGTCACCACAACCAGATCGACATCCGGCGAGGCGACCATCTCGGCGACATCGCTGAACGCCCGCGGAATTCCGCAGCTGCTCGCGGCGGCTTCCGCGCTGGCTCGGCTCGAGTTCGCCACGCCCACGATTTCGAATTCGTCGGAGAGCGCACGCAGCGCCGGCAGATGAGCGACCGCCGCCCAGTTCCGGCCTGGCTGCAGGCCCACGATGCCAACACGTACCCTATGCGCGCTCATGGCTGTTTCCCGTCGTTGCTCGATGAATCAAATCGCGGCACCAGGAAGCGGCCCGACATCGCCGAACATCCGCTCATGCCGGACAGCCCGCGCGACGAGCGTCTTGACCTGCTGGACGGACACGGGCGCTCCGGGCGCTTGAAGGAACCAGGCTCGTGCTGCTTCAGGCCTGACATCCGACGGAACCGTGCCGAGGTAGGGGAGCACGTAGACCGGGGTTGTCGGCTCGCTCCGCCAGCTGTCGGCGAGGGGGCCCAGATCCACCGCATCGTACCCGATCGCACCCAGGAACCCGGACACGGCCGCCTTCGCTTCTGCATCATCGCTAGCGATGGGTAGCGCGCTGCGATCGCTCGCGCCGACGGGACGTGCCCTGCTGCGCAGCCGAACCCAATCCATGTTGTTGAGCGCCCTGACGACACGCGAGCGCGAAAGGTGCCGCTGCACCAGCTCGCTGGTTGCGACCCGGGCGGTGTCGATCTCGGGCATGTGGCCGTCCCGCTCGGGGTAATAGTTCATCGTATCGATGACGACCTTGCCGGCGAGCGCCTCGGCCGAAAGCTTGCTGTATGCGTAAAACGGAATGCTGGCGACCACCAGTTCCGCGTCCCGTGCGGCTTCGGCAGGGGTCGCGGCCCGGGCGCGGTTGCCCAACTCGGAGATGAGAGCCGAGAGCGACTCGGGGCCCCGCGTGTTGCTGAGAATCACGTCCATTCCGGCAGCAACGGCCAGGCGTGCCACCTGGCTACTGATCGCACCGCTTCCGATAAAGCCGATGGTTTGCGTCACGTGTGCTTCTCCTGCCGGCGCGCTCTGACACCGACACGCAAGTTGTCGTCGGACAGGTATATCCAGCTGCGGGTCGCGGTGAACCCGGCAGCACCGCAGATGACTCTTGCGCTGCTTGCATCAATCCGCGTTCAAGATGGACTGCGTTCACTTCCGGGGCAGTGACGACATGCCATGCCCGCCGACGGAACTCGTGCCCAGCCGGGCCCCGACGTCGGTCGCCTGGAGGAGCTCCTCGCTCGACCGGGCGCCCTGCACCTCGTGCTTCGAGACGCTCTCGTCAATCTCCCGCATGTCGGCGGCGGTGAGCTCGACTTCGAGCGCGCCGAGATTGGCGTCAAGGTGCTCGAGCTTTGCCGTCCCCGGGATGGGCACGATCCACGGCTTCTGCACGAGCAGCCACGCGAGAGCGACCTGCGCGGGCGTGGCGCCCTTGGTCACGACCCCGACCGCACGCCGACGTCGGAGGCGAGCTGGATGCGGCCCGTACGGAGCGCCGCGATGACGCCGCCGTCCATGAGCAGGTCGCTCCCGGTGATGAAGCCCGCCTCCGGGCCCATGAGAAAGGCCGCCGCGGCCGCGACTTCGTCCGGCGTCCCCATCCGCTTGGCGGCCGACGCCTTGATGAATGTCTGGTAGACGGGCCCAACCGGGGAGTCGAGCTCGTGCTGCGCGAGCGGCGTCAGGATGACGCCCGGGCTGATGGCGTTCCCGCGTGCCCCCCGCTCACCCCAGGTCACGGCGGCGGCCTGGACGCGAAGGTGATTGGCCCGCTTGGAGAGAGCGTAGGCAGTCCCGGAGCCGGGTACGGCCTCGGGCTGCAGGTACGGGAGCGCGAGTAACCGGTCCGCGGGCGTGTACGCGAGTGCATGGTTCATCTCCGCCGGGAACTCCGGCGGCATGTGGCCGGCCATGCTCGCAATGACGAGCCCCGAGCCGCCGGGCATGATCACGCGGCCGAATTCCTCGAACACCAACGCGACGCCGTAGAGGTCGACCGCGAGGATCTTGTCGGGCGTCTCCACGGCAGCGGTCAGCCACTCGGTGCGCCAGCTCGAGAAGCAACTGCGCGTGGTGCTGCTTACCCGCACGACGCGCAGCGTGGCGCTGACAGACGCGGGACGGCGCCTGGTGGAGAGCGCGGGCCCTGGTCTGGGTCAGGCGTTTGAAGCCCTGAAGGAAGTGTCCGCCAGGCCGGGAGAGGCCGTGGGACGATTGCGGCTCTCGGTACCGGGCATCGCGGTGCCGCGGGTCCTCTCCCCGGTGCTCCCCACCTTCCACGAACGGTACCCGCGCGTGGAACTGGACATCGTCATCGAGGGGCGCCTCGTGGACATCGTGGCCGAGGGCTACGACGCCGGGGTGCCCCTGCACGAGGCGATCGAGCGCGACATGGCTGGGGCTTGCATTAGTGGTCCCCGATCAGCGCCGGAAGCCGTTCCTCCAGGCCCAGGTGCTGGGCGGCGATTTGAAGCATCCGCCGCTCCTTGCGGTCGATGCGGCCGTCCACCAGCGCCATCTCCACGATGTGGCGCAGGAACACCTCCGCCTCGGGGCTGCCCCGGGGCATGAGGCGCTCGAAGAGCTGGGGCCCCGCGTTGAGCGCCATCTCCACGTTGGGCCACGACACGCTCCAGCGCTCCGCGCACAGCTTGAGCAGGCGGCGCTCGGCGGCGGAGACCTCGCCGTCGGCGGCGGCGATGGACGCCATCATGTAGAGCAGCCGCTCGCGCTCCTTCACGTCCGTCATCACCCGATCGCCGTCGCCGCTGGAGTCGCTGGCCATGGGCGGGGGCGCGACGGTGCCGCGCTCGGCCCGGCGCGCCTGCTGGTAGCGCTCCGCCTGGGCGGACGTCCGCTTCGCGTGGTGCACGTTCCAGGACTCGAAGGGGAGGGCGGACGCGAGCACCCAGTCCCGCTCACCGTTGCCCAGCACCGTGCCGCAGAACTCGCAGGTATTGGCCGCGCTGTTGGTGGTGGGCGCGTTGCACTGCGGGCAGCGGTCCGTGGACATACCGGTGTCCGTGTTCGTCTTCGCGCCGTGGCGGCGCACCAGCGTGAAGACCCAGCGCTGCGGCACCGTGGGCAGGCTGGGCGGCTTCTCGTTCACGGGGCCCACGCCCATGCGGGCGCTCCAGCGGATTTCGACCTGGGCCTCGTCGAAGGACTCCGGGTGGACCTCCAGCGCGCGCACGTCCACCGCGCCCACCGCGCACTCCATGAAGACGCGCCGCCGGCCGCGCTTCGTCAGCTCGCCCAGCTCCGCGTCCAGCGTGGTGATGGCATTGGCGTTGGCCACCTTGGACAGGCGCTGCGTCTCGTTGCGGCTCTGCGCGTCGATCCACTTCCAGAACAGCAGCGACGCGCGGTCCTCCAGCATCTCCAGGTTGAGCGCCGGGTCGTCCGCGCGCGCCTGCATCAGGCCGTCCACCTGCTTGTGGTGGCGCACGTGCTCCACACCCTGGGTGATCTCCGCGAGCGTCCAGTCGTAGTTACCGGAGTTCACCACCGCGTTGCAGAACTCGCAGGTGTTGGCCGCGCCGCCCTTGTAGGGCGCCCCGCAGTTGGGGCACTTGCCCTGGAACAGATCCTCGCCAATGCGCGTCTGCGCGCCGGGCTTGCGCACGAAGGTCCACACCTCCGTGAACACCTCCGGGGCCACGCGGCTGGCGGCGGCCATGGCCTGCGCGTCCGTCTGGTTCGCGGACACGTCCGTGTCGCGGATGCTGGCGCGCACGCGCACGTGGATGCTGTCGTACCACTCGGTCTGATGCAGGCCGATGAGCTGCACGTCCAGCACCTTCATGTCCGCCAGCGCGTCGCGCACGCCCTGGGCCTGCATCAGCGCCAGCTGCACGTTGAAGCGCTGCCACGTCGCGTCCGACAGGAAGGGGCGCACCGGCGTCATGTCCCTCCGGAACCACGACTTCTGCAGCTCCAGGAAGAGCCAGCGCACCTTCCCCAGCGTGGGCTCCAACTCGAACGACGGGTCCTTGAGCTTCAGCGCGTTCACCCAGCCCTGCACATCGCGGCCGGACACCTCCGTGCGCACCTCCGCCTCGCGCTGATCCAACGCGCGCCGGGTGGTGGCGTCCGGGTGCAGGTTGCGCTTGTAGAGCCAGTAGAGCCCACCGCCGAGGATGAGCAGCGGGAGGGTCACCTTCGGGTACAGGAAGATGAGCCGGAGGAGGTCGAAGATCAGCCAGAGGGGCAGGCCGTCACCGCTGCCGCCGCCACCGCTGCTCCGGTCGCGTCCGGACGTGTAGTGCTCACCGCCGCCGCCGCGCGCCAGGGCCACGAGGGGGAGGGCGAGCACGAGCACGGTGAAGACGGTGAGCAGCCCGGGCAGCCACCGCCACGGGCGTTTCGTCGTTGAGCACGAAGGCATGGGCGAAATCCTATCCGTTTACGGCTTGCCAGACTGGGGAACAGGTTTCAGGCTGCGCGCCATTCACGCGGGCCGCCCGGTGCGGCCCGTCATGGGGAGCGCAGATGCCGGAGTTCAAGGTCGACGCCCGCGGGGCCATCGAGATCTGGACCATCGATGGAGAGAGCCGCCGCAACGCCATCAGCCGCGCGATGCACAAGGAGCTGGACGCGCTCGTGGCCCGCGTGTCCTCCGGCCGCGCCGTGCGCGCCGTCATCCTCACCGGCGCGGGCGACAAGGCGTTCTGCGCGGGCGCGGACCTGAAGGAGCGCACCACCATGTCGGAAGACGAGGTGCGCGCCTTCCTCAACGGCCTGCGCGTCACCCTGCGCTCCATCGAAAAGAGCGACTGCGTCTTCATCGCCGCCATCAACGGCGCGGCCTTCGGCGGCGGCACGGAGCTGGCCCTGGCGTGCGACCTGCGCGTCGCCTCGCCCGCCACGGAGATGGGCCTCACCGAGGTGAAGCTGGGCATCATCCCCGGCGGCGGCGGCACCCAGCGGCTGACGCGGCTCATTGGCCCCGGGCGCGCCAAGGACCTCATCCTCACCGCCCGGCGCGTGAACGCGGCGGAGGCCTTCAGCATCGGCCTGGTGAACCGGCTGGCCCCGGAAGGGCACCTGCTGGAGGTCGCCTTCCAGCTCGCGGAGGCCGTCGTGGAGAACGCCCCCGTGGCCGTGGCCACCGCCAAGCACGCCATCGACGAGGGCACCGGCCTGGAGCTGGACGACGCGCTGGCGCTGGAACTCAAGAAGTACGAGGAGGTGCTCAAGACGGAGGACCGGTTGGAAGGGCTCCGCGCCTTCGCGGAGAAGCGTCCCCCTGTCTATAAAGGCCGGTAGGGCCCCCGAAAGCGACAGGGGCGGCAGGCCCGCGGTTGCCCGCGGACCGTGCGGCCCCTGCCTGCTGCGCTCGATGACGAGGTGACGGGACGTGGGGTCACGTCACGCCCGGCTTCAGGCGCTGGCGGTCTTCTCGCCGCCGATGTTCACGCCCTGCTTGTTGATGTAGCCCATCGCCTTGTCCTTGACGGTGGTGCGCAGCTCCGTGCCGCGGCTCGGGGCCATCAGCAGGGCCACGATGCTGCCCGCGGCGGCGCCCAGCAGGAACGCCCCCAGGCCGCCCATGCCCGCGCGCGCCGGCTTGTACGTCGTCAATCCCACATAGCGCAGCGCGTCGTCCGGGTCGAAGTTGTCCCAGGACTTCCGGGCCACCTTGCCGGCCCTGTCCGCGTAATCCGGCAGCTGGTCGAGCAGCTGGTGCGCCAGGAACTGACGGTACAGCTTGCTCTTGGCCAAGGCCTTCGTCTGCCACTTCGCCTTCTTCGCTCTGAACATGGGTCCCTCCAGGGCCGGATGCGATTCACGGGGCGAGTGTGGCCCGCCTGGGTGCACACCCCCCGTGCGACATGAAGGTAGGCAGGGAGGCCCCCGGCGACATCCCCCGAAGCGCTCGTTCCTGGCCTCTTGCGTCGTCCGTTGGACGGCACGGCTGGCGCTTCGGCTGGCAAGAAGGCAGCCAGGCCAGGGGTTTCTTGGTATGGGACGGCGGCCATGTCCTCAGATCAGAAACTGCTCGAGAAGCTCTCCCAGGTGGAGAAGGGCGGCGCGCCCAAGTACCACGCGAAGAACGCGGAGACGGGCAAGCTCTTCGCGCGCGAGCGCATCCGGTTGCTCGTGGACGCGGACTCCTTCGTGGAGGACGGCAAGCTCGCCAACAACCTGGATCCGGAGCTGCCTTCGGACGGCGTCATCACCGGCATGGCGCGCATCGACGGGCGCACGGTGGCCATCATGGCCAACGACTCCACGGTGAAGGCGGGCAGCTGGGGCGCGCGCACGGTGGAGAAGATCCTCCGCATCCAGGAGACGGCGAAGGCGCTGCGCTGCCCGCTGCTCTATCTGGTGGACAGCGCGGGCGCGCGCATCACGGATCAGGTGGAGATGTTCCCCGGCCGCCGGGGCGCGGGCCGCATCTTCTACAACGAGGTCCACCTGTCGGGCTTCGTCCCGCAGATCTGCCTGCTCTTCGGCCCGTCCGCCGCGGGCGGCGCGTACATCCCCGCGTTCTGCGACCTGGTCATCATGGTGGAGGGCAACGCCTCCATGTACCTGGGCAGCCCGCGCATGGCGGAGATGGTCATCGGTGAGAAGGTCACGCTGGAGGAGATGGGCGGCGCGAAGATGCACTGCTCCGTGTCCGGCGTGGGCGACGTGCTGGTGAAGACGGAGCAGGACGCCATCGCCGCGGCGAAGCAGTACCTGGCCTTCTTCCCGGAGAACTTCTCCAAGGCCCCGCCGCAGGTCGAACTGAAGGCGCCCAAGCACAGCGGCAAGCGCGTGGATGAGATCGTCCCGCCGGATCAGAACAAGCCGTTCGACATGCACGCCCTCATCACGGAGCTCATCGACGAGGGCAGCTGGTTCGAGGTGAAGAAGCTCTTCGCGCAGGAGCTGATCACGGGCCTGGCGCGCATTGGCGGGCGCCCGGTGGGCATCGTGGCGAACCAGCCCAAGTACAAGGGCGGCGTGCTGTTCGTGGACAGCGCGGACAAGGCGGCCCGGTTCATCTGGCTGTGTGACGCGTTCAACATCCCGCTCCTGTACCTGGCGGACGTGCCGGGCTTCATGATCGGCACCAAGGTGGAGCGCGCGGGCATCATCCGCGCGGGCGCGAAGATGATCTCCGCGGTGTCGGAGGCCAGCGTGCCGCGCATCTGCGTGGTGGTGCGCAAGGCGTACGGCGCGGGCCTCTACGCCATGAGCGGGCCGGGCTTCGCCCCGGAGGCCACCCTGGCGCTGCCCCAGGCGATGATCGCCGTGATGGGCCCGGAGGCGGCGGTGAACGCCGTCTACTTCAACAAGATCCAGGAGCTGCCGGAGGCCGAGCGGCCAGCCTTCGTCCAGAAGCTCCGCGACGAGTACAAGCAGGACGTGGATATCTTCAAGCTGGCCAGCGAGCTCATCATCGACGCGGTGGTCCCGGGCGACTCACTGCGCGGGGAATTGATGCAGCGTTATTCGCTATATGCGGACCGGTTCCAGCCCCGTGCGGAAAAGAAGCACGGCGTCCACCCCGTCTGAAGTTCCCCACCCGTCATTCACGCTCTAGATTCCGCACCCGACCATGGACTTCGAACTTCCTGAAAGCCACCGCGCCCTCCAGGCCTCCCTCCGTGAATTCTGCGAACGCCGCGTGAAGCCGTACGCGCGCGAGTGGGACAAGGACGAGAAGTTCCCCATGGAGGTGGTGAAGGAGCTGGGCCAGCTGGGCGTGCTGGGCATGCTCGTCTCCGAGGAGTACGGCGGGGCGGCCATGGACTCGCTCGCCGTGGCGGTGGCCGTGGAGGAGATCGCCCGCTACGACGGCTCGCTCGCGCTGACGGTGGCCAGCCACAACGGCCTGGGGACCAGCCACGTGCGCGTCTTCGGCAACAAGGCGCAGCACCAGCGCTACCTGCCCAAGCTCGCCTCCGGTGAGTGGCTGGGCGCGTGGGGCCTCACCGAGCCGGGATCCGGTTCGGACGCGTCCGGCATGCGCACCACCGCCGTGAAGAAGGGCAACAAGTGGGTGCTCAACGGCGCCAAGATGTTCATCACCCAGGGCACGGTGGGTGACGTGTTCGTGGTGCTGGCGCTCACGTCGCCGGAGAAGCGCCAGAAGGGCATCACCGCCTTCGTGCTGGAGAAGGGCCTGCCCGGCTTCAGCCAGCGCTCCATCCACGGGAAGCTGGGCATGCGCTCGTCGGACACCGCGGAGCTCATCCTGGAGAACGTGGAGGTCGGTGACGACGCCATCGTGGGCGAGCTCGACCGCGGCTTCATCGACACGCTGAAGATCCTGGACAAGGGCCGCATCACCATCGGCGCGCTGTCGGTGGGCCTCTTGCGCGGGGCGCTGGAGGAGTCCGTGTCGTACTCCAAGGACCGCACCGCGTTCGGTCAGCCCATCGGTGAGTTCCAGGGCCTGCGCTGGATGATGGCGGACATGAAGACGGAGCTGGAGGCGGCGCGCCTGCTGGTGCACCGCGCGGCGCGGCTCGCGGACGCGGGGCAGCCGTACTCGGAGGAGGCCTCCATGGCGAAGCTGTTCGCGTCCGAGGCGGCCATGCGCGGCTGCAACAAGGCGGTGCAGATCCACGGCGGCTACGGCTACACGCGCGAGTTCCCCGTGGAGCGCTACCTGCGTGACGCCAAGCTCTGTGAGATTGGCGAAGGCACGAGCGAGATCCAGCGGACCATCATCGCCCGCGAGACCTTCAAAGGCGCCTGATGGATACCGCTCGGCTGCGAGAGCTGGGGCTCCAGGTCCGTGAGGAGCCGTCCGGCGTCGAAGTGGTGCTGGACCTGGAGGCCGCGTCCCTGGTGAATCCCATCACCAAGGACTTCATCACCGAGATCACCTTCCAGGTGATGGGGGACCGGCTCATCCCCATCGGGCCTCCAGCGGTGGTGGGCATGACGCCCATCCTGCTGTCCTCCATCGACGCGGCGGAGGAGATGCAGGCGCTGATCCTGGACACCTTCAGCGACCACGTCTTCCACCTGCAGCGCCGCTCGGAGGAGTTGCAGCTCCTGGGCCTGCCCGCGGACGTGGAGCCGCAGTCGCTGGAGCTGTCCACGACGGTGCAGGAGGGCGCGCTCGCGGTGAAGCTGGTGGCGGACCGCCAGGGCAATTTCCGCATCGCGCAGGCCATCCGGGGCGGGGAGGAGCTGGCCACCGCCGCGGGGCACGTCATCGAGCTGTCGGAGTTCCGCGAGAAGGGCGCGCTGACGGGCTACCTGTCCGCGCTGCTCGGCGAGCCGGTGGCCCGCGCGCCGCAGGTGGCGCCGGGCTCGGAGCCGGTGCGCTTCGTGGAGATCGTGGAGAAGTTCGGTCCGCAGGCGCTGGTGCCGCCGCGCAGCAGCCTGGAGCTGCTGGCGCAGTTGCAGGTGGAGGGCAAGGCCTACCGCTTCGCCGCCGCGCGCATCGCCGGGCGCACCTTCCGGGGCCTGCTGGCGGGCACCCAGGGCAAGGTGTGGGCGGGCCGCTTCGAACTGGATGAGTTCCCCGGTGTGGTGCGGATGGTGGCGGACCTGTTGAAGGTCGCTCCCGAGGCCGTGCGCCTCGTGGGCCCGGACGCACCCCAGGAGTGAACCGCGTGGAGAAGATGACCCTGGCCGAGCGCGTGCAGGCCCTGGAGACGCGCCTGGGTGTGCAGTTCTCCAAGCGCGACCTGGCCCTGGAAGCGCTGACGCACAAGACGTACGTCAACGAGAACCGCGACCAGAACCTCAAGGACAACCAGCGCCTGGAGTTCCTGGGCGACGCCGTGGTGGACCTGGCCGTGAGTCACCGGCTGATGGACCGCTGCCCCGGCGTCCCCGAGGGCGAGCTCACCAAGATGCGCGCCCGCATCGTCCATGAAGAGGGCCTGGCCCGTGTGGCCCGGAGCCTGCGCCTGGGCGAGCTGCTGCTGCTGGGCCGGGGCGAGTCCCAGTCCGGAGGCCGCGACAAGAACTCGCTGCTCGCGGACGCGTTGGAGGCGGTGCTGGGCGCGGTGTACCTGAGCGGCGGCCTGGATCCGGCGCTGGCGCTGGTGGACCGCTGCTTCGGGGAGCTGGTGGAGGAGGTCGCCTCCGGCGCCGGCCGCCTGGACTACAAGACGCTCCTCCAGGAGCTGGCCCACGAACGGCTCAAGCTCTCGCCGCGCTACCGGGTGGTGTCGGAGACGGGCCCGGAGCACTCCAAGGTGTTCGAGGTGGAGGTGTGCATCGGGGAGGCCGTGTACGCCCGGGCCAACGGCCGGAACAAGAAGGAGGCCGAGCAGGCAGCCGCTCGCAGCACGCTGGAGCGCCTGAAGACGGAGGAGGCTTCCGTGGCATCCCCGGCTGTCGTGGCACCCGTCCCGGGAGGTCCTTCACCGGACGACCCTCCGGCGTGAAAGCCCTTGGAGGGGGAGGGGGG
>NZ_RAWE01000145.1 GCF_003611695.1 Corallococcus carmarthensis | reverse complement strand
CTATGGGTATAGACACGCCCCATGTGCCCCCTGGTGAACACGAAGGACCTGATTGACGCCCAGGAGGTGGCGGGCCTGCTGCGCCTTGCCCACCCCAACAGCGTCAGCACGTACCTGCGCCGGTATCCGGACATGCCCCGTCCGGTGCTCGACCTGGGCGCCGGGCGCCCGCGCCTCTGGCTCAAACCCCAGATGCTCCGCTGGGCCCGCGCCCGCCAGGCCGCCGCCAACACCGACACAAGCTCCCGAGGCTCCCGATGACCACCGCCACCCCCCGAACCGCCCCCGCCGTGCTTCCCGGGCCCAACGACGCCTGCTGGTGCGGCAGTGGCTCCAAGTACAAGAAGTGCCACCGCGGCGCGGACACCGTGGAGGCCCGCAAGAAGGGCCCCGACACGAACCGCAAGGGCGTCCGCCCCGGCCTCGTCAGCCCCCGCCGCGTGGTGCCGCTCACCATCGGCCGGCCGGACTACGCGGACTCCGTGGCCGGCAGGCCCTCGCGCTCGCGCAATGAACCGGACGTGAAGTCCCCGGACGTCATCGCCCGCATGCGCCGCGCCTGCCAGGCCGCCGCCCAGGTGCTGGTGGAGACCGCCCAGCACGTGCGCGTGGGCATCACCACGGACGAACTGGACGCCATCGCGCACGAGGCCTACCTCAAGCGCGGCGGCTACCCCAGCACGCTCAACTACCACAAGTTCCCCAAGTCGCTCTGCACCTCGGTCAACGAGGTCATCTGCCACGGCATCCCCGACAGCCGCGCGCTGGAGGACGGCGACATCGTCAACCTGGACATCACCA
Organism: Corallococcus carmarthensis; assembly: GCF_003611695.1. Taxonomy (GTDB): domain Bacteria; phylum Myxococcota; class Myxococcia; order Myxococcales; family Myxococcaceae; genus Corallococcus; species Corallococcus carmarthensis. The sequence goes on along the minus strand of NZ_RAWE01000145.1, from coordinate 24,365 downwards.
TCTACCTGGATGGCGTCCACGGTGACTGCTCGGCCACGTACCTGGTGGGCAACGTGGAGCCCCAGCACCAGCGCCTGGTGCAGATCGCGAAGGAGTGCCTGGACATCGGCATCGCCGCCGTGAAGCCCGGCCGCCCCATCAGCGACATCGGCCGGGCGGTGGAGGCCCACGCCGTGAAGAACGGCACCAGCGTGGTGCGCGCCTACTGCGGCCACGGCATCGGCGAGACCTTCCACACCGCGCTCCAGGTGCCGCACTACTACGAGCCGGAAGCGGACACGATCATGCAGCCCGGGATGATCTTCACCGTGGAGCCGATGATCAACCAGGGCCACTGGGACCACCGCACGTGGAACGACGACTGGACCGTCGTCACCGCGGACGGCCTGCGCAGCGCGCAGTTCGAGCACACCCTGCTCGTCACCGACACGGGCGCGGAGATCCTCACCGTCCCCTGAGGTCTTCACCCTCTTGAAACACCACGGGCCCCGGACGCGCTTTCCGCATCCGGGGCCCGCTTCATTTGCAACCGGCGGCCTTTCCGCCTACGCCCGGCGGCGGCGCAGCTTCAGCGCCAGGCCGCACAGCATCAGCAGGCTGGTGGCGCCCAGCGGGCCGGGCACCGTGCTCTGGCAGTTGCAGCCGTCGGACTCATCCGGGTCGTCCGGATCCTGCGGATCCGGATCCGGGTCCACCACCGCGTCGTCGGTGACGAACACGGCGGTGCTGCGCGCCGGCACCATGAAGCCGCCCGTGGCCGCGTCGTACGTGGACGTGCGCACCACCGGGTCCGTGGACGCCTGCTGCGCCGGGTGCAGCTTGAGCTTCAGGGACTTGTACCCGTCCGCCTTGAACGTCTGGGCCTCGTCCGTGCCGTTGAACAGCACGATGGCGCGCTTGCCCTCGGCGTTCGTGCCGTGGTCCTGCATGGCCATCACGATGAGGCCCGGAATCTGGTTCGGACCGGTGTTCTCGAAGCGCACCAGCTGCTTCACCTCGTCACCGGTGCGCAGGCGGAACAGCCGCGAGCTCTTGCGGATGGTCAGCATCTCCTCGAAGTGGTCGCGCGCCCGGAGGATGTCCGCGTTCGCCGGCTTCAGCGCCGCGTCCGCCAGCAGCGGCCCGAAGAGCGCCCAGTTGCCCTGGTTGTCCGCGGCCGGAGGCAGGCCCACGCCCCAGTTGTTGGACTGGTAGGTCCAGTCCACCTTGTTGAACCAGTCACCGGAGTTGAAGCTGTTGCGGTCCAGCGACTTGGAGCGCAAGAGCTCGTCACCCGCGTGGAAGAACGGGATGCCCTGGCTCAGCGCCGCCAGCGAGATGCCCAGGTTGTGCATGCGCACGCGCTCCGCCATGGGCAGGTCGCGCCGCGCCTTCAACTGCACCGCGTCGAACAGCGTCTCGTTGTCGTGCGCGGAGACGTAGGTGATGACCTCCTGCGGGTCCAGCGTGTAGCCGGCCTTGGCCCCGTTGTAGTCCACGCCTTCACCCAGCACCGTCGCGCCGGTGCGGTCCACCAGCGAGTAGTCCTTCAGGTTGCCGGTGAGGCCCACGCGGATCCAATCGCTGTAGAGCAGCAGCTTGTCCTTCTGCGCCGCCTCCGTGCCCTGGTTGGTGCTGTTCGGGTCGGACAAGAGGCCGCTGATGAAGCCCTGGTCCTGGAGCCCGCTGAAGGGGCCACCGCCGCGAGCGCCGTCGCGCAGGCGGTCGTTGAACGTGCCGATGCCCGTGCCCGCCATGTTGGCCTGCGTGGCGTTGGTGCCGCGCGCGTTGGCCGCCACCTCGCCGAAGTCCCAGCCCTCGCCGTAGACGTAGATGGCCTTGCCGTCCACGCCGTCCTTCTCCACGGTGAGCCCGTCCAGCGTGGCGCGCAGCTTCACGATGTTGGACTTCATGTGGTGGCCCATCAGGTCGAAGCGGAAGCCGTCCACCTTGTACGCCTTGGCCCACGTCACCACGGAGTCGATGAGCAGCTTCTCCATCATCGCGTTCTCGGACGCGGTGTTCTGGCAGCAGGTGCTCGTCTCCACGTTCCCGTCGTCGCTGAGGCGGTGGTAGTAGCCCGGGACGATGCGGTCCAACACGCTCTTGGCGTCCTGCCCGGAGGAGTTGGTGTGGTTGTAGACCACGTCCATCACCACGCGCAGGCCGTGCTGGTTGAGCGCCTGCACCATCTGCCGGAACTCCACCGTGCGCGTCGTGCCCTGCGCGTTGGTGGAGTAGCTGCCCTCCGGCACCGTGTAGTGGAACGGGTCATAGCCCCAGTTGTAGCCGTCCAGGTCCGCCACGGCCTTCACCGCCGCCTGCTGCTGGTCGGAGTCCGCCGGCAGCGACACCAGGTCGCCCGCGGGGTGCTGCTGCGCCGCGCGGTCCTCGTTGATGGTCGCGATGTCGAACACCGGCAGCAGGTGCACGTGCGTGAGGCCCGCCTTCGCCAGCCGGGTCAGGTGCTTCATGCCGTCGGACTCGTGCGTGAACGCCTTGAACGTGCCGCGCTCGTTCTCCGGCACCGTCAGGTCGTTGATGCTGAAGTCGCGCGCGTGCAGCTCGTAGAGGACGATGTCCTCCGGGGCCTCCAGCGTGGGCTTCGCCAGCGTGCTCCAGCCCTGCGGCGCGAGCGTGGGGTCCGAAAGGTCCACGATCTGGCTCAGCTCGCTGTTGGTGGAGAGGGCCACGGAGTAGGGGTCGGTGACGCGGTTGGTGACGACCTTGCCTTCCTTGCGGGCGTAGACCTCCACCTCGTAGAGGAAGTAGCGGTTCTTCCACGTCGCGTCGCCCGTGGCGCTCCAGACGCCCTTGTCGCCGGCCGTCATGGGAACGCGGGTGAAGGTGGACGTGGGGCTGCCGTCCGCGAACAGGAGCACGTTCACGCTCTTGGCCGTGGGGGCCCACAGGCGCAGCGTGGGGATGCCATTCTCGAACGTCGCGCCCAGCGGCCCGTCATACGCGTCCAGGTCGTCCAGCGCGCCCGCGAACTGCGCGCTGGTGGCGTCCAGCGGCTTGCCCTCCGCGTTCGTGGCGGACAGCGCCAGCTGGCCCTTGAGCCAGGTGGCGGTGTTCGCCGCGTCCGCCTGGGACAGCTTCAGCACCGGCTTGCCCGCCAGGTTCGGGAAGCGCGCCACCTGCGCCGCGGTGAGGCCGGCCGGATCCACCGTCAGCGTCACGGCGGTGCCGCCCTGCACGCCTTCACCCGTGAGCGTCATTCCGCCCGTGGGCGCCGTGTGCAGCTTGAACACCGTGCCCTCGGGCACCGCGACCTCCGGGCTCCACACGAACGTGTCGCGCGCCACCCAGTGCGCCCGCGCCAGCAGCAGGTTACCCGCGGGAGCGTCCGCGGGCCGCACGGTCACCTTGTGGTAGTTGCTCGATTTCGGGTCGTTGTTCCATGTGAAGAGCATCTCCTGGAAGTCCTGCTCCACGGCGAACGTGTAGTTGCTGCTGGGATAGGCCTCCGCCCAGCCCTCGTTCAGCGCGACCTTGCACTCGTAGGTGCCCTGCGTCAGCGCCTTCGTGGTGAAGGTGAAGATGCTGTCGCCATCCGGGTCCTGCATCATCGTGCGCAGGCAGTCCGGCGACCAGTCACCGGGACAGCCCAGCTCGCTCTGGAGCGTGCCCGCCACCGTGGCGATGGCGCCCGAGCGGCTGCTCGTCACGTACAGCGAGGTCGCGTCGAAGTAGAACTTCACCGCGCCCGCGGCCGTCTGGTTCAGCACCACGTCCGCGCCACCCGGGCCGCCGTGCGTCTGCGCCAGCGAACCGTCCAGCGCGACCTTGAAGTGCCAGGTGCCCACCGGCACGTTGAACGAGCCCTGCCACTTGTCGTCCGCCGCGTCGTACGTCAGCGCCGTCTGCGCGCAGGTGGGGTTGTTGTCCGAGGCACAGCCTGCCTCGCTCTGCAGGTCGCCAATGACAGTCACCGACGTGGGCGCCGCCAGCGACGACACGGGAAGCAGCGCGGCAAGAAGCCCGCCGAACGCGAGCGCACGCGTCATGCGGGGAACTCCGAATGGAACTCTCAGGGGAAACCTCCAGGGGGGGTGTAAATCCCGGGCACGGTAGCAGCCGGTCCTGTCACCGGTGACCCTCGGGTCGTTTTCGCGGTTTGCGTGACCCTCTGGATGATCCGAGTTGGGATTGGCCCATCCACCCCGTGACGTCGGATGCGAAAGGGGCTCGAAAACGAGACGCGGTGCGGCAGGAACCGTGCGCTGCGTTGAGTTCGCTCGCGCCATGCGTCACAGGGGTGTGCAGAGGAAGACATCCGGCACATGGCGCATTGCGGCATCAGCCGATTGTTCCGACGCCCCTTCACCCCTTTCCAGACTGTTGGATACAGTGCCGCGCCCAGATGGCCCCCAGCCTCCCCTGCCCACAACCGAACGCTGCCTCCCACCGCGGTCGGTGGCGCCCGATGTTCCAGGGGCTTGTCGCCCTGTGTCTGGCGGGGTGCGCCACGGCCCCGCCGACGCCCACGAAGCCCGCGACGGAGGCCGCCGCGACGCAGCCCGCCGCGCCCGCTCCGTCGGCTCCGGCTCCTGAACCCGTGAAGGAGGCCGCTCCGGCCGCTCCGGCTTCTGAGAAAAAGGAGCCCGCGCGGCCCTGGGCGGATGAGGTGCTGTACTTCGTGGTGGTGGATCGCTTCGCGGACGGCGACCCCTCCAACAACGAGAAGGGCGACGTGAAGGCGGCGGGCACCTTCCACGGCGGCGACCTGAAGGGGCTCACCGCGAACCTGGATGCGCTGTCGTCGCTGGGCGTGACTGCGCTGTGGGTGACGCCGCTGCTCCAGCAGATCCCCGGCTTCGTCACCGGATCCGGCTTCCCGGACTGGGGCTACCACGGCTACTGGGCGGACGACTTCCACGCGTTGGATCCGCGCTTCGGCACGGAGGCGGACTTCAAGGCGCTGGTGGACGCGGCGCACGCGCGCGGCATCCGCGTGCTGCTGGACGTCGTCTACAACCACCCGGGCTACAACTCGCGCTACCTGAAGGACCACCCGGACTGGCTGCGCTCGGAAGACAAGGGCACCTGCGGTTCGGATGACCTGACGTCGTGCGTGGCGGGCCTGCCGGACTTCAAGACGGAGCGGCCGGAGGTGGCGAAGTACCTGCTGGACGCGCAGATCGACTGGGCGAAGCGCTCCGGCGTGGACGGCTTCCGGCTGGACACCGTGAAGCACGTGTCGCACGACTTCTGGAAGGAGCACCGCCGCCGCACGCGCGCGGAGCTCTCCCCGGACTTCTTCCTGCTGGGCGAGCTGTGGGGCGGCGACGTGGAGGGGCTGGCGCCGTACTTCACCCCGGATGAGATGGACGCCGGGTTCGACTTCGCGTTCCAGGGCAACGCGCTGGGCTTCATCCAGGGGCGCGGCCGCACGGTGGCGTTCGATCGCTATCTCCAGTCGCGCGCGAAGGTGACGCCGGGCCATCACCTGGCGCACTTCCTGTCGTCGCACGACGTGGACGGAGCGCTGCACCAGCTGCAGGGCAACGTGCCCCTGTTCCGCCTGGCCGCCACGCTGCAGCTCACGACGGCCGGCATCCCCGTCATCTACTACGGCGAGGAAGTGGGCCGCGCCGGTGGTGACTGGCCGCAGAACCGCGGCGACATGCCGTGGGGCAAGCAGGCGGTGAAGCCAGGCGCGGGAAAGAAACGCGACGAGCCTCTGCGCGAGTATTACAAGCGCCTCATCTCCATCCGCCGCGCGCATCCGGCCCTGTCGCGGGGCGTGCACGCGCCGCTGTCCACGGAAGGCGATGTGTATGTCTTTCAGCGGCGGGACGAAGCGTCGGGCGACACGGTGGTGGTGGCGGTGAACCGCGGCAAGACGAAGGGCACGGCTTCGGTGCCGTGGCCGGAAGGTTGGACGGGCGTCGGCGAGGTGGAGGACCTGCTGAACGGTGGGCGGACGAAGGCTGGCGCCACGCTGGACCTGGCGCTTCCGCCGCTGTCCGCGCGCATCCTCGGACGCGTGCCGTGAGGCACCCGGCGGAGCGTGCGCAGAACCTGACCCGGACGTGCTGTTGTCACCGGCGCGAGCGGGGCTCTTGCTGGAGGGCCTGATGGCCGGCGTGTCGTTCAAGGACGTGGCGAAGCGGTACGGAGACGTGTCGGTCATCGAGGGGCTCAACCTCGATATCCGCGACCATGAGTTCATGGTCCTCGTGGGGCCGTCGGGTTGCGGCAAGTCCACGGCGCTCCGGATGATCGCCGGCCTGGAGGAGATTTCGGGAGGCACCATCTCCATTGGCTCGCGCGCGGTGAACGCGCTGCCGCCGAAGGACCGGGACGTCTCCATGGTGTTCCAGAACTACGCGCTCTATCCGCACATGTCCGTGCGGCAGAACCTGGAGTTCGGCCTCAAGATCCGCAAGACGCCCAAGCCGGAGATGGACAAGCTGGTGGACGAGGCGGCGGAAATCCTCGGCATCACGCACCTGCTGGACCGCAAGCCCAAGGCGCTGTCCGGCGGCCAGCGTCAGCGCGTGGCCCTGGGCCGCGCCATCGTGCGCAAGCCGGCGGTGTTCCTCTTCGACGAGCCGCTCTCCAACCTGGACGCGAAGCTGCGCGTGCAGATGCGCTCGGAGATCAAGAAGCTGCAGCACCGGCTCCAGGTCACGTCCGTCTACGTCACGCACGACCAGATCGAAGCGATGACGATGGGCCACCGCATCGCGGTGATGAAGGACGGCAAGCTCCAGCAGCTGGGCACGCCGCTGGAGGTCTACGAGAAGCCGGTCAACGTGTTCGTGGCGCAGTTCATCGGCACGCCGCCCATCAACATGCTCTCCGCCACGCTGGACGCGGACGGCACGTCGCTCTCCGGTGACGGCTTCAAGCTGCCGGTGCCGCAGAAGCTGCGCGCGGCGACGGCGGGCAAGGGCGGCCGCAAGGTGAAGGTGGGCCTGCGTCCGGACAACATCCTGCCCGCGGGCGCCACCGCGCGCGGCGAGTCCTCGCCCGTGGAGACGCGGGTGGAGCTGGTGGAGCCGCTGGGCAACGAGCTCATCGTGCACGCCCGCCTGGGGGACAACCCGCTGGTCTTCCGCCTGCCGCCCCAGGCCACCCCGGAGCCGGGCGTCGCCGTGCCCGTGACGGTGGAGCTGGAGTCCCTGCATCTCTTCGACGCTGAATCCGAGCTGCGGCTGTCCGTTTGATATCCCGGAGGATTTCCCAATGACGCACCTGCGAACGTTGCTCGCGGCCCTCTGTCTGTGCGCAGTCGGCCTGTTGCCCGTCCCGTCCTTCGCCGCCACGGAGCTGGTGCTCTGGCACGCCTACCGCGCGGAGGAGAAGGCCGCGCTGGAGAAGGTGGTCGCCGAGTACAACAAGGCCAACGAGGGCAAGGTCAAGGTCACCACGCTGGCGGTGCCCTACGACGCCTACGCGGACAAGATCTCCGCCACCGTGCCGCGCGGCAAGGGCCCGGACCTCTTCATCTTCGCGCAGGACCGCCTGGGCGGCTGGATTGAAGCCGGCAACACGGTGGAGCCCATCGACTTCTTCCTGGATGACGCGACGAAGAAGCGCTTCATCCCCACGACGATGGAGGCGATGACCTACCGCGGGACGGCGTACGGCCTGCCGCTGAACTACAAGGTCATCACGCTCATCTACAACAAGAAGCTGGTCCCCACGCCGCCCAAGACGTCCGGCGAGATGGTGACGATGGCCAAGAAGCTCACCGACGCGAAGGCGGGCCGCTTCGGTCTGGCGTACGCGTACAACGACTTCTACTACCACGCGGCCGTGATGAACGGCTTCGGCGGCGGCGTGTTCGACGCGAAGAACGCCCCCACGATGAACTCGCCCGCCAACGTGAAGTCGGTGGAGCAGGTCCTCAAGTGGAAGAACAAGGACGGCATCCTCCCCGCGGAGCCCTCCAGCGCGCTCATCACCTCGCTCTTCAACGAGGGCAAGGCCGCGATGGTGTTCTCCGGCCCCTGGTTCCTGGGCGAGGTCGACAAGAGCGTGGAGTACGGCCTGGCGCGGCTGCCCACGCTGGATGAGAACAAGGGCACGCCGATGAAGCCCTGGATGACGGTGGAGGGCGTGTACGTGGCCGCCCCGTCGAAGAACAAGGAAGCGGCGTACGACTTCGCGAAGTTCCTCACCGACGCGGGCCCCGCGAAGACGCTGGCCCTGGAGGGCCGCCAGAGCCCCGCGAACCAGTCGGTGTACCAGGACGCGAAGGTGGCCGCGGATCCGCTGCTCAAGGCGATGAAGGACCAGGTGGACGTGGCGGTGCCCATGCCCAACCTGCCGGAGATGTCCATGGTCTGGACCCCCGCGACCAGCGCGATGAACACCGTGTTCAAGAACACCGCCACCCCCAAGGCGGCGCTGGATGGGGCCCAGAAGAGCGTGGCGAAGGACGTCGCCGGCCTGCGCAAGAAGTAAGGAGCTGAAGTGAGCCAGAACGCCCCCCAGCAGCCGCCTTCCCAGACCGGCGCCCCCACGCCGGTCAGCACTTCGCCCAACGAAGCCGCCACAGGCCCCTCCTCCGCGGGCCCGTCCGGCGGTGCGGGCGGGCATCGGGGGCGCGTGCTGGTGGGGCTGGTGCTCGCGCTGGGCGCGTCCCTGTTCCTGGCGCACGGCCTGCTCGCGCGCGCCAACCAGGAGCGCGCGGCGGAGCGCGAGCAGCGCACGGCCGCCGTGTCCCTGCTGGGGCTGACGGACCTGGTGCAGCGCGCGGGAGGCACGGGCGACGCCGTGCGTGCCGTGGTGGCGGGCTGGCCCGGCGCGCCGGGCAGCTCCGTGCGCGTCATCGCCTTCAGCGGCATCAAGCTGGAGGCGTCCACCTTCCCCAATGACACCGGGGACAAGGCGGCGCCGCGCCGGCTGTCGCGCGAGGAGAAGCCGCTGTACGACCGCGGCCAGCGGCTGCGCGCCGCGGTGGAGACGAACCGCGAGGAGGGAAGCGCGCGCAAGCCGGAGGTGGAGTCCGAGCTGCTCGACGCGGGCGCCAGCCGCCTGTTGTCCGCGCCCGTGGAGGTGGACGGACAGGTGGTGGGCTCCGTGGAGTCCCTCACCCCGGCGGTGGTGAACGCGGAGGCGCCGTCGTGGACGCCGGTGCTGCTGGCGTTCCTGCTGCCCCTGGCGGCGTGCGCGGCCGCGGTGTTCTTGCTGTCGCGCCAGGGCGTGCGCGTGGCGGTGGCGGCGGCGCTGTTCCTGGCGGGCCTGGGCTCCTACACCGTCTATTCGCTGCGCGCGCTGGACGCGGAGCTGCGGGAGACGGAGGACGCTGTCAGCGCGGAGCTGCGCACGCGCGGCGAGAAGGCCCAGGCGCTGATTGCCGCCAACAACCTGAAGGCGGATCCCGCGCTGAAGCCCGGCGCGTGGGACGCGGACGCGATGCGCCGCCCGCTGGGCCGGCTGACGGACTCCGGCGCGCCGGACGCGGACAAGCTCGCGGCGGCGGGCGCGCAGGTGCGCGGCAACGCGGGCAAGGCGCTGGGCGCGCTGGGCGTGCTGGGGCTGGCGGTGCTGCTGTTCATCGGCCTGGGTGCGCTGAGCCGGATGGTGGCCACGGCGGTGGAGTACCGGCAGGCGTACGCGTACATCGCGCCGGCCATGGTGGGCATGGTGGTGCTGGTGTTCTTCCCCTTCGCCTACGGCATCACGCTGTCGTTCACGGACGCCAACCTCTACAACAGCAGCCAGCCGCTTTCGGAGCTGTGGGTGGGCTTCCGGAACTACGTCGACATCCTGGGCGACTTCAGCTTCGCGAAGACGGCGGCGGACGGCTCGCTGGTCTTCAACTACCTGAACTTCTACTACACGCTCCTGTTCACCATCGTGTGGACGGTGACGAACGTGACCATCGGCGTGACGGTGGGCCTGCTGCTCGCGCTGGCGCTCAACGTGCCCAACTTGAGGATGCGGCCGGTGTACCGCGTGCTGCTCATCCTGCCGTGGGCCATGCCCAACTACATCACCGCGCTCATCTGGAAGGGCATGTTCCACCAGCAGTTCGGCGTGGTGAACCACGTCATCCGGATGTTCGGTGGGGAAGGCCTGGCCTGGTTCGACTCTCCGTTGACGTCGTTCTTCACGGCGCTCGCGACCAACGGCTGGCTGTCCTTCCCGTTCATGATGGTGGTGTCGCTGGGCGCGCTCCAGTCCATCCCCGGTGAGCTCTACGAGGCGGCGCGCGTGGACGGCGCCAACCGGTGGCAGCAGTTCACCGCCATCACGCTGCCCGCGCTGAAGCCCGCGCTGGTGCCGGCGATCATCCTGTCGGTGGTGTGGACCTTCAACATGTTCAACATCATCTTCCTGGTGACGGCGGGTGACCCGGGCGGCTCCACCGAGATCCTGGTCACGCAGGCGTACAAGTTCGCCTTCGAGCGCTACCGCCACGGCTACGCGGCGGCGTACTCCACCGTCATCTTCGGCATCCTGCTCATCTACAGCATGGTGCAGAACCGCATGAGCCGCGCCACGGAGGCCGCGTAAACCCCATGGCGCTCTTCTCCGAACGTCGCGAAGGCATTCCCCACCTGCCGCTGCACATGGTGCTGGTGGCCTTCACCCTCTTCACCATCTACCCCATCCTCTGGGTGGTGAGCCTGGCCTTCTCCGGCAAGCAGAGCCTGGCCATCGCCACGCTGCCGGAGAACCCCACCTTCTGGGACCGGCTGCGCGCGGTGACGCCGTGGCCGGAGACCTTCTCCGTCTCCAACTTCGTGTCGGTGATGTCGGATCAGCCGTTCGCGAAGTGGATGCTCAACAGCGCCATCGTGGCCATTGGCACCACGGTGCTGGGCGTCTTCATGGCGTGCACGGCGGCGTATGCCTTCAGCCGCTTCAAGTTCCCCGGCCAGCGCGCGGGCATGATGGCGTTCCTGGTGTCCCAGATGTTCCCGGGCACGCTGATGCTGATTCCGCTCTACATCATCCTGGTGCAGTGGCTGGGCCTGGGCAGCAGCCGGCTGGGCCTCATCATCGTGTACGCCACCACGTCCATCCCGTTCAGCGTGTGGATGCTCAAGGGCTACTTCGACACCATCCCCAAGGACCTGGAGGAGGCGGCGCTGATGGACGGCGCGTCCCCGGGGCGCATCTTCTGGAGCATCATCCTGCCGCTGGCCAAGCCCGCGGTGGCGGTGACGGCGCTGTTCAGCTTCATGACGGCGTGGAACGAGTTCATCCTCGCGGCGACGTTCATGGACCAGGAAGCCATGTACACGGCGCCGGTGGGCCTGCGCTTCTTCGTGGGCGGCTTCAGCCAGCAGTGGGGCTACTTCGCGGCCGGCTCCATCATCGTGTCCGTGCCCGTCGTGTTCCTCTTCCTCTTCCTGCAGAAGTACCTCGTCTCCGGGCTCACCGCCGGTGGCGTGAAGGGTTAGTCCCGCGGTCGTTCTTCGCAGTCCTTTCGTCTGTCGTTGCAAGGAGCAAACACCCCCATGATCAACCCCCGCATCGCAGTGCTCACCCTGGCCGCTTCCCTGTCCGCGGCGCCGGCCCTGGCGGCCGACAAGGTGTCGTTCAAGGACCCCACCGGCGACGACAAGGGCCCGGGCAAGTACACCTACCCGACGGACCCCGTGTACAAGCCGGGCTCGTTCGACCTGACGGGCTTCACGCTGGAGCCGGGCAGCAACAAGTCCGACATCACCATCCAGCTGAAGGCGTCGCTGGAGAACCCCTGGAAGATGGCGGACGGCTTCTCCGTGCAGGAGGTCTTCATCTTCATCGACACGGACCACAAGGCCGGCAGCGGCTTCACGGAGAGCCCCCCGGGCCTGAACATCTCCTTCGCGCCGGAAGACGCGTGGGACAAGGTCATCGTCATCTCGCCGCAGGGCTCGTCGCGCGTGCGCGCGGAGGCCAACAACAAGGCCGGCGCGATGAAGGGCGCCGTCGTGGTGCCCACCAAGGTGCGCGCCTCCGGCAACAAGATCACCGCCACGGTCATGAACTCCGACCTGGGCGACGGTGACCCCTCCAAGTGGGGCTACCAGGTCGTGATGCAGTCCAACGAGGGCTTCCCCGCGGACAACGACCTGCTCACGCGCCGCGTGAACGAGTACGAGGGCCAGCACCGCTTCGGCGGCGGCTCCGACTTCAACTGCGATCCGCACGTGATTGACGTGCTCGCGGGTCAGGGCAAGGGGGACAGCTCCGAAATCAAGGCGCAGTACGACATGCTCGCCTACGAGTGCGCGGGTGACGGTTCCGCCACGAAGAAGGCCACGCTGAAGATGGTCTCCGGCGCGAACCGCCCGGCGGCCCAGGGTGGCGCGGCGGCGGCTCCGGCCCCGGCCCCGGCGGCTCCGGCCCCCGCGGCGCCTGCTCCGGCCCCGGCTCCGGCGCCCACGCCGGCCGCTCCGGCTGGAACGACGGTCGCTCCGGCGCCGACGACTGCAACGCCGACGAAGTAGTTGGCGGCGGACTGTTCAAAACAGTCTGTTTCAAGGTTTGATGCAACACGGGGAGGGCTGCCGTGGAGACCCCACGGCGGCCCGGGAGAGGGGATGACCCCCCTCTGGTTCAAAAGCTTTCGAGAAGGGTTTTCCGGACATCATGAAGAATCGCAAGAACGTGGTGCGGGGAGCGTGTGCGCTCACCGTGGCGGCCGGCCTGATTCCTGGGGCGGCCATGGCGCAGGACAGTGGCCCCAAGCTCACCATTGGTGGCACGACCTATACGAAGTACCTCTGGGGCACGCAGCGTGACCAGGGCGCCATGTACAACTTCACGACCGTTCCCGGTGAGGGCTACGGCGACAACGGCATCGGCACGGAGCTGGAGCTCCTGCTGAACGCGAAGATCTCCCCGCAGGTGGAGGTCAACGGCCGCATCCACAGCCGCTTCAACCAGAACTTCTGGACGAACTTCGGTGGCTTCGGTGGTGACCCGTCCAAGCCCTGCGTCGCGGGCGACTGCGGCGAGTTCGATCCGCGCTCCAACCAGTACATCAAGCTGCGTGGCATGTCCGTGACGCTGCGTCCGGGCTACCTCATCGACTCGGCGCTCATCGGCGCGACGGACCTGGGCCAGTTCGACCCGTTCGTCATCGGCCGGGTGCGCTACATCGACCGCGACAACGCGGCGGCCATCATGCTGCAGGGCTCCAACTTCGACCGGAAGCTCACGTGGGACGCGGCGCGCATCTCGCTGCCCCGCCTCTGGGCCGGTCCGAACTTCAGCACGGGCGCCTTCCACGCGCGTGACGCGGCGTACGGCTTCCAGGCGAAGTACACCGCCTCCGAGCTCTTCGACGTGGGCGGCATCTTCCAGTACGCCAACGACCAGGAGATCAACCCGGAAGACACCAACCTGGACGACGGCCGTGACCTGACGCCGCGCTACCGCAACGGCGTGGGCGGCCTGAAGGCGGGCCTGCACATGGGCTCGTGGCTGGACGTGCGCGGCGCCGTGTACACGTCGTACTCCAACGCGGATCCGATCCTGTCGCCGAAGAGCTTCGGTGTCGGCGGCTACAGCGCGGTGCTGGCCGGCCACCACACCGACCAGACGTACATGCTGAACGCGTCCCTCAACGACCCGCTGGACGTGGGCCTGTCGTTCAACTTCCAGCTGTTCAGCATCGGCGCGGACTACGTGGCCGTGATGGCCAGCCGCCGCGAGGCGGACGTGCTGCTCACCGAAGGCCACGACGGCAGCTTCGCGTTCCCAGGTCCGTCCAACGCGTCCTACGGCATCTACAAGGGCAACCCCACCCGCATCGGTTACGGCGGTTGGACCAGTGAGGCCCAGCAGGTCGCGACCATCAACGTGGACAACGACTTCACGGACTTCGACGAGCCCATGGCGGAGACGGCCATCGGTTGGAAGGGTGCGACGGCGAACCCGGTCTACACCAACGGCGCGCTGGAACTGGGCGGTGAGTATTCCTTCATCACCTACAACTCCAACTGGCAGGCCTACGGCAACGACCAGCAGGCGCTGGGCGACAGCCAGTACCCCGGCACGGAGCTGGACTCCGGCGTGGGCCACAACTTCCGCACGGCCTACCAGCCCTTCCAGGACAAGCGGACGCACCTGGTCGCGCTGCGCGCCAAGTACGTGGTGGACGTGCTGAAGGGCATCGATGTGTTCGGCAAGTTCAAGTACATCCACGAGACGGACAAGCGCCTGAACGACCCGCGCTTCCTGCCCTACGCGGCGGGCGCGTGCCCGGGTGGCGCGGTGGCGTGCGACAACTCGCTCGTCAACGAGTACAGCCCCGGCAACAGCACGTCCGGCCTCTACCGCAACCCGGACGTCATCACGAACAGCCAGGGTGACACGGGCTACGAGTTCAAGCCGTTCGACAACATCGCGGACGACGACCGCCAGCTGGACTACACGACGTTCACGGCAGGCGCGGGCTACCAGTTCACGGACGACCTGTACGTGTCCGCCAGCTACTCCAAGTTCTTCGCGGACCTGCTGGATGGCAACACGGCATTCCAGGCGTACAACAACCACGAGATGGCGTCCGGCAAGCACAACAAGAACCAGGTGCTGGTGAAGGCGCGCTACATCCTGTCCGGCGTGGAGTTCGGCCTGGAGGGCCAGTACGCGTTCGGCACGTTCCGTCCGGACTTCGGCGACGGCTTCGTGGTGCAGTACGCGGACGACACCATCGCGGCCGACCACGGCGTGGCGGTGGGTTCGCGCGGTTTCGTCAACCGCAACAAGGGCTGGAACAGCCTGGAGGAGCGCAACTTCGATCACATGCGCGTCAAGGCGTTCATGAAGGCGCAGTTCTAGTCACCGCGCGTCCCGCTTCGGGCGGGGCACGGGGTTGATGCAGGGGGAGCCCGGGGCGCCTGTGACAGGCACTCCGGGCTCCTTGCGTTTGGGGCACCGCGCGATACACCTGATGGCGAGTCCGTCCTCCCTTCGTGCCCGAGGTGTCCTGTGCTCCCGCGCCGCTCCGTGTCCGCGCTCCTGCTCGCCTCCATCCTGGCCGCGTGTTCCGGCGGGAAGACGCGCGAGGACGCGCTGCTGTTCCGGCTGACGGACCCCGTGGGGGATGACCACGGCGACGGCGAGCTGGTGTATCCGCGCCGGACGGACCTGGGGCGCGGGGACCTGGACGTGGTGTCGGTGGCGGCGTTCGCGGACGGCGAGGCGACGCGGTTCGAGGTGACGTTCGCGCACCCCATCGCGAAGCCGTCGCGCGCGCAGGCGGTGGACCTGGAGGGTGCGACGGTCGCGGAGCGCGCGCGGCATGGCTTCTACACGTTCAACGTGGACCTGTACGTGGACCAGGACCGGGTGCCCGGCTCCGGACGCACGGACACGCTGCCGGGGCGGGGGCTCACGCTGGCGGCGGACTCGGGGTGGGAGAAGGCGGTGGTGCTGACGCCGCGCCCCTACGAGGCGCGCGAGGCGCTGCGCAAGCAATGGCGGCAGGCAGCGTTGGATGCGTACGAGAAGAAGACCGGACCCATTGGCGGCAAGGTGGAGACGGAGCTGAACGCGGCCACGGAGCAGGAGCTGGAGGCGCGGGTGTTCTTCCCCACGGTCATCCAGGTGAGCGGGCGCACGGTGATCTTCCAGGTCCCGGACCGCTTCCTGGGCGCGCACGCGAGCGCGGACTGGGGCTACGGCGTGGCGGTGACGGGCGCGACCATCGAGCGGCGCGTGTCGCTGGGCGGGATGTTCGGCGGGGACGTGTCCGCGAACTCGCGGTTGATGGCGATGGGCATCATGCCCGGGGAGCCGGTCAACGACCGCTTCGGTGGTGGGCGGAAGGGAGACGTGTCGCAGTCTCCGGTGGTGGATCTGCTGGTGGCGCCGGGCGCCACGCAGGAAGAGGTGCTGGGGGCCACGAAGCCGGCCTGGAGCGTGGTGGTGCCTTCGGGGAAGGCCGCGGCTCCGGCGGCGGTGGCTCCCGATGCGGGCACGGTGGAGGACGCCGGTGCGCCCGTGGAAGTACCTGACGCGGGGCCCGTGGAGGCTCCGGACGCGGGAAGCGTGGGTCCGTCGTCGCCCGCCCCGTGACGCAGGGCTCTCGCGCTGCTCGCGGGAGGTCCTGGTTGAGGTGAGTCCGCGCGGCCGAGGATGGATGCCCTGGAGGCATCCATGTCCTCATGCCGGAGCTGGGCGGTCGCGGTGCTGCTGTTGCTGCTGGGCACGGGGTGTTCAGCGACGCGTGGCGTGCGGCTGAAGACGGGGCGTGGGGAGCCTGTCGTCCAGGTGCCCCGGGTGGAGGTCGCGCCCGAGCCGCTGGACGAGGACGCGTTCACGGAGGCGGTGCGGACGCTGGCTGTGGATGCGCCGGTGTCCTCGCATCCTCGTGAGGAGGCGTACCGGCAGTTCGCGGGCTCGTTCTCCACGAAGGCGTATGCCCATGTTCGCGGGCGGCTGGGGCTGGTCTCCGTGGAGGAGCCGGCACGTGCTCGGCTGCTGGTGGATGACTCGGACCGGGAGCTGGCGAGCGCCTATGGGCGGTGGTGCCAGCGCAAGCAGACACCGGGGGACTGTCTTCAGCTGCTGGAGGCAGGGTCCACGCTGGATGAGGACGGGCGGCGTTCGCTGGCGTTCGCCATCGCGCTGGACTCGGTGTGGGACGAGACGTCGGAAGCGCTGGTGGGGATGACGGATCCGCGCGCGGTGCTCACCACCCTCGTCGCGACGGGCACGGTGTATCTGGCGCTGTGGTTGATGCCCGAGCCTGTGTCCAAGGGCATCGCGGCGACGATGACGGTGGCGCTCATCGCCTACCTGGGCATCGACACGGTGTTGAACCTCATCCAGGGCTGGATCGAGCTGTCCGAACAGGCGCGGATGGCGCGGACGTTCGATGAGTTGCGCGATGCGGGGGAGGAGTACGGCGAGGTGATGGGGAAGAACGCGGCGCGGGCGTTCGTGATGCTGGCGCTGGCGGCGGTGGGCAGCACGGCGGAGACGTTCGCGGCGAAGGTCGCCACGCTCCCGGGTTCAGGGCAGGCCTCGCTGGTGGCGGCGGAAATGGGGGGCGTCCGTCTGGGCGCGGCGGCGCAGGTGGAGTCCGCGGCCGTGTCCTCGGAAGGTGTCATCACCCTGGTGTTGCCACCGAACGCGGTGGCCATGTCCGCGCGGGACGACAAGGGCCCCGTCGCGAGTGGCGCGGATGCGGAAGGGCACGAGCACCACATCGCGTCCAACAAGTGGTGGAGTGCCACGAATCGCGGTGGCCCGTGGTCTCCCCAGTTCCAGAAGATCTTCGACAAGGCGGGGCTGTCGCTTGATGATCCGGCGAACAAGGTTCGCGTGCCGGGGCACAGAGGGCCTCACCCGGAGGCGTACCACCAGTGGGTACTGACAGCCCTCTCTCGAGCAACGAAGCAGTGCAGCAGCATTGCGCAATGCAGGACCCTGCTGACAAACGAGTTGAGAAGTCTTGCCAGTCAAATCACCAACAAGAGGAGCATCATGAATCGATGGGTGACTGGCCTTGAGTGATGCACGGAATCCGTGAGGACAATGGAATACTTCGACCTTCATGAGGATGTTGCGGAGGGATTCTGGTGCTTGGGGCATCCACTCGATCTGCAAGGGCGCGAACTCAATGACCCCTGGCAATTCACGGTGGGAGCTCCTGCTCACTTCAAGGCGCGGATCCGGTTTCCGTTAAGCCTTGAGGGGACTTCGCGCGACTACTCCCATGCGGCGTTTGGCACTCCCGTCGTCAACGCGAAGCTGGCGACCATCTTCCAGGAATTGGCTCCGAATGACGTGGAGCTGATCCCTGTCGAGGTCGACTCGCACGCGGGGCCGTACTTCATCCTCAATGCCCTCCGCACCGTCCCGTGTGTTGATACCGAGGCTTCGGAAGAGGCCTATTACTGGACCGAAGAGGATGGGATTCCTGAGAAGGTCGGCACACTCAGGTCCATCTACGGCATGCGCATCGCCCCTCCTAAAGTTGGCGATGCGAAGGTATTTCGTCCCTCGGAATGGGACGTCGCCCTCATCGTCTCCGAGGAAATCAAGGACGCCATGGAGCGCGCGGGCATCACGGGCGCGAAGTTCGAAGCGGTTACGGGCCCGCCGACCTTCGACCCCGTTCGTCGCGCGGAGACGAAACGGCGCGGGGAGTTGTGGGACCAGGCTCGCTATGCCCGTGCGGCCGTGTGGCGCGGGCTCGGCAACATGTCCGACGACTTCTACATCCCTCCCGTCGTGGGCGGCCCATGGCCCGGCGAACGGCAGTGGTGGCAAGCGATGCGCCGTCCCGAAGGCAGCATGCTCATCGTGACGGACGGCCTGTCCGACCCGTTCAACGACATCCTGGACCGTCCTACCGCTGGCTTCGGGCTGGAGCTCGCCATCGAGACCCCGGAGCCGCTCGGGGAGGTGTGGAAGAGCTGGCCTGCGCACCTCCTCGAACGCGTCGCCTATGAGGTCGCCGAACTCGAGAAGCTCCGCGTCTCCCTGGCCAATGGCACGCTGTCCATGGAGGTCGACGGCGTGGGGCTGCCCGAAACCCTCGTCACCCCCGAGGGCCGCGTGGCAGTGCTCATCGGCATGGAGACGGACTCTCTGCCCGCGCGTTTCACGCTTCCGGGTGGCGAGGTCCGCCTCCTCACCGTGAAGGTGCTGATGCCCGCGGAGCTGAAATGGCTGCTCCGCCAGGGCAAGGGCGCTGCGGCGGAGCTCATCCGCCGCTTCAACGAAGCGGGAGAAGGCCACCTCTCCCGCTCCTGGCGTCAGCCCGTCGTCAGCTGATCCGCTACTTCACCCGCCAGATGCCCGTGGAGCGCGCGGGCAGGCTCGTCTTCCATGCTCCCGTGCCGCCGGTGAGCGGCGTCACTCCGGAGTCCAGGAACAGCGGCTCCGCTGTCGTGCCCTCCACGTCGAACGGCCCCACCGACTCCTGCGCTGTGGAGAAGTTGTGCACCACCAGCACCTGCTCGCCGTCCAGCGTCCTCACGAACGCGAGCGTGCGAGACACTCCCGTCGTCGCAGTGAACAGCCGCAGGCCTCCGTTGCGCAGCGCCTCCGAACCCTGGCGCGCGTGGATGAGCGACCGGTAGCGCGACAGCAGCGACCCCGGCTTGCTCCGCTGCGCCTCCACGTTCGCCGTCTCCCGGCCCGTGGAGAAGCCGTACCAGGGCGAGCCCGTCGTGAAGCCTCCGCCCGCCGCGGCCGTCCACGGCATCGGCGTGCGCTTGGACTCGTCGTTGTTGGCGTTGCCGTTCCCCAGGCCCACCTCCTCGCCGTAGTAGAGGAACGGGGCTCCCGGCAGCGTCAGCAACACCGACGCCGCCAGCCCCAGCTTCGCTCCGTCGTTGGAGAACTGCGTCGCCAGCCGCACCATGTCGTGGTTGGTGAGGAAGGGCGCGTCCGCCACACCGGCCGGGTAGTTGTTCTTCATCTCCAGCAGCTTCGCCGCCACGCCCCCGCTGTTGCCCGCGTTGATGCCTTCAATCACTCGCGCGGACATGGGGAAGTTGAAGTTGAGCGGCAGCTCGTCCCCGCCCGGCAGCGTCGCCGTGGAGCCGTAGTACTTCGCCACCGACGGCGTCTCGCTCCAGTTCTCACCCACCAGCACCGCGTCCGGCTTCACCGACCGCACGTGCGCGGAGAACTCCTTCCAGAACGCGTGCGTCTCCGGCGTGTCCGCCTGGCCCGCGCCGCCGCCCGTCTCGATGAGGTAGCGCGCGGCGTCCAGCCGGAAGCCGTCCACGCCGCGCTCCAGCCACAGCGTCGCCAGGCGCTTCATCTCCTCGCGTACCGCGGGCGTCTGCAGGTTCAGGTCCGGCATGCCGCCCCAGAAGACGCCGTAGTACCAGCCGGTGTCCTGCCGGTGCCACGTGCCGGTCGTCGAGTAGATGTCCCACGGCTGCTTCCAACCCGGATCATTCGCTCGCCACTGGTACCAGTCGCGCTTCGCTGACTGCGCCGAGGACGCCGAGTCCACGAACCACGGATGCGACGAGCTGGTGTGGTTGATGACGAAGTCGAGGATGACGCGCATGCCCCGGCGGTGCGCCTCGTCACACAGCCGCTGCAGGTCCTCCAGCGAGCCATACGCCGTCTGGATGCGCTCGTAGTCCGTCACGTCGTAGCCGTGGTAGCTGGGCGACGCGAACACCGGCATCAGCCACAGCGCGTCCACGCCCAGGTCGTCCGTCGTCGCCGGGTTGCCGTCGTTCAGGTAGTCCAGCCGCGAGATGAGCCCCGGCAGGTCTCCCACGCCGTCGCCGTTGGAGTCCTGGAAGCTGCGGACGAACACCTCGTAGAACACCGCGCCCCGGTACCACGCGTCTCCCGCGGGCGCGGCGAGCGTGATGTTTCCGGAGCCGGAGGGGGCCGGCGTGGGCGAGGGCGAGGAACCGGCGCAGGCCGACAGCAGGGCCGCGCTGCAGAGGGAAAGGCCGCGGAGGGGTCGCATGGCTCCTCCCTCTAACAGCGAACGTTCCACCCCGGCCAGCGCAGGGCTGGGATGAAGCGCGCTCACCCGGACAGTAGGCTTGTGGCCGCCATGTCCCACCCCGCTCGCCGCCTCCACTCCCTGCATATCCGGCAGGGCCACCCGGACTTCCTCGACCTTCCGTGGGAGCTGCCGCTGGAGGCGTGGCCGGAGCGTTCACCGCGCGTGGTGGAGGTGCCGCGCGGCCTGTCCCGGCACGTGGTCGTGTTCGTCAGCTACGGCGCCACCATCTACGCCTTCAAGGAGACGCCCGCGCGCGTGGCTCAGCGAGAGTACGACCTGCTCCGCGGCCTGGAGGACCGCCGGCTGCCGTCGGTGTGTCCCGTGGGCCTGGCGGTCCAGACGGAGGAGGGGGTGGAGTCCTCGCCCGGGGACAGACCCGGACTGCTGATCACCCAATACCTGGCGTCGTCGCTGCCGTACCGCGCGCTGTTCATGCACCAGGGCCTGGAGCGCTACCGGTCGCGGCTGCTGGACGCGATGGCGGGGCTGCTCGTGCGGCTGCACCTGGGCGGCTTCTTCTGGGGCGACTGCTCGTTGTCCAACGTGCTCTTCCGCCGCGACGCGGGCGAGCTGCAGGCCTACGCCGTGGACGCGGAGACGTCCGAGCTGCACGAACAGCTCTCCGCCGGCCAGCGCGAGATGGACCTTCAAATCATGGAGGAGAACGTCGCCGGAGGCCTGGCGGACCTGGCCGCTCGCGTGGAGCTGGCGGAGGAGCTGCCCCAGGAGCTGGAGGCCTGGCAGGAGACGGCCGCGAGCATCCGCCAGCGCTACGAGCGGCTGTGGGCCGAGATCAACCGCGAGCTCATCCTCCAGCCGCACGAGAGCTACCGCATCCACGAGCGGATCCGCACGCTCAACGACCTGGGCTTCTCCGTGGGTGAGGTGGAGCTGCTCGCGAGCGGGCAGGGCAGCCAGCTGCGCATGCGCACCATCGTCACGGACCGCGAGTACCACCGGCACCAGCTGCACACGCTCACCGGCATCGTCGCGGAGGAGCGCCAGGCGAGCCTGCTGCTCAACGAGATGCAGGAGATGAAGGCCACGCTCACGCGCAAGCTGGACCGCAGCGTGCCCTTGAGCGTGGCCGCGTTCCGCTGGCTGGACGAGCGCTACCACCCCACGCTGTCACGCCTTCAGAAGGACCTGGGCCGCGCGGCCGACACCGCGGAGCTGTACTGCCAGGTGCTGGAGCACAAGTGGTTCCTGTCCGAGCGCGCGAAGCGCGACGTGGGCCTGGACGCGGCCCTCCAGGACTACGTGACCCTCACCCGCAAGCAGCCCGGCATCGCGCCGCTGCTGGAGGACGCCTCGCGAGCCGCGAACTCCAGCACGGAGGCGGACGGGCCCGTGGGCGCGCCTCCCTCCCCGCGCAGCGCGGGGTAGCGTCAGCGGCAGACGCGGATGGGCGGTTCGATGAGGAACGGCTCGGTGGCGTCCGGGTCGTCCGGGTCGAACGCGGGCGACATCGGCCCCGCGCCGGTGGGCTTCCACTTGCGCGGCACGCGCTCCAGGCCCACGGGGTAGATGGTCAGCGCCCCGTCCTTCCCGATGCGCATGCGCAGGAAGTTCTTCCAGTCCGGCAGCGCGAGCGACCCGAAGGCCTCGTTGGAGTGCGCGCCGAAGAAGTTCACGCTCAGCCAGAGGTACAGGCCCGTGATGAACGGGCCCACGAGGAAGCCGCCCACGAAGGTGAACGCGCAGGAGAAGAAGAACTTGCCCGCCAGGTGCAGCCAGCCATCCGCGCAGTGCGCGCCATCCGCTGTCAGCACCGGGCACACGCCCAGCTTGCTCACCGTGATGTAGGTAGCGCCCCAGGCGATGAAGAACGCCGCCACGATGTGCGCTGCCCCGTGCAGGCCGCCCAACAGCGCCCGCCATTTCCCGAGCGCCGCGTCCGCCAGCCCCGCGAGGCCCCCCATCGTCACCATCCCGAGGATGAGCGTCCATGGCCGGTTGACCATGCTGTTGGCCACCGCCGTCACCACCTCCGGTAGATGGGAGAGGCCCAGCGAGCCCACCTCCGCGTAGGCCGCCAGCGCGAGCAGCAGGTACCACAGGCCCGTGATGAGCCCGAACAGCGGGCTGTAGCGGATGAGGAACAGGTTCTTGCGCGCGAGCTTCCGCGACGTGGACTCGTCCGGGAAGCTCTTGCGCAGCGTGGAGCCGTCGCGCAGCACGGGCGCGGCGGGCGCGTGCGTGGGGTGCATGAAGGCGCCGCCGCCGCCCGCGGTGATGCGGTGCTGGCCGGTGTCGTCCTCGTGCCGGCGGTAGTGGTGCAGGTCACCCGCGAGGAACACGGCGATGCGCCGCCCGAGCACCTTCTCCTCCAGGTACTCCAGGTTGTTCTCCAGGTAGCTGCCCTTGGCGCGCCGGGCCGCCGCGGCCAGCACCCACGCGGGCTCCGCGTTGCAGAGGATGACGCGGTCGTCGGGGCCCATCTGCTCCGCGACGTGGCGGAAGTACTCCACCTGCGGCACGTCGATGTCGCTGTTGAGCTGCACGTCCGTGCCGATGAGCCACCAGTTCTTCGGCAGCTTCAGCGCGAAGTAGCTGCGGCTCTGCTTCGTGCGGCGCCCTGCCACCCACCGCTGCGCGCAGAACAGCCGCATGAAGGCGGACAGGCCGTCGTACCAGTCGTGGTTGCCCGGGATGACGAACAGGTCCGGATGGGGCGACTGCGAGCGGCGCATGGCGGCCTCGTAGGGCTGCACCGTGCGCTCCTCGTACGTCTCGCGGCTGGCGCCCGGGTAGACCTCATCCCCGCCGAACACCAGCACGCGGCCTCGCGGCGTGACGTGGGCCGTCTTGCCGTCCTCCTCCGGGAGCCGCAGCTCCGGCAGCGCCAGCAGGCGCGCCACCGCGTAGGTGGAGTCCCAGCCGTCGCCAATGTCGGAGACGTAGTCGAGCCAGAAGTCGCCGTCCGCGCCGGTCGCCTCCGAGTAGTCGAAGTAGGGCTGCTGCGGGCGCACCACCGCTTCGATGAGCCGGTGGTCCGCGCGCGCGCCGAACACCGTGGCCACCACCGCGTCCAGTCCCGTGCGCAGCACCTGCGTGGGATGCAGCCAGCGCACCATGTCCGCGTGCTTCTGGGGCTTGGTGGCGGTGGCGCTGCCCCGGTCACGCACCAGGTGCGGTGGGGGCGTGGGACCCGGTTCCGCCCAGGGCTCGGGCGGGTCGTAGCGGCGGTCTTCTTCCGGCCGCTTGGACTCACCGGCCATGGCGGGGCCTCGAGACGGCGGAGGGACGGAAATGGGAGGCGGGCGGCGCCAGCGTGGACCGGAGAGCCATGGACCCCTGGCTTAGCATGCCTGCCCAGTGCTCCTGGAGAGCAGGCAGGCGTGGTTTCCGTTCCCTGGCGGGATGGTCCCTGCGACCCTGGGGGGCATGCCGAACGCTGCCCTGAAGGACTTCCCCGTCGTCGTGCCCTTCCCCGTGCACTGGAGCGAGATGGACGCGTTCGGGCACGTCAACAACGCCCGGACGTTCACGTGGTTCGAGTCCGCGCGCATCGCGTACATGGCCCGCATCGGGCTGGTGGGGCCGTCCGGCGCGGGCGCGGACACGACCATGGCGGACGGGGTGGGGCCCATCCTGGCGAACACGCACGCGGACTACCTCAAGCCGGTGGTATTCCCGGTGAACCTGGTGGCGGGCGCACGCGTCACGCGCGTGGGCAACTCCTCCATCACCTTCGAGCACGCGGTGGCGGGCGCGGACGACGGGGTGCTCTACACGCGCGGGGGTTCCATCATCGTGACGCTGCGCTATGCCACGCACGAGAAGGTGCCGGTGCCGCCCGCCGTGCGTGCGGCCATCGAGACGCTCGAGGGCCGCACGGCTGGTGAGCAGGCTTAGTTCGCGAGCGGACGGGGGCCGTGGTGGATCAAGTCCCTGCGCATTGCCCCGGCCTCACGAATAGACTCAAGCGTGAGGAACTTCATGAGCCCTGTCCCGCCCGCCAACCCCCACATCCTGTCTC
>NZ_RAWE01000144.1 GCF_003611695.1 Corallococcus carmarthensis | reverse complement strand
CCCCGGCCGCACGCGCTCCGGCCACTCCGCCGCCCGCCGCGCCGAGTCCGCGTACGTCTTCCGGCTCCTTCGCGGTGACGCAGCCTCCCGCCGCTTCGGGCGCGCGCCCGCCCTCGGGGTCCTTCGCCACGGTGCCGGCTCCCGCCGCGGCGCCCGCGGATGATCCGGAGTCCGAGGCCCGCCGCGCCGAGCGCCAGGCCCGCTTCGCTCGCCACCCGTACATGGCCCGCAGCCACAAGCTCACGGAGCTCATCGCCCGGGGCAAGGCGGCCACCTCGCGCGGGGACTTCGAGCGGGCCTACCAGGACTTCAACCACGTGCTGGGCCTGGACCCGAAGAACCGCGAGGTCGCCCAGCTGCTGGTGGATGCGCGGCGCAAGCACGACCTGCACCGCGCGCAGGCGGAGGTGGAGCGCGGCCAGGAGATGGAGATGCGCGGCGACTTCGCCGGCGCGCAGGCGGCCTACAAGCTGGCCGTGTCGCTCAACGCGGACAACCCGGAGGCGGCCTTCCAGGCGGCGCGCGTGGGGCGGGAGCTGACGCAGGACGCGCAGGAGGTGCTGAAGCTCGCGCAGCGCGCGGTGGAGTTGAAGCCGGGGCGCGCGGACTACCAGCTGCTGCTCGCCCATGTGCTCCTGGTGGCGGGGCAGAAGAAGCAGGCCAAGCACCACTTCGAGGAGGTCGTGCGCCTGGACCCCGACAACGCCGACGCTCGCGCCGCCCTCAAGAAGCTGCGCTGGACGTTCACGTGATGAGGTGCATGCGTCCCCATGGCTGCTGAGTCCGAACCGCTGATTGGCATCGACCTGGGGACGACGAACAGCCTCGTCGCCACGGTGCAGGACGGTCAGCCCATCATCATCAAGAACCGCACCGGCCAGCCCCTCACCCCGTCCGTGGTGGCGGTGTCGAAGAACGGCAAGCGGCTGGTGGGCGGCATCGCCAAACGGCAGGCCATCACCAACCCGCAGGAGACGGTGTCCGCGGCGAAGCGCCTCATCGGCCGCAAGTTCTCCTCGCACCCGGTGCAGGACGCGCTGCGCGCGCTCACCTACCAGGTGGTGTGCGGCCAGCATGACGACGTGCGCGTCCGGCTGGCGGGCCGCGACCTCGCCGTGCCGGAGGTCAGCGCCATGATCCTGGCGGAGCTGAAGGCGGACGCGGAGGCGCACTTCGGCCGGCCCGTCACCCAGGCCGTCATCACCGTGCCGGCCTACTTCAACGACGGGCAGCGCCAGGCCACCAAGGACGCGGGCCGCATCGCGGGGCTGGAGGTGCTGCGCATCATCAACGAGCCCACCGCGGCGGCGCTGGCCTACGGCTTCGGGCGCACGGTGAACGGGAAGATCGCCGTGCTGGACCTGGGCGGCGGCACCTTCGACGTGTCGGTGCTGGAGATCAACAACGGCATCTTCGACGTGGTGGCCACCGGCGGTGACACCTTCCTCGGCGGCGAGGACTGGGACCACCGCATCATCGAGTGGATGGTGTTCGGCTTCGCCAAGGAACACGGCATCGACCTGCGCAAGGACCGCATGGCGCTGCAGCGGCTGAAGGACGCCGCGGAGAAGGCGAAGGTGGAGCTGTCGTCGGTGAAGGAGACGCAGCTGCACCTGCCCTTCATCTGCACGCCGCCGGGCGGAGGCGCCGCGCTGCACCTGCAGTCCACGCTCACCCGCGAGAAGCTGGAGGAACTCACCGCGGACCTGGGCGAGCGCCTGGTGGGCATCACGTCGGAGGTCCTGGGCGAGGCGAAGGTGCGCCCGTCCGACCTGAAGGAGGTCATCCTCGTGGGGGGCATGTCGCGCATGCCCCGCATCGTGGAGCAGGTGCGCCAGTACTTCCGCCGCGAGCCCTGCAAGGGCGTGCACGCGGAGGAGGTCGTGGCCCTGGGCGCCGCCATCCAGGCGCACGCGCTGGTGGGGCAGGAGAGTGAGCTGCTGCTCCTGGACGTCACGCCGCAGAGCATGGGCGTGGCCATCGCGGGCGGCTACGTGCGGCGGCTGATTCCGCGCAACACCACCGTGCCCACGTCCGCCACGGAGGTGTTCGCCACCTCCAAGGACTTCCAGCGCACGGTGAAGATCATGGTGCTCCAGGGCGAGCACGAGCTCGCGCACCACAACGAGCTGTTGGGCGAATTCCTCCTCACCGGCCTGCGCGAGGCGCCTCGTGGCCAGGTCGAAATCGAGGTGACGTTCGACATCAACGCGGAGGGCATCGTGTCGGTGTCCGCGCGCGACCGCGACACGGGCCTGCGCCAGTCCATCATCGTCACCGCCTCCAGTGGCCTCACCGAGGACGAGCTGCGCCGCATCATGGACGAGCAGCGCGACTGGCTGGTGGCGGCGCGCAACACGGAGGAGCTGAAGTCCAAGCGCGTGGAGCTGGACATCCTGGCCCGCGACCTGGTGGACGCGCTCTCCCGCGTGCGGCTCATGCCCGGAGCCGGAGGCCTGTCGCCCGACGTCGTGGCCCGCGCGGAAGCCGCCCTGGACCAGGCGCGCCAGGCGCGCGGCGTGGAGGACGTGGGCGCGCTCACCCGGGCCTGCGAGGCCCTGGCCCAGAGCCTGCCGGTGTTGCGCTCGGCAGGCCCGCGCGGAACGCCGGGGAGGTAGCCCATGAACGCGCTCCGGGCCAAGGCGCTGGTCGAAGCCGGGTTGCTGTTGCGACTGAGTGGCGACATGGCCGGGGCGGAGAAGCTGTTCGCGAGGGCCCTGGAGCTGGACCCCGGCAACGCGCGCGCGCGCCGGCTGCTGGGGCGGGACGGCACGCTGGAGCCGTCAGCCTCCGGCGGCGGGGACACCGGGTGGAACCTGGCGAGCCCCGACCAGGAGGTGGACTGGGGCGCCTATGCCGGTCCCTCCACGCCGGGCCCCGTGGAGGCCCCGGTGCGCGAATCCGTGAGCCTGCCCGAAGGCACGGGGATGCGCGGCGACGCGTTGGACCTCATCGCGGAGGCGCACCGCACGCAGGAGTTCGGGCTGCCGGACACCTTCACGCCGGCGGGCGGGCTGCCGGAGGGGTCGGAGGTGGAGAGCCTGCTGCGAGGCGCGGAGGACCTGCTGTCGCTGGATGATCACTCCGGCGCGGTGGAGCTCTTGCGCCGGGCGCAGTCGCTGGCGCCGGAGAACCCGCGCGTGGAGGCGCTGCGCGACCGCAGCGAGCGCATCCTGGTGTCCATGCTGGAGGCCCGCCTGGGGGACCTGAACCGCAAGCCGCGCGTGCGGTTGCAGCCGGACGACATCATCTGGCTCAACCTGGACCACCGCGCGGGCTTCGTGCTGGCCCAGATTGACGGCGAGGTGAGCTTCGACGACCTCTTCGCGCTGTCGGGCATGTCGCGCCTGGACACCGCGCGCATCCTCGCGCAGCTGCTCGACGAGGGCATCATCGCCCCCGGCGAGTAGGCCGCGCGCCTTCGCGTCACGCGGGGCGGATGACGGCCGTCCACACGCCGCGCACCACGGGCTCGCCCTTCGCGTTGCGCGTCTCCGTGGTGACGACGAGGAAGTCCATCCCGGCCTTGCGGTACAGCTCTGAAATCTGGCCCGTGGTGGTGAGCACGTCTCCGGGGCGCATCACGCCCAGGAACTCCAGCTCCTGCTCGCCGTGCACCAGCCGCACGCGGTCCACGCCCAGCTCCGGATCCGCGATGGCGGCGCTGAAGGGGCGGATGGCGAACACCACCGCGAAGCTGGGGAAGGCGATGACGTCACCGTACGGGCCGGCCTGGGCCGCCTCCTGCGAATACAGCAGGGGGCTCACGTGGGCCGGGGGCTCGCCGAAGGTGCCCGCGGAGGGCACGGAGCCGCCGAGGATGAGGGAGAACTCGCGCAGCTTCTCCCGGCCAATCTCGTAGGTGAAGGGGCCGTAGGCACGGCCGACGAACTTGGGATCCAGGGCCATGGCTATCCGAGCGAGGTTTCGACGACGGCGCCCCGGAGGACGGGCTCGCCGCGCTGGTTGGTGGCGGTGACTTCCGTCGTCAGCCGGCCGTCCGCGACGGCGGTGACGCGGCCCTGGAAGGTGACGGTGTCCTCGGGGAGCACCGGCCGGGAGAAGCGCACCTTCACGCGGCGCACGAGCCCCGGGTCCCCCACGAAGACGGCCACGGCCTCCACGGCCCAGCCCAGCGTGCAGAGCCCCTGGAGGATGACGCCGTTGAAGCCGGCGAGCTTTCCCACCTCCGGGTCGATGTGGATGGGGTTGTAGTCCCCGGAAGCGCCCGCGTAATACACCGGCCGCAGCCGGTCGCACTGGCGGACGTGGGTGAAGGTGTCTCCCACCTGGAACGTGCGTGCCATGAGGCGCGGAAGCCTACCGCATCCCTTGTTTCGTGGACGCCCGCCGGAAATGAAGAAGGGGGCGGCCCCCACCGAGTGAGGACCGCCCCCCGTCACTTCAGGACTTCAGGACGAAGCGCCGGCTTACGCCTTGCGACGGCGCGCGAGCGCCATCGCCGCGAACAGCGCCATCAGCGGCGCCATGCCGCCAGCGGAGCCGCCCGTGGAGGAGCAGCCGCCGCCGTCGTCGTCGGACTTCGGCACGGAGACCTTCTGCTCGGCGGTGCTGGTGGCACCGGCCGCGTCCTTCACCGTCACGGTGAAGGCGTAGTTCTCCAGCGTCTTCTTCGCGGGCGGGGTGAAGCTGGCTTCGGCGGTGGTGGCGCCAGTCAGCGTCACGGACGGGCCACCCGTCTGCGTCCAGGTGTAGGTCAGCGTCTCGTTGTCCGGATCCGTGGACGTGGAGGCATCCAGCTTCACCAGCTCGCCGCCGCGCACACCCGAGATGACCCGGGTCTTGGCGACCGGCGCCTGGTTCACCTGCTTCACGTTCACCGTGTAGACGAACGGGCCGGCAGCGGCGCCGTCGGAGTCCGTCACGGTCAGGCTGAAGGCCACGGCCGTGTCGGCCTGGACCTGCGGGGCGGTGAAGCTCAGCTGCGCCGTGCCCGCGCCCGTGGTCTGCACCGTGGAGCCACCGACCTGCGCCCAGGTGTAGGTGAGCGTGTCACCGTCCGGATCCGTGATGCCGGAAGCGTCCAGCACCACGTTGCTGCCCTCGTCCGCGGTGATGGCGGCCGGAGCCTGGCCCACCGGGAAGCGGTTGGCCTTGCGCACCGTCACGTTGACCAGGTCGGAGACCGTCTGGCCGCCCGAGGCCACCGTGAACTTGAAGGTGAGCTCGGTGGGGGCGCTGACGTCCGGCGCCGTGAAGGTCGCCGTCGCCGTGTCCGTCCCCGTCAGCGTCACCGACGTGCCGGACGTCTGCTCCCACAGGTAGGTGACCGCCGTGCCGTCCGCATCCGAGCCGGAGCCGGTCAGCGTCACCGTGGAGCGGGCATCCGCGTCGAAGTCCGCGCCGGCGTTGGCCATCGGAGCGCGGTCCACGTTCTTCACCGTCACGGCGACGGCCTTGGTGGCCTTCGCGCCGCTGCTGTCCGTCACGGTGACCGTGAAGGTCAGCTGCGTGTCCGCCGTCACTTCCGGCGCCGTGAACGTCGCCTTCGCCTTGGTGGCGTTGGTCAGCGTCGCCTTGGGCGTCGCGGGGCTCGTCTGTACCCAGGAGTACGTCAGGGTGTTCGCGTGGATCGGATCCGGATCCGTGGAGGCCGAGGCATCCAGCGTCACGTTCGTGTCACCCTCGTTCACCGTGGCCGGCGCGGAGGCCGCGGCCACAGGGAGCTGGTTCACGTTGAGGATCTGGATGTCCACCGTCTTCGGGGCGCTCGCCTTGCCAGCCGCGTCGGTGACGACGAGCTGGAAGGTGATGACGTCGGTGTAGTCCACGTCCGCCACGAAGCTCGGCGTCGCGGTGTCCGCGCCGTCCAGCGTGACCGGCGTCGCGCCACCGACCTGCGTCCAGCTGTAGGTGAGCGCGTCGCCCGCGACGGCATCCGGGTCGATGCTGCCCGTGCCGTTCAGGGTGATGGTGGTGCGGTTGAGGACGCCGCCGACGAGCGTGCCCTCGGCGACCGCCGCAGTGCCCACGCGCGACGGACCCGCGTTGGCCACCGGGGGCACATTGCACGTGCCAGTGGAGGCCGGCTGATCCGCCTGGCCGGAGAACGCCACCGTGGCGCCCGTGAACTTCACGTCATCCAGGTCCAGGCCGTATCCGCCCACGCCCACGTCCGAACCGATGCGGAAGCGGAAACGGACGTTCTTGAGGCCCAGGCTGGGGAAGAAGTCCGCGAAGTTGATGCTCGCGGTCGCGAAGGCCGGGAAGCCCGCGCTCATGCCCGCCATCGCAGCGCGGTCCTCGAGGGGGTTGCCGCCGCCCGCGGCGATGTAGTCCGTGTAGCCCGGATCCGCGTCCACCACCGGGTACAGATCCCAGGGGTCGATCCAGTCGATGCCGTCGACCGTGAACTCCAGCACCGCGCCGTCGTAGGAGGCGTTGGAGTCGTACTCGAAGGAGTGGCGGTACTTGTAGCTGATCACGAAGTCGGCCGCGTCATCCACCGACAGCCAGGGGCTGGTGATGGTGGTCTCCGCGTTGGTCCCCGGGTCCTTGCCGTGCGCGTAGCGGTTGGCCGGCGTGCCGGACAGCGTCCAGTCGCCAGAGGACGACAGGTTCTGCGACACCTTCCACGCGGACAGGCCGGACTCGAACGTCTCCGTGTCGCTGGTCGTGGGAACGTTGTCGTAGTTGACGCGCGGATCGAACGTCGCGGTCTTCGACGACGCCGGGATCTCGGTGGAGTCGAAGGCGACCTTGATGCCGGCGCGCGCGGGCGAGCCGGACACCGCGGTGACGTTGACGGGCACCGTGACGGTGGCCTGGGCGCCGCGCGACAGGGCGGGGACGTTGATCGCCGCGCCGTTCGGGAACTCCAGCGTCGCCGTGGTGCTGGTGCTGCTGACGGTGCCGGAGAAGGCGCTCAGCCCGTTGCCGCCCGTGTTGCGCACGGTGATCTTCAGCAGGCCCTGCTCGCCGATGTCCAGGATGCCGTCCTGGTCGCAGCCGGCGACGCCGTCGGTCAGCGAGATGTCGGTGACCTCCAGGTTGCCGCCCGCGGCGAAGCTCTCCACCACGCCGATGTGGTCGAACGCGTCGCGGTCCGGCGACTTGGCGCCGAAGCCCAGGCCGCGCTTGGCGAAGGCCGCCACGAAGCGCTGGTAGTCCGCCGGATCGCTCGCCAGCGCGACGGCCAGCACCGCGTCACGCGCTTCCGTGAAGGTCGGCGCGTTCGGCGTCGCCTTGTAGGACGCGACCAGGTACCGCTTCATGCGGTCCTGCGCCTCCTGGAACGGGTGCGCGTTCAGCAGGCTCGCGTAGCACTCCCACAGCGAAGTGGCCCACACCTCACCGCTGTTGTGGACCTCGCTGTTGGAGGTGGTGGTCGCCGACGTCACGTCCGGCGGCAGGGCGGTGTAGTTGGCGATGTGGCGGAACGAGTAGCCGTTCTTGCTCGTGTCCGTGGAGTAGGGCAGGCGGCGGATGCCGTAGTAGTAGCCCTGGTTCTTGCCACCGCTGGTGACGTAGCCCGCGGTGCTGTAGACGCCCTGCCAGTTGCTGTTGCCCGGCTTGGTCCGGTCCGACTCGCGCACCTGCATCAGCATGGCGTGGAAGTCGCCCCAGCCCTCGCCCATCGAACGGCCCTGGTTGTTGCTCAGGCCCGCGGCGTTACCGATGAGGCGGTTGCTGATGTAGTGACCCCACTCGTGGGCGATGATGCCGTTGTCGAGCGTGCCGTCGCGGTCCTGGTTCGGCTCGCGCAGGAACTTCACGGACACCGCCTCCGTGGCCAGCGCCGCCTTCCACGCGGTGGCCGCGGCCTGGGTGATCATCAGGGACGGCGTCTTGATCTTGGCGTCATCCGTGCCGTTGCCGGCCATGCTGATGGGGCTGCCGGCCGCGTTGTTGGCGATGACCGTGGCGATCGCGCCCGCGTTCTGGGCGTTGAGCGACTTGATGATGAAGTTGCACGAGCCGCGGTCGATGAGGGCGATCTTCCCGGTGAAGTAGCCCGCATCGAACGGGGTGCAGCCCAGCGGGTTCGCCGTCGGGGTGGCCTTGATTTCCCCCGCCATGTCGTACGCCTGCGTGCCGTAGGCGGCGGCGCCGGCCTCGTAGATACCGGCCAGCGACGCGGGCGCCGTGACGGACAGCACGGGCGTACCGTCGAACACGTACATCTGCATGCGCGGCGACGCACCGTCCGCCGGCGTGCTCATGTTCGCGTTGTTGCGGCCGCCGTAGTCCTGCGCCTGGGCCTGGATGGGGTCGCCCTCCACGCCTCCGCGGCCGAAGTTGAACGACTGGGCGTTGGCCGAGGCCTCGTCGAAGCCGGAGTCGTAGAACCAGTCGTGCAGGAAGTTGTTCACGTAGAACAGGTTCACCACCGAGGCCTTGATCTGCTCGGTGCTGGAGCCCGGGGCCTTGGTCGTGTCGTAGACGTACGCGAAGGTGTTGTCGCTCGTCGTCTCCGCGCGGAGGTCGTTGGTGCCGGGCTGGAAGCCGTCCGGCTCGCTCCGGTCCGCGTACGCGTCCACGTTGTTACCCGTGGTCTGCGTGGCGTTGGCCGGCAGCCAGGGGTCGTTCTTGCTGTAGGGGCTGTTGGCCAGGCTGATGTCGTGCGCCGGGCGGTCCAGGGGGGCCTGGAAGCCGTCGCGCGTGCCCGTGGGGTGCGGGGTCGCGTCGTTGCCCTGGGGACCGTCCTCCGGGATGAACGGAGACGCCGTGTCCGCCCAGACCTTGTACGTGAAGGCCGTGCCCGCGTCCGCGGACAGGTTGTTGCGGAAGAGGATCTCGCCGCTGGCCGCGGACACCACGTAGCCGTAGTACTCGCTGGAGCGCGCGGCCTTGGGGCCCGCGTTCACTTCCACGTACCAGGCCGCTTCCAGCTTGCCGGCCAGCATGAAGTACACCTGCCGGGCGCGGGCCGGAGTGGCCAGGTCCTGCGGCAGCGCGGACTTCGTGGACGGGGCCAGTTCGAAGAAGGTGAAGTCACCCTTCGTGCCCGCGTTGACGAACGAGGTGGCCTGCGTGCCGGAGCCCGTCAGGTCCTTGAACGCGCCGGACACCGCGTCCGCCGCGCCCAGGTTGAAGCCGCCACGCGCCTTGGAGCGCGCGGAGAGCGCCAGCTCGGACGGGGCCAGGTAGCCGCTCACGGCCACCAGGCGCAGGTCCTGGCCCATGACGACCTTGATCTCGTTGCGGAAGACCGGGATGCCACCCACCGACTGGTTGAAGGTCGCGATGATGGCGCCCTTGCCGGTGTTGTGCATCGAGCGCAGGCTGGCGCCCGCGACGTCGTCACGCGTGAGGCGGTAGTTGTCCGCCACGGCCTGCAGGTGCGCGCGCGCCGCGCTCTCCGCCGTCATGCCGGAGCGGATGACGGACTTGGACTGCGCACCGTCCTGCGTCGCCCATGCGAACGTGGGCACGCCGAGCCGCTGCTCGGTCTGCTCGATGCGAAGTCCGCGGGACACCGCCGTGTTCGAATCCACGGCGAGCGAGCGGGACTCCCGCTGCTCCAGGAACGCGTCGTAGTTCGACCGCTCCTTGGCCCACGCGCTGGTACCCGCGATGGGCACCAGCAGCAGGCTGGTCAACAGCTTTTCCCTGAGACGCATGCGCCTTCCTTCTTGGGGGTAATGAACTACCGGACGAGGGGACTGCGAGTGACGACGACTGCATGAGGAGCGGACCGCCGGGGGTGGCGGGCCTCCCTCAAGGATGGCGGACCGTGGGTGGACAACAGCCCGATAGGAAACGCTTCCCAACGCCAGAGGTCGCATCGACGACGCGAGGGCGGGGGACCGCGTGGAAAGGCAGGGCGCGAGGCGCGAGCAGGATGGGTGCGAAGCGCTTCGTCAGGCCGGACAGCCGGGGCGCCACACCCGAACCCGGGGCGGCCCACTCGAATCTGCTGTCAACGGTCACCGGCAAGCGCTGCTCTCCAACCCACTCTTCCGGGCCGCGGTTGTTTTCACCGCGGCAGGTTCAGTGGGAGCGCATGCTAACCAGGACACTGTTTCGTTGAAAAGAGGGGGGCCCTTGCAACTTTGCGTTAGCAACCCAGTAACAATTGTCAGTCTGGAATAAGCCGTAGCAGCCAGGCGGGCGCGGGTGTGTCAACGGGCGCCGCGCCGCACCTTGCGTGCGGGCGCCAATCCTGCTCAGCGCCGCGAGCGGGGCGCCGCGCCTTCGTCGTGCGATGGCAGCGGTCCGTGGTCGAGCGGATCCTCCACCTCCGCGCCCTCCTTGCGCTGCTTGTACTGCTCACGGACGTAGGCGACGAGCTGATCCAGGTACGACGACAGCGGCGGGCACCGCACGCCGGTGCCGTCGAGCAGCTCCAGCGTGTTGTGGCAATTGTAGATGGCCAGGTGGTTCACGTAGCTGATGGCGGCGCGCTGGGGCCGGGCCAGCTTCTCCAGCACGGGCAGCCGCAGCATCACGTCCGCGGCGCGCGCGGACAGGTTGAAGCGCGGCAGCCGCTTGTGGGCCTTCTCCGCGATGAGCTCGTACACGCGCCGCGCGCTCATGGGGTTGGGGTCCACCAGGTGGAAGGTGCGCCCCTTCGCGCGCCCATCCCGCGACAGCCGCCACACGGCCTCCACCACGAAGTCCACCGGCACCACGTTGAGCGGCGCGACGCCGTTGCCCGGCAGGGGCAGCGGCACCACCAGCGGGGACGTGACGAGCAGGATGCCCAGGTAGTAGGGGCCCTCGAAGCGGTCGATTTCGCCCGTGCGCGAGTCCCCCACCACGCTGGACGGACGGAAGATGGTGACGGGGAGGGTGGCCGCCGCGCGCTGCACCAGCCGCTCCGCCTGGAACTTCGTCTCCTCGTAGGCGTTGCGGAAGGACTGGCCCCGGTCCAGCTCGTCCTCGGCGATGACGCCCACGCGGTCGCCGGACACGTAGCAGGTGGAGAAGTAGTTGAAGCGGGAGAGGTTCTCGCAGTCGCGCGCCAGCTCCAGCAGGTTGCGCGTGCCGTCCACGTTCACCCGCCACGCGGTCTCCTTGGGCACGCCCAGCTGCGACACCGCGGCCAGGTGGAAGATGTCCGTCACCTGTTCGCACAGGCGCTGGTACTCCTCGCCGGACAGGCCCAGGTGCATGTCCACCGCGTCACCGGTGAGCAGCTCCACGCGCGCGCCCGTCACCTTCGCCGCGAGCGACTGCGCCTCCTTGAAGGCCTTGGGCTGCACGAGCGCGTAGATGTGCCCTTGCGGGTCCTCCCGCGCGATGTGCTCCACCAGCCGCTTGCCGATGAACCCCGGGTAGCCGGTGATGAAGTAGGTGCCGGGCCTGCCGTGCCGCGTCGTCGACGTCTCGCTCATGCGAGGCGCAGCATACCCGCCCGTCAGCCTTGCGCGAGCATCGCCCGCCACACCGCTTCCACCTGCGGACGGGTGGCCTCCGGCGCGCCGCTGTTGTCGATGACCCACGTCGCGTGCGCGCGCTTGTCATCCAGCGCCATCTGCGCCTGGAGCCGCGCCTCCGCCTGGGCCGCGTCCAGCCCGTCGCGCGCCATCAGCCGCGCCTTCTGCACCTCGCGCGGCACCCACACCACGGCCACGCCCTCCATCACCTGGTGCAGTCCGGTCTCGATGAGCAGCGGCACGTCGTAGACGGCGTGGGTGACGCCCTCGGCCTCCAGCGCCTGGAGCTTCTGGAGGAAGAGGGCGCGCACCTCCGGGTGCACGATGGCGTTGAGGGCGGCCCTTTCAGCGGGGTCCGCGAAGATGTGCGCGCCCAGCTTCACCCGGTCCAGGCGGCCGTCGGGGCCCACCACGCCGGGAAAGCGCTCGTCGATGCGTTGGAGGCCCGGCGTCCCAGGCTCCACGACCTCCCGGGCGAGCACGTCCGCGTCCAGCACGCGCGCGCCCAGTTCGCGCAGCATCCGGCTCACCGTGCTCTTGCCGGAGGCGATGCCGCCCGTCAGGCCGAAGACGTGCACGGGTTACTTCGCGGCCTTGGGCGTGGTGAAGACGAAGGACTGCACCGTCTTGCCGTCTTCGTTGAAGAAGATGGCCACGCCCAGCTTCACGTAGAGGAAGTACGTGCGGAAGTCGTCCGTGAGCTTGCGCAGGTAGCAGGGCGTGGCGGGCATGGCGCCGGCCGGGCACGCGGGGCCGTAGCTGTTCTCGATGGTGTCCTTCTCGATGACGGGCCCGGGGAACACGTCGATGCGCTCCACCAGCTGGGTGGCCGGGTCCACCTTGAACTGGGCCTGGGTGGTGCCCTTGATGGCCTCCTTGGCGAAGTAGGCCAGGATCTCCTTGCCCTCCTGGCTCATGGTCCGGGATGGCTCCCCGAACTTCTTCACCACGTCCTCCTTCTTGGAGGACCCGGGCTCGATGCCCTGCCACGGCTTGGCGAAAGCAGGCAGGGAGACGGCAGCGACGGCAACGGCGAACAAAACGGCAATCACGGGGGTCCGCATCTCGACTCCTCCCTAGCGGATCAGGCGGGCACGTCTCAAGGTCCGTTACCTCAAGCACGCGCCTGTCCACCCGGTATTCAATCACGAACGAGACGCCTTGCCCCCTCCAGGGGCCTCTGCTACGTGCTCAAGGCATGCGTTCTCGTGCCTTCCGGGTCTTTTCCGCCCTCCTGCTCGCCGTTTCCGGCGGCCTCGCCGGCGCCGCGGACTTCACGGGCCCCGACAGCTGCAAGGGCTGCCACCCGGAGGCGTACGACGCGTGGATGAAGTCCAAGCACGCCCGTGCGACCGAGACGCTGGCGGAAGGGCAGAAGAAGGACGCGCGCTGCCTGTCCTGCCACGCGCCGGACCAGGCGGAGCAGCAGCTGGCGGCCGTCACCTGCGAGACGTGCCACGGCGGCGGGCAGTACTACTCGCCGTCCTACGTGATGAAGGACCCGGAGCTGGCGCGCCTGGTGGGGTTGGTGGACCCGTCGGAGAAGCAGTGCCGCACCTGCCATGACGCCTCCTCGCCGTCCCTGCGCCCGTTCGACTTCAAGGAAGCGCTGAAGGCCATCGACCACTGGTCCGCCGAACGCGCCCGCAAGCAGACCCGCGCGGACGCGGCCCCCTCCACGCCGGCTCCCGCCACGGCGAAGAAGTAAGTGACCTCCGCTTGATCAAAATCCTCGATTCCCGCTTCGTCACCACCGCCGTGGAGCTCAAGGGGCTGCCCACGGACCACGCCGCGGAGGTGGCCTTCGTCGGCCGCTCCAACGTCGGCAAGTCGTCCATGATCAACGCCCTGACGAACCGGCGGAAGCTGGTGCGCGTGTCCAACACGCCGGGGCGTACCCGTACGCTCAACTTCTTCGACGTGGACCTGGACCGCGACGGCGTGCGCCACACGGTGCGCCTGGCGGACCTGCCCGGCTACGGCTTCGCCAAGGCGAGCAAGGCGGACAAGGCCCAGTGGCAGGAGATGATCACCACCTACCTCAAGAACCGGCACCGGTTGGAGGTGGTGGTGAGCATCATCGACGCGGAGGTGGGCCCCTCGCCGGAGGACCTGCAGACGCTGGACTACCTCCAGGAGCACAACCGCCGCATCCTCGTCGTGGCCACCAAGGTGGACCGGCTGACGAAGGCGCAGCGCAAGCCCCAGCTGCACAAGCTGGCCGCCCAGCTGGAGCTGCCCCGCGAGGCGGTCATCCCGTTCTCCTCCACGGAGAAGCTGGGCGTGGAGGAGGTCTGGGGCACGCTGCTGGACACCTTCGGCAAGGCCACCCGCGTCTGAGGCTGCCGGGCCGCTCTCGCTGTGGTAGCACCCCCGGCGTGTCCCAGAACGGCAAGACGAACGGTCCAGGTGGTTCGCTCCTCGCTCCCCGCGAGGAGCGTCAGCGGTTGATGCGCCTGTCTCCGCGCCAGCGGGTGGCGGCGCTCTTCGATGCGGAGGACACGGCCGCGCTGGTGCGCTCGCTGCCCGCGGAAGACCTCTACGTCACCATCCAGGAAGTGGGGCTGGCGGACACGACGGAGCTCGTGCAGCTGGCGTCGCCCGCGCAGTTCCGCACCTTCGTGGACCTGGGGGGCTGGGCGAAGGACAAGCTGGATCCGCACGCGGTGCTGACGTGGCTGCGCGCCGCGCGCGGGGACGAGCAGGAGGACTTCCTTCGCAAGGTGCACGCGGTGGACCTGGAGGTGGTGGAGACGCTCCTCAAGGAGTTCACCGTCGTCCACGACCTGGAGGAGAACCCGGACGTCAACCCGCAGGGGATGACGATGGAGACCCCGGAAGGGCGCTACCTGGTGGAGCTGAAGGTGGAGGGCGTGGAGATGTCCGCCATGCGCGCGCTCGTCAACGACCTCATCGCGGAGAACCCCTTCGAAGCCGTGCGCCTCTTCGAGGCCGTGCGCTGGGAGATTCCCTCCGAGCTGGAGGAGACCGCGTTCCAGTTCCGCCGCGCGCGCCTGGCCGACCTGGGCTTCCCCACGCTGGAGGACGCCCTGGCCCTCTTCAGCCGCGTGGACGTGCCGCCGCGCCCCACGGGGCCCGGGACGCCGGCGCTCACCGCCTCGGGCGGTCACGTGGACTACCTGGAGGCCGCCTTCCGGGACCTGTCCGACGTGGAGCGGATGAACGCGGAGGACGAGCTGCGGGAAGTGGCCAACGCGGTGCTCGTCGCGGAGCTGGGCGACCCGGGTGACCTGGACGCCGTGCGCCGCGTGGGCGAATGGGTGCGCGACTACCTGTCGCTGGGCCTGGAGCACC
Source organism: Corallococcus carmarthensis (assembly GCF_003611695.1). Taxonomy (GTDB): domain Bacteria; phylum Myxococcota; class Myxococcia; order Myxococcales; family Myxococcaceae; genus Corallococcus; species Corallococcus carmarthensis. The sequence goes on along the minus strand of NZ_RAWE01000144.1, from coordinate 10,593 downwards.
TGACGGGCGGCGACCCCGCGAAGGCGCCGGACGTGCTGCGCGACACGCCCCTGCGCCGCGTCTTCCAGGTGGGCTTCACGCTGACGCTCCAGCTCAAGTACCGCGCGGACCGCCTCTTCAAGGTGCCCTTCGTGAAGCTGGACGACGTGCCGCTGGTGCTCCCGGAGGAGGCCGCCGCGCTGGAGGCCCTCCGGCGCAAGCGTCCCCGCAGGGCGCTGCGCGTCCCGGGCGCGGAAGCCGTGCCGTTCCGTTCGCTGCGCGAGGTGGCCGGTTCGGAGGCGCTGCTCGCGCGGGCGGAAGGCCAGGTCGCGGCGCTGGGCGCGCTCCTGGGCGGCACCGAGGACACGGCGCGCACCGTGCTGGCGCGCTTCGGCGTGTCGCTGGACGTGCTGGGCGTGGAGCGGCTGTGGGCGGCGGGCGTGTCCATGGCCGTGCTGGAGGAGCGCGTGGACGTGCGGCCCGTGCCGCTGGGGCGCACGGTGGAGCTGGGTCAGCGCCTCTTCGAAGGCACCCCGGATGCCCCGCGCCTGCGCGCGAGCGCGGCGGAGCGCGCGGTGGCGGCGCTGTCCCCCTCGGTGCCGGAAGCGGCGCGTGAGGAATTGCGTCGGGTGGTGAACTCCACGCTGGCGCGGCTTTTGTCGGAGCTGGGCCCGGCGTGGCTGCGCGAGGGTCGGCTGGACGTGATCGCCTCCGCGGTCCTACCGATGGAGAGCGCGCCGGTCCCGTAGCTTTTTCAGCCTTGCCCGGCCCGCCGGTCCAGGGCGATCCCGCAACCGCCCGAAGATACAGGCCTCGCCCGCCGCCAACCCCTGGCACGCGCGCTGCTTTGCCCCTCGCCCGCTAGCTGATTGCTAGCACACGGCCTGCACACCGAAAGCCCTGAGCTAGCAGCCTGCTAGCCAGTGGCATTCCACGAGGGCCAGGGGCACGCGTGTGACGGGACGAGCGACCGACAGCGAAGGGGTGGGGTACATGGGACCGGGCGCGCAGGGACAGCGTCGCGACGTACTGGCTTTCTACATGCTCGCGGGGTTCGCGGCGGTGATGTACGCGGTGCCGGGTGAGTGGATCCCCGCGCTGGAGCCGCTGCGGCTCGCGCTGCTCACGTCGGGGCTCGCCGCGGGCTTGATGGTGATGCGCCGCATTGGCAAGGCGGAGCCTCTCTTCTTCGACGGCTCGCGGGGCATCGCGCTGCTGGCGTTCTCGTCACTGGCGTTCTGCTCGGTGGCGTGGAGCGTGAACCCGGACGTGACGCGCTTCCAGGGCATCGAGCTCTTGAAGCTCACGGCCATCTACCTGACGCTCGTCAACGTCATCACCAACAGCAAGCGGCTGGCGGTGGTGTGCGGCGCGATGGTGCTGGGTGCCATCGTGACGTCCATTGGCGTCATCAACTGGTACATCGTCGGCGAGAACATGGTGGAGGGCTTCCGTTCGCGCTGGGTTGGCGTGTACGCGGACCCCAACCACATGGCCATGAACATGGTGCTGGTGGTGCCGCTCGCGGTGGCGTTCCTCGCGCGCAAGAGCACGCCGTGGGTGTTCCGCCTGCTGTGCGCGATGTCCGCGGTGCTGGCGGTGGTGGCCATCGTGCTGTCGCACTCGCGCGGCGGCTTCATCGGTCTGTCGGTGGCGATGGCGCTGTGGGCCATCCGCGAGAAGCGCCGCATGCAGGCCATCGTGCTGGGCAGCGTGTTCGTGCTGGGCCTGGCGGTGTTCGCGCCCAAGAGCTTCTGGGAGCGCAATGAGACGGTGGCGGCGTTCCACGAGGACGCGTCCGCCATGGGCCGCGTGTACGCGTGGCAGGTGGCAAGCCGCATGAGCCTGGACAGGCCGCTCCTGGGCGTGGGCGCGGGCGGCTTCCGCTACGCGTGGTTCCAGTACGCGCCGCCAGAGGCGCACCGCGCCTACGTGGCGCACAACATCTTCCTCGACGTCATCGGGGAGCTCGGGTGGATTGGCCTCCTGTGCTTCCTGGTGTTCTCGGGCGGGGCCGTGGGCGGGGCGGTGGCCGCGTCGGCGGACTCGGAAATGGGGTGGCTGGCGCGCGCGCTGTCGGCGTCGGTGGCGGGCTACCTCATCTGTGACTTGTTCTCGGGCTACATCCTGTCCGCGCATTGCTACGTGCTCTTCGGCCTGGCCGCGAGCGCGCACCGCATCGCGCAGGCACGGGAGCGCGCCTTGGCGGTGGGGAGGCAACCGGCCCTGAATGAGGCGCCGGTGGCCACGTGGGAGGGGTCTGGGCATGCGGCGTGAGGATGCGCGGATGGGGCACGAGCCCCTCCGCCTGGTGCAGTTCACCCGGTCGTTCCACATTGGCGGCACCGAGGTCCAGGTGCTGGAGCTGCTGCGAGGCCTGCCCTCCAGCTACCAGTTGCAGGTGTCGGTGCTGGAGAACGAAGGGCCGCTGATGGGGGCGGTCTGGAAGCTGGGCCACGCGCCGGAGGTGTTCTCCCTCAACGGGTCGCTCATCCAGCCCAACACGCTCCTGCAGATCCACCGGATGTCCCGCTGGCTCAAGGCCAACCGGGTGCAGCTGGTGCACGTGCACGACTTCTACTCCAGCATCGTCGCGGTGCCGGCCGCGAAGCTCGCGGGCGCGAAGGTCATCGTCGGCCGCCTGGACCTGTCCCACTGGCAGGGCAAGGCCCGCCGCATGCTGCACGCACGGATGACGCGCATGGCGGACCACGTCATCGCCAACGCGGAGGCCATCCGCCAGCTGCTCATCCACGAGGAGGGGCTGCCGGAGTCACGCATCTCCGTCATCCACAACGGCCTGGACCTCCAGCGCTTCGACGCGCGCGCCGCGGAAGGGCTCAAGGACGCGCTGCCCGACACCGGCGGCGTGCCCACGGTCATCCACGTGGCCAACATGAACCACCCCGTGAAGCGGCAGGAGGACCTGCTCCTCGCGCTTGCCATGCTGCGTCATGAGGGCACGAAGCTGAACGCGTGGTTCGTGGGAGACGGGCCGCGCCGGCCGGCGCTGGAGAAGATGGCGCACGACCTGGGGGTGGCGGACGGGGTGCACTTCCTCAAGCACCGGAGCGACGTCCCGGCCGTCTACGGCCAGGCCACCTTCGGCGTCCTGTGCTCCACCGCGGAGGGCATGTCCAACGCGGTGATGGAGGGCATGGCGGCGGGGCTGCCCATGGTGGTGACGCGGGTGGGCGGCAATCCGGACCTCATCGCGGACGGCGAGCGGGGCCTGGTGGTGGAGCCCGAGCGGCCCGCCCAGCTGGCCCAGGCCTTCCGGCGGCTGCTGGCCAACCCCCAGGAGGCCCGGAAGATGGGCAAGGCCGCCCGGGGCTTCGTCGCCCGGGAGCTGTCCCTGGAGAAGATGGTGCGCCGGCATGATGCGCTGTACCGCCAGGTGGCAGGGCTGCCCCCAGGCTGAAACCGGCCCCCCGGGGCCGGGAAATGTCAGACCGATCCGGATAATCCACGCCCGTCCTCAGCAATTGGGGGCGGGCGCGTTCGTAGGAAGGGGGAGGCGCTCTTCCGTCAGGCCCTGCGTGTGCGCAGGTTATAGATGGGAATAGTGCGATTTTCGTGGAGGTTGCCGGGCAAGGTGTGGTAATGGCGCCTCGGGTGTTGCCGGTGAGAGCGAGCGTGCCCACCCTGGTGAAGGCGGATCAGGCGGGCAGGAATCACCGCCGGTGCGCAGGGGTTTTTGAAGGAAACGGACGCCGAGCGCGGGGCCCGGAGACACGGGACGCGGGGCGGACGGCAGGAAACATGAAGGTGGCGTGGGGTCGGGCTCAAGGCCGCTCACATCCGCCGCGACTTTACGAGGCCCTGCCAGTCGGCACGCGGCCCGGGGCGCTCGCCGGTAAAACTCCAAGGTGCCGGCGAGCGCTCTCTTTTTTGCCTCACAACACCGCACCCGGGCGTCCTGTGGGGTCTTCCCCGCGAGGAGGACGCACCGGGTGGGATACGGCTAGAAGCCCTTCTCGGACAGGTACTGGGCGCGGGCCCATACGTCGGCGGAGTAGTCGCCGCCGGTGGAGGCGTGGATGCCGCGGGCCTTGTTGCCCCGGTCCATCTCGTCGGGGGTGTTGCCGTAGACGCCCGGGCGGCTCTTCTCACCCACGCCGCGGTTGTAGGCGGAGACGGCACCCCGGAGTTGATCCGCTTCGGACCAGTCCGGGTGGACCTTCTTCATCGTGTCCAGGTTGCGCTTGAGCAGGTTCGCGGCTTCGCGGATGTGCTCCTCGCTGTACGGGCCGCCCTTGATCAGCTGCGGGTTCTGCTTCTTGTCGATCTGCATGAGCCCGTAGCCATTGGGGTCATACCTGGCGGTGCCGTCGGACTTGAGCGCGCCGCCGCCACGGGACTCGCGGCTGGCGATGGCCGCGAGGAGCGCGGAGGGCAGGCCGGTCTCCTTCGCCACCTTCTGCAGGGTGGCCTTGTGCTTCTCCAGGCGAGAGCGGTCGTTCTCCGCCATCTTCCGCGACCCTTCGACGCCCGCCGGGGCCTTGTCCTGCTTCGCCGTCGCGGCGGAAGCGCCCATCGTCTTCACCTTGCCGAGGATGTCGTTGTTCACGGCGTTGGTCGGGCCGGTCTGCTTCGCGTCCAGGTTCACCTGGCCGCCGGCCTTCGCGGTGGCGGGGTTCGGCTTGCCGGTGACGCCACCGCTGGCGAAGGTGTCGCCCGACGTGGAGGACTGGGGCGCCGCGCGCACCGGCTTGCCGCCGGTGAAGGTCACGCCCTGACCGTAGGAGCGGTAGGGGTTGCCGCTGGTCGCCACCAGTGAGTTGCCCTCGCGGCGCAGGGTGATGGGCTTGCCGCCGTTCGGATCATTCGCGCGGTAGGTGCCGTCCGCGTTCTTGCCGGTGATGGTGATCCAGTGGTCCGGATGCGCGGTGTCCTTGGTGCGGTAGTTCACGCCCAGCACCACCGGCTTGCCGGCGGCGAGGTTCTGGTCGATGAGCGCGGGTGACATCGTTCCGCGCTCGCGCTTCGCGGTGATGCGCGGGTCGTTGCCCGTCACGCCGCCCGTCTTCTCGAAGTTCACGGCGTTGCCGGAGTAGCCGCCGCTCTTGTCCAGGTACGCGTCCATCTCGCGGGGCGTGATGGTGCGGCCGCTGAGCGCGCTCAGCGCCATGGCGGTGGAGGAGATGGCGCAGCCCTGCGACTGGACGCTGTTACGGCTCTTGGCGTCCACCGTGCCGGCGCCGCCCAGCCGGCGGTTCTCCCAGTCGGAGTCGCCCTGGTTGTAGAGGGGCACGCCGTCCTTGGTCGGGTAGCGCTTGTCGGCGCGGACGGGGTCCTGGAACGTCTGCGCCGACTTCGTGGTGGGCGTCTGGGCGGGCGTGAAGACGTCCGCGGTCCGGGAGGAGGTCTGCTCCTGGCGGGTGGGCTGCTGCGTCGTCTGCGTCGTCTGGGCCGTGGTGCCCTGGGGACGGGACGCGCCCCCGGGCACCACGAGCTTCTGGCCGGCGAGGATCTTGTTCGGATCCTTGAGGTTGTTGGCCTTGGCGAGCGCGTCGACCGTCGTGCCGTGCTGGCGCGCGAGCGCGCTCAGCGTGTCTCCACGGCGAATGGACAATGTCTGGGACAAAACGGGCCTCCTTGGATGTGCGGAAAGCAGGGCTTTCCTCCCAGGAAGCGTGCACCCGGAATGTTTTGCATTTCCGGGTACCGACGGGCCGCGTCATCGAGGGCGTGGCCCGGACGGCGTCAGGCCCCCTCGACCAGGTCGAACTTCTGGCCCACGCCCCTGGCGAGCGCGACGTCGTAGAGCGCGCGGGCCAGGGCCACGTCCTGCACGGCGAGGCCGGTGGAATCGAAGATGGTGACCTCGGTGCCGGTGCGGCCCGGCTTGCGGCCGGCGACGACCTCGCCCAGGGTGCCGGCGAGCTGCTCGGCCTGGATCAGCCCGTCGTGCAGCGGCACGTTGACCTCACCGGAGTGGAGCGCCTGCTCCGCGTCGTCGATGAAGACGCGCCCTTCGACGAGCAGGCGCGGATCCAGCTCCTGCTTGCCGGGGGCGTCCGCGCCCATGGCGTTGATGTGGGCGCCGGGCTGGACCCACTCGCGGCGGACCACGGGGGCGCGCGCGGGCGTGGCGGAGCAGACGATGTCCGCGCCGGAGGCCTCCTGGAGGCTCACCACGCGGCCGCCCTTCTCCTTCTGGAGGGTCTCCGCGGCCTGGTTGGACACGTCCGCCAGGAGCAGCTCCAGGTCCCCGAAGAGGGCGCGGTGCGCGTCGATGAGGACTCGCGCCTGCACGCCGCAGCCCACGAGCCCCAGCGTGCGGGGCTGCTTCCGGGCCAGGTACTTGGACGCGATGCCGCCCGCGGCGCCGGTGCGCCACGCGGTGAGCAGCGTGCCGTCCAGGATGGCCAGCGGGGACGCGGTGTCCGGATCGCTGAGGATGTAGACGGCGCGCACCGTGGGCAGGCCGTGCTTGCGCGGGTTGTGGGGATGGGCGTTGACCCACTTCACGCCGGCCGCGCCGTCGAGGAACGCGGGCATGGCGCGGAAGTCGCCTTCGTACTTCGGCAGGGACAGGTACACCTTGGGAGGCATGAGCGCGTCGCCGCGGCCGTGGGCCAGGAAGGCACGTTCGACGGCTTCCAGACCGAGCTCGACGGTGTAGAGGCCGCGCAGATCCCTGGCGCTGAGGAGGAGGGTGGGCATGGGCGCCGCTATACCCAACCGCCCGGGCCCGCGTCGAATCGAGCGGCCCTGGGACGCTTGACCGCCTGCGTCTCCCGCCGTGCGGAACGTCTGCCATTGACCACATTCACAATCACTACCCGGAGCAGGTGGGCAGGCGCGGATAATGGGAAAGGGCGGGTTGGGGTAGGCTGGGGGTGATGAAGACCTCCCGGCCCGAACAAGACACCGGTTCCCAGGCGCCGAACACGGGCCACCCGACGGGTGACTCCAGCGGGCCGGAGCGTCCGCTCCATGCGACGCGCGTGGGCCGCTACGTGTTGCTGGCGCGGTTGGGACGCGGCGGCATGGGCGAGGTCTTCGAGGCGTTCGACCCGGAGCTGCGCCGCACCGTCGCCATCAAGCTGTTGCACGAGCGGCGGCTGCCGGACGAGGAGGAGGACGCCCGAGCGCTGCGGCTGGTGCGCGAGGCCCAGGCCATGGCGCGCCTGTCCCATCCGAACGTGCTGACGGTGCACGACGTGGGCACGCACGAAGGCCGGGTGTTCATCGCCATGGCGCGGGTGGAGGGCGGCACGCTGCGGCAGTGGCTGCGCGAGGGGCCGCATCCCCCGCGCCAGGTGCTGGCGGTGTGCCGGGCCATGGGCCAGGGGCTCGCGGCGGCGCACGCGGCGGGGCTGGTGCACCGCGACTTCAAGCCGGACAACGTGCTCCTGGGCCGGGATGGCGGCGTCTGGGTGACGGACTTCGGCATCGCGTCCGACGCGGGCGTGGGCACGGAAGGAGGGCCCGCGGTTTCAGCGGCGGCGCTCCTGGAGGGGCCGCTCGACACGCGGCTCACGGCGACGGGCGCGCTGGTGGGAACGCCTGCGTACATGGCGCCGGAGCAGTACGCGGGACGCGGCCCGGACGCGCGCGCGGATCAGTTCAGCTATTGCGTGTCCGTCTACGAGGCGCTCACCGGCCAGCGCCCCTTCGAGGAGGGGACGCTGCGGCGCATGGCGGTGACGCTGCTGGACTCGCAGCGGGCTCCACAGGGCGCGGTGGTGCCCCGCGTGGAACTGGAGCCGCCCGCGCATCCGGCCGTCCCGGGCTGGGTGCACCGCGTGCTCGCGCAGGGCCTGGCGGTGGCGCCCGAGCAGCGCTTCGCGTCCATGGAGGCGCTGCTGGCGGCGCTGGAGCGCGACCCGGAGGCGGGGCGGAGGAAGCTGGCGGGGCGGTCGCTCGCGGTGGTGGCCGGGCTCTTCCTGGGCGTGGGCGTCGCGTGGGTGCGGCCCACGCCGTGCAGCGGCGCGCCCGCGCTGTTCGCCCGCGTGTGGGGTCCCGCGCAGAAGTCCGCGGTGGCGGAGGCCTTCGAGAAGAGCGGCGCGAAGGACGCGGACGGCGCCTTCGACCGGGTGGAGCGCGCGCTGGATGCGTACGCGGCCGAGTGGAGCCGCATGCACCGCCAGGCCTGCGAGGCCACGCGCGTGACGGGTGAGCAGCCGGAGGCGCACCTGGCGCTGCGCATGTCGTGCCTGGACCGGCGCCTGCGGGCGGTGGACGCGCTGGGCGCGGAGTTGGCGCACGCGGACGCGGCGCTGGTGCAGCGCAGCGCGGAGGCGGTGGATGCGCTGCGCGGCGTCTCCGCCTGCGCGAACGTGGAGGCGCTCTCCGCCGCGGTGCCCCCTCCAGAGGACCTGGCGGCGCGCACCCGCGTGGAGGCGGTGCGCCAGGACGTGGCGCATGCGCAGGCGCTGCTCGACACGGGCCGCTACACGCAGGCGGTGCCCGTGGCCCAGGCGGCGGTGGAGGCGGCACACGCGACGCACTACCGGCCCGTGGAAGCAGAGGCGCTCCACGTCCTGGGCTGGGCCCACCACCGCATGAACCAGTCGCGCGAGGCGCGGTCCACCTGGCACGAGGCGATGGCCGCGGCCACGGCGGGACGTCATGACGAAGTGGCGCTCCAGGTGGCCACGGAGCTGGTGCTCGGCCTGAGCAATGAGCCCGAGTGGTTCCCCGAGGCCCACCTGTGGAGCGCCCAGGCGCACGCGCTCATCGAACGGCTGGGCTCCGCGCCGGACCTGGAGGGACGGCTCGCCAACCACGAGGGCATCCTCGCGCTGAACGAGGACGCGCTCGACGCGGCGGCGGAGCACTACGCGCGGGCCCTGGCGCTGCGCGAGCGCACCCTGGGGCCCACGCACGTGGACACGGCGAAGGTCTACAACAACCTGGGCATGGTGATGCTGCGCCAGGGCAAGAAGGCGGAGGCCACCGCGCTGTACCAGAAGGCGCTCGCCATCTACGAGGAGCGGCTGGGGCCCGTGCATCCGCTGCTGGCGGGCACGCTCACCAACCTGGGCTTCGCGGAGCAGGAGGCGGGGCACCTGCCCAAGGCGCTGGAGTGGTTGCAGCGCGCGTACACGCTGCGGCAGCAGACGCTGGGGCCGCTCAATTCACAGACGTTGCTGCTGCTGCATGACCTGGCGCTGGTGCAGGAGTCGCTGGGCGCGCCGGACCGGGCGCTCGCGCTGCACAAGCAGGCGCTGGAGGGCATGCGTCAGGGTTTCGGCGCGGAGAGCCGCGAGGCCATCGACTCGCTGAAGGCGCTGGCGGGCGCGGAGGAGCGGCTGGAGCGGGACGCGGACGCGCTCGCGCACTTCCAGGAAGGGCTGGTGCTCCAGCGCAAGGTGTTGCCGCCGGAGGAGTTCGCGGTGGACACGCTGGAGGAGGACGTCGGCCGCCTGATGGTGGCGCAGGGCCGGCCGAAGGAAGCGGTGCCGCTCTTGCGCGCGGCGCTGGAGTCCAAGTCGCGCTCGCTGGGCGCGGAGCATGGGCGGACCATCCACAGCCGCACGGCGCTGGGGCTCGCGTACCTCATGCTGGGACAGGGCGACAGCGCGCGTGAGCTGCTGGAGACGTCCGAGCGGGTGCTGGCGCCGCTGGGCTGGAACCCGGTGGATGCGGCGATGACGCACTACGCGCTCGCGCAAGCGCTCTGGAGCCAACCGGCGGAGCACGCGCGCGCGCTGACGCTGGCGAAGCAGGCCGTGGATGGCTTTACCCAGGGCGGCTCCATGACGCGCCGCGAGCTGGCGCAGGTGAAGCAATGGATTGCCAGCCGCTAAGCCTCACGGTCATTGGATTTGACCGTTATTGATGGAATCGCAGTGAAGGCATGGAGTGGTCTGGGAAATCCAGATTGCCTAACATGTCTCCTTGTCGGAAGGCCGGGCGCCATGCCGGCGTCGCCCTTTGACCAAGGAGTCGTCCATGAAGCCTGGAGTCTCGTTGCTGCGCGCGGTCGCGTGGGTGTGCACGAGTCTGGCATTGACGGCGTGCGGTGGGGCGATGACGCCCGAGGAGGCCGCGGCCGACGAGGCGGCGCTGGCGACGTCGGAGGCGGCGCTGGGCTCGTGTGGCACCTGGTCCGGATGGGCCAACACCGGCGCGACGACCTGTCAGCCCAATGCGTCCTGTGGCAACTACTGGGTCTGTGAGCGGAGGCTGAAGGCTGACGATGCCCCGTCCATCGCCGGTGGGCCCGAGCAGAGGCCGCCGGTGTGTCCCTCGGGTGAGGTGGCCGTCATGTACTACGAGCTGGGCAAGTACAATCAGCAGTCCCAATACCGGGTCTGCTTCGACGCCGCCGGCACCTACACGCACACGGAATGGCAATACCAGACAGTCTCCGGCGGCTGCAGCGGCTGCTGATCAGCTCCACCACCAGGCCGCCGCGGCGAGCAGACTTCCCGCCACGGAGACGGCCACCCACTTGATCCACGCGGCCTGCGCGGGCGGTGGAGGCTGTTCAGCGGACCGGAACCGCTTCGCGGGCGGAGCGGGCTCCGGGGCAGGGACCTGCTCCTTCGCGGGAGCAGGTTCCGGCGGCCGGGACGGCGGGCGCCGGGGCCCCAACGCCTGGGTCGGCGCCTCCGAGCGGAGCGGGGGCGCGGCGGGCTCCAGGGGAAGGGTGGGCAG
>NZ_RAWE01000143.1 GCF_003611695.1 Corallococcus carmarthensis | reverse complement strand
CTCCCGTCCCCGCCCTGTTCAAGGTCGCGATCGCCCCCGTGCAGGCGTTCTTCCGGCTGGAGGCCAGCAGCGGCATCCTCCTGGCGCTCTGCGCGGTGGCCGCGCTCGCGTGGGCCAACTCCCCCTGGAGTGCCACCTACGCCGCCGTCTTCGACGCGCCCCTCCACCTGGAGGTCGTCGGCCACGGTGGGCACTTCACCTTCCGCGAGCTCATCAACGACGGGCTGATGACGCTCTTCTTCTTCCTCGTGGGCATGGAGATCAAGCGCGAGCTGTCCGCGGGCGAGCTGCGCACCTTCTCCCGCGCGCTGCTGCCGCTCATCGCCGCGCTGGGCGGCATGCTGGTGCCCGCCGCGCTCTACCTCGCCTTCACCCACGGCACGCCCGCGCAGGGCGGCTGGGCCATCCCCATGGCCACCGACATCGCGTTCGCCATCGGCTGCCTCACGCTGGTGAAGGCGCGCGTGGGCCATGGGCTGGTGGTGTTCCTCACCGCGCTCGCCATCTTCGACGACATCGGCGGCATCCTCGTCATCGCGCTCTTCTACGGCACGGGCCTGCACGTGGAGTGGCTCGCGGTGGGCGCGGGCCTGGTCGCGGTGCTCTGGGGGTTCAACCGCTTCTACGTGCGCAACGGCCTCCTCTACGCCGTCGTGGGCGCGGCGCTCTGGTACGCCATGCACCACGGCGGCATCCACGCGACGCTGTCCGGCGTGGTGCTGGGGCTCTGCATCCCCGCGCTGCCCAGCCGCCCGGGGCGCGAGGTGCTGGAGGAGCTGGCGGCGTACGTCAACGGCCTGGTGTCCCGGCCGGACGACGAGACCGCGCGGGGCGCGCAGCTCCTGCACATCGAAGAGGCGCTGGAGGACATCGAGCCGCCGCTCAACCGCTTCGTGCACCTGTGGCACGGGTACGTGGCGTACGGCATCGTGCCCCTGTTCGCGCTGGCCAACTCCGGCGTGGACGTGTCCGGCATGTCGCCCGCGGATCTGCTCAAGCCCCTGCCCCTGGGCATCATCGTGGGCCTCTTCGTGGGCAAGCAGGTGGGCATCTTCCTGTTCACCTGGGCGGCGGTGAAGGCGGGCGTGTCCCCGCTGCCCGCGGGCGCAAGCCTGGCCCAGCTGCACGGCGTGTCCGTGGTGGCCGGCATCGGCTTCACGGTGGCGCTCTTCGTGGGAGGACTGGCCTTCGCCGGACAGCCGTCCCTGCTGGCGGAGGCCAAGCTGGGCATCCTGACGGGCTCGCTCATCTCCGCGGTCGTGGGCTACGTCCTCTTGCGCTACGTGGCCCCTCCACCCCAGGCTGCCGCACAGGCTTCGCCATGAACCTCCAGGACCTCAACCGCATCCGGCAGATCTCCCTCATCGCCGCGCGCCACGGCTTCGGCGAGGTGACCGAGCGCGCGGGCGTCTGGCGCCTGATCGGCGGCCGCAAGGAGAAGGTGGAGCTCTCCGAGGAGGCCCGCCGCGCGTCCACCGCGCGCCGCTTCCGCCTCTTCCTTTCGGAGCTGGGCCCCACGTTCATCAAGCTGGGCCAAGTGCTCTCCACCCGCGCGGACCTGCTGCCCGCGGAGTTCGTGGAGGAGCTGGCCACGCTCCAGGACAACGTGGAGGCCATCCCGCTGGAGCAGGTCCACGCGCAGATCCGCGAAGCGCTGGGCAAGGACGTGCACGAGCTGTTCGCCCAGGTGGATCCGGAGCCGCTCGCCGCCGCGTCCATCGCGCAGGTGCACCGCGCGGTGACGCTGGACGGCGAGGAGGTCGTCATCAAGGTGCAGCGCCCCGGCATCGCCCAGAGCATCGACGCGGACCTGGGCGTGCTGCGCTCGCTGGCGCGCCTGCTGGAAGCCGTGGTGGAGGAGACGGGCATCTACACGCCCTCCGGCATCGTGGACGAGTTCGACCGGGCCATCCACGAGGAGCTGGACTTCATCAACGAGGCCACCAACATCCGGGCGTTCCTGGAGAACCACAAGGACCGCGCGTACCTCAAGATTCCGCGCGTGTACGCGGCGCTCTCCAGCCGCACCGTGCTCACCATGGAGTTCATCCGCGGGGAGAAGATCAACCCCGCCGCCCTGGCGGAGCCGGACCGCAAGCAGGTGGCCCAGCACATCCTGGAGGCCAGCTTCCGCCAGCTCTTCGACGACGGGCTCTTCCACGGCGATCCCCACCCCGGCAACGTGCTGCTCCTGGAGGGCAACCGGCTGGCGCTGCTGGACTTCGGCGTGGTGGGCCGGCTCACCCGCCCCATGCAGGAGACGCTGGTGATGCTGTGCCTGGCGGTGGCGCTCAAGGACAGCGACTCCGTGGCGCGCATCCTCTACCGCGTGGGAGTGCCGGACGCGCGCGCCAACCTGATGGGCTTCCGCAACGACATCGAGTCCATCCTGGGCCAGCACCTGCCCACCACGCTGGGCCAGGTGGACGCGCGCACGCTCCTGCGCGACCTCCTGGACCTGGCGGTGAAGTACCGCATCCGAATCCCCAAGGAGTACGCGCTCCTGTCGCGCGCCTCCATCTCCACGGAAGGCATGCTGCGCGGGCTGTACCCGGAGCTGAACATCATCGAGGTCGCGCTGCCGTACGCGAAGGAGCTGATGGCGGGCCGGTATGATCCCAGCCAGCTCCAGGGCGGCCTGATGCGCACGTTGCTGCGCTTCCAGTCCATGGCGCAGGACCTGCCCACGCAGCTGTCGCAGATCTTGTTGGACCTGGAGACGGGCAAGTTCAGCGTCACGGTGCGCGCGGAGCAGTTCGACAAGCTCAACGAGAACCTGCGCAGCGTGGCCGTCATCGCCTTCCTGGGCCTGTGCGCGTGCGGCTTCATCGTGGGCGCGTTCATCGCCTTCGCGCCCCGGCCGCCCATGTACGGGAACGTGCCGCTGCTGGGCATCATCGGCATCGCGCTGGCGGCGGCCCTCTTCGGCGCGGTGCTCACCTGGTACCTGTTCGGCGGCCGGTTCGGGAAGGTCAGCGTCACCCGCTTCCTCAAGAAGCGCAGGTAGCCGGGGACCTCAGGGACGCTCGGGGAGAGGCGGGTGTGACACCGGCCCACCCGGCGGGGGGCAGGCGGGCGGAGGGAGCGCGTGTCACGCGAGCGCGAACGGATCCGTTGAGGGGTGCACAGTCGTGCGCGGGCCGGGTAGTCTGCGGGGCTTGTCGTTCCCCCCTCTTGCCCCCGTGCTCGACTTGTCCGCGAACCCAACCGCCGCCCGTCGTCCGTACCGCGCCCCGCTGGCCACGCTGTTCGCGGCCGCGCTCCTCGCCACCACCGCCGGCTGTGCAGGCGGGCTTGATGAACCCGAGCGCTTCACCGGGGGCACCAGCTCCTGCGCGCCGGGCACCACCGCCTCCAGCATCATCCAGGCGCAGTGCCTGTCGTGTCACTCCACGGATGCCAAGGGTTCGGCGGGCGGGGGCTTCGACCTGCAGGCGTCCGGCCTCCCCGGGCGGCTCTACACCACCAACGCGGCGTGCAACTCGGCGCCGCTGGCGGACAGCGCCAACCCGTCCCAGTCCTTCTTCCTGAAGAAGCTCACGGCGTCGCCGGGCTGCGGTTCGCAGATGCCGCTGGGCGGCACGGCGCTGAACGCGGCGGACACCGCGTGCCTCACCAATTGGCTCGTCGCCGGAAAGCCGAGCCCGTGATGACGCGCACCCGTCATGTCTCCGCCGCGGCCCTGCTGGGCGCGGCCCTCCTGCTCGTCCCCGCCGCATACGCCGCGCCGAAGAAGGCGCCCGCGAAGACGACGCAGTCCGCGACGAAGACGAAGAAGTCCAAGGCCGCGAAGGTGACGGAGGCGCGCCGCGTGGCGGTGCTCGCCTCCGGTCCGCACGCGGACGCCGCGCGCGACGTGCTGGAGGCGGAGCTGGCCCGCCGTCCGGCCCGCTACGAAGTCGTCCCGGAGTCCGCGGTGCGCTCCGCCGCCTCGCGCCTGGGGCAGGACCCCACGACGCCCGCGGGCGCCGCCGCCGTGGCGCGCGAGCTGGGCCTGAGCGCGGTGCTGGTGGCGGACTCGGCCACCGTGGGCAAGAAGCAGCAGGTGAAGATCACCGTGCGCAACGGCAAGGACGGCAAGCCGCTGGCCGCTCCGGCCGCCGCGAAGCCCGCCACGGTGAAGCTGGTGCCCTTGGCGGTGAAGCGCCAGTGGACGGCGCTGGAGCGCGGCCTGCAGAAGTCCCGCGCGCCGGAGCCCGCCCCGGTGGCGCCCCCGCAGCCCGTCACGCCGGTGGAGCCGGAGCCGGCGGTGAAGCCCGCGACGCCCATCGCGGAGACGCCGCCTCCCACGAAGACGCCCGACCCGGAGCCCATCCGCAAGCCGGTGGTGGTCGCGCCCAAGGAGGACAAGGCCCCCGCGAAGCCGGACGACGCCGTCTCCCCTCAGCCGGAGCCGGGCCGTGGGCCCCTCGTGGAGGGCGCGCTGGGCCTGAAGCTGTTCGGCCGGTCGCTGCGCTACAAGGACGACGTGTTCGGCGTGCTGCGGCCGTACACGCTGGGCACGGACGTGGGCGGCTTCGCGCTGCCGGGCGCGCCCCAGTTCGCGGGCGACGTGACCGTGTATCCGCTCGCGCCCTTCCAGCAGGGAGCACTGGCGCGGCTGGGCATCACGGGTTCGATTGATCAGTCCTTCGGCCTGAAGTCCACGGGCTCCACGGGGGCGGTCTCCTACCCCACCACGGCGCGCGAGTGGACCGCGGGCCTGCGCTACGTGATGCCCTTCGGCGCGGCGCAGCGCTACGGCTTCGAGGTGACGGGCGCGTACGGGATGAACACGTTCCGCATCGACGCGGTGGACGGCGAGCGGCCGTTGGACCTGCCCAACGTGGAGTACAAGACGGCGGGCCTCACGCTGGGCCTGCGGGCGGCGCTGTCGGAGAAGTTCGACTTCAACTTCCGGCTCGGCTACCAGCACCCGCTGGACTCCGGCGAGCTGTCCTCGGACGCGTGGTTCCCGCGCATGTCCGCGGGCGCCGTCACGGGCAGCGCGACGCTGGCGTACCGGCTCAACCGCATCCTGGACGTGCGGCTGAAGGCGGACCTGCGCCGCTACTTCTTCAAGTTCAACCCGGAGCCGGGCGACCCCTACGTCGCCGGTGGCGCGGTGGACCAGTACCCCGGCCTGTCGCTCCAGGTGGGCTTCCGCTACTAGCCGTCGCATGCCCCCGCCGGTCCGTGCGCGACACGGACCGGTGGAAGGGGCTCCGGCTCGGGCCTGCTAGGACTTGAGCTTCGCGATCCGCCTCTTGAGCAACGTGATCTGGTTCTCGAGCCGGTCGATCTCATCGTCCTTGGTGTCCAGTTCGTCGCGCTTCCGCTTGAGCTTGCGCTTCTGCTCAGCGATCTGCGTGTTCTTCAATTCGAGCTCGGACGCCCGCTTCTTCAACTGCTTTTGCTTCGCCCGGTTGCCGTCGATCAGGTCCCGCATGCTCCGCTGGCGACCCAGCGAGTGCTCCTGCAGGGTCTCCTTCATGTTCGACGCCAGCAGGTCCTCCAGGTCCGAGTCCTCCTCGTCGCTCGCGAACTCGTCGTCCATGGTGTCCAGGACGCGCGTGAGGGCCTTCTCCTTCCGCTCCTTCCCTTCCGCGAGTGAGTCGCCCTTCACCGAGAGCACCAGCATCTCGTTGACGCGGTTCTCACGCTTCATGCTCCCCCGGAAGACAGCCCCGTGCAGATCGATGGACTTCCGGTTGCGAGGCGTTTGATTGAACGCATCCACCTTCGTCGCGAAGCCTCCGCCATCGAGGGTAGCCAGCGTCCCCTCGAGCCCCATGGGATGGTCCTCTTCGAAGTCCTTGCCGAAGGTGATGCTCGACGACAGCATCTGCCGGCCGGTCGTCCGGTTCTTCGACATCTGATTGCAGATCTTGCAACTCAGCACGAGGTTGTCGACGTTGTTGAAGAGCTGGAGCATGCCCTGCGCGCTCCCCTTCCAACTCCCCTTCTTGGTCTTGAAGAAGAAGTCCTTGAAGCTCCGGCTCTGCGCCGTGAGCGACTCGGTGAGCGCCGCCTTGTAGAAAGCCTCGTTCGCGTCCAGGAGCTTCTCCATCGCCTGCAACCACTGGCCAATCTCCTCCGCGGTGACGATGTGGTCGCTGTCGAGTGTGTAGGTCTCGAACCAGCGGTGGCAGTAGGTGCAGTACGTGCCCGACAACTGAATCTTCTTGCCGGTGTGGGTCGAGATGAGCTCGAAGTCGTGGACGTCGCCTCGCAGGACCCGGTGCTCGATCTGCGGCTCGCGGACAGCGCCTGTCGTCTTGGAGTCCGGCTTGTAGTCGAAGGGCCGGAACGTGGGCGTGGGGATGGACTCGAAGTTGTCGCGCTTGATCTTGCCGGTCTTGGTGAGCGGGAGCGCCTTGACCTTCCGCTTCTCCTTCTGCCCGAGGTTCTCGACCTTCGAGGGCAGGTTGATCGTCGGGAACATCGTCATCGCCGGTTGGAAGCAGTCGTCGTCCGCCGGGTCGACGAAAAAAGTGTTCCCGGACTTCGACGACTTGACCTTCACGGACCTCTTGGTGATGTCGACGACGGTGAAGGCCGTCGTGGAGCCCGCCTGCTTCCTGAACTTCACCTTCTTCAAGAAGGGGTCCGAGTAGAAGTCCACGTCGCTCGTGACGTAGTACGCGGCTCCATCGAGGAAGGCCATGGGGTGCTCCTGTCAGCCGCCGTGTCACGGCCTGATTGTCGTGGCGCAAGGCTAGCGCCTTCTTCTGGCCGGGGCATCCCGGGCGCCGACGTGCTCGTGGAAGCGCTACGCTGGCGCGAATGCTCAAGGCCCTCCTGATTCCCACCCTCTGTCTGATGCACGCGACCCCGGACTCCACGGCGGCGATCACCTCCGAATACACGGACGTGGAGAAGTGCCCACGCCCCGCCGAAGCGGACGAATCCGAAGGCGGGGATGTCCCTCTGCGGTGTCCGGGGCCCGGTGGCGACTACGAGCTGACGGAGGACTACAGCGCCTACGACATCCACCGGAGGATCACCTCGAAGAGCGATCCCAGCTTCGTCGTTGAACTACGGCCGATGGTGAAGTGCCCGGTGACCCGCTTCGGCTCGAAGCTGGAATGGCGGATGAAGGAGGGAAAGCCCTTCGCGGTCATTCAGCGCGTGACCTGCTTCGCCCTGAACAAGGAACAGTCTGGACCGGGCAAGAAGCTGGGTGAACACCTGGTCGTGAAGGGGCTCAAGGGCTTCCCGAGGGTGGACAGTGAGGTGAACACGAAGGCGAAGGACGCGAACGAGAAGGCGCGCTCCATCGCGGACGGGGCCTTTCGCGAACGCTGAGCCAGTCGTAGGCCCTCAGCCGCGCTCCGGGGCGTGGCGGCGCAGCCAGTCAATCACCGTGGGCCAGAGCGTGGCGGCATGGCGCTCGCGGAAGAAGCCCAGGTGGGAGATGCCTTGTCCGGCGCTGTCCGCGGGGGAGAACTGCCGGCGCTCCACGGCACAGCCGGTGAGGTGCTGGCAGACGAGGTCGATGGATTCGGGAGGTGCCCAGGGGTCGTCGTCCAGGCCAATGGCCAGCACCGGAATGTGGAGCCGGCGGAAGCGGGCCGCGGCGTCCATGCGGGGGTCGTCGAAGAAGAAGCGGGGCAGCGACGTCCAGCGGCTCCACTCCAGCATCGCCTGGGCGGGCAGGTCCTCGCCGAGCCCCAGCCTCTGGTAGGGCATGTAGCCCAGGAGCCGCGCGCAGAGCGGCCCGATGACCTTCAGGTACAGCGCGACCAGCAAGCGCTCCCGCCAGGGCCGGATGAACCGCAGGCTCCCGGCCTGGGACGCCACCATCACCGCGGCGGTAAGGCCCTGGCTGCTCGCGCTCAGCCCGATGGCGTGGCCGCCGAAGCAGTGACCCACGGCCAGCACCGGCAGCCCCGGGTAGCGCGCCGCCCCCCAGTGGGTCACCGCGACCACGTCCTGGTCGGCCCAGGTGATGAACCCGGCCCGCGTTCGCTTCGCGGTGCCAGGGGGCTGCACGCCCCGGTAGTTGTAGGTCACCACCGCGAAGCCCGCGCCCGTCAGGCGTGCGGCGAACGCGAAGTACATTTGTTCGAGCATGGCGGCGGCGGGATGCACCAGCACCACGCCCCGGGCGGCCCCCTCGGGGGTGTGCAGCGTGGAATGCAACTCGAAGCCATCGGCGCAGGGGATGCGGTGCGGAGTCGTGCGTGCCATGGCCCTCATGAGCTGCTGCGCATGAAAACCTATCGGCTAGCATGTAGGTTCATGCCGGGCAAGACCGCGCCTGACGGTGCGCCGGCAGATGCAACCGCCTCGCAACCATTTCGAACACTCCGGGTTGAAGGGGGCGGAGGTGTTCATGAACGCGGTGACCAGGGCAGTCAGCGGTGCGGGGTTGAGTCTCCTGTTGTGGGCTTGTGGTGGTGCCGGCGGTCCGGTTCCCGATGCGGAGGCGACGCCGTCCGTCACGTCCCAGGCGCTTGCGCCGGACGCGGGCGCGGCGTGGAACGCGGTGGGCGCGATGGTGACGTCACGGGCCGCGGCGGCGGGCGTGACGAGCATGGGCATCGCCGTCTACGACTCCCAGGACCGCAAGGTGTATGAGCAGATGGTGGGTGACTTCACGCCGGACACGCGCGTGGCCATCGCGTCGTCGTCGAAGATGGTCTCCGGCACCGTCATCTTCGACGTCATCCGCCAGGGCCTGCTGTCGCTGGACTCCACCACCGGCCAGGTCCTGGGCTGGACGGGCGACAAGGCGAACATCACGCTGCGCCACCTGCTGTCCTTCACGTCGGGCATGGAGCCGTCGAACCCCTGCACGACGCGCGTGGGCATCACGCTGGCGGAGTGCGTCGCTCAAATCGCGACCGTGCCCATGAAGGCGCCGCCGGGCACGCGCTTCGACTACGGCAGCACGCACCTCCAGGTGGCGGCGCGCATGGCGGAGGTCGTCACGAACAAGACGTGGAACACCCTCTTCACGCAGACGCTGGCGACGCCGCTGGGCCTGCCGTCCGGGGTGACCTACTACACCGCGCCGACGCAGCAGCTGGGCACCACCAACCCGCTCGTCGCGGGAGGGCTGCGCGCGTCGATGAACGAGTACGCGAAGCTGCTGGCGCTCGTTTACCACCGGGGCCGCTACGCGGGGCTGGAGAAGGGCACGCTGGCCCTCTTCGCGCTGCAGACGCGTGAGCCCTACCCGTCCGTGGTGGTGGGCAACTCGCCCTACGGCGAGCTGGGCTATCCGTACCGCTACGGGCTCACCGCGTGGCTGGAGTGCACGACGCCGGCCACGGGCTGCGACAGCATCAGCACGCCGGGCGCGTTCGGCTTTACGCCGTGGTTGGACCGGCACGCGAACTACTACGCCATCCTGGGCATGCAGCTCGGGGGCGGCGACGTCTCGGGCGGCGTGGTGGCGTTCTCCGTGGACCTGGAGAACGACCTGAAGCCGCTGATTGAAACGGCGCTCGGCAACTGAGCGCCGCCGAGTGGAAGGCCCGGCGCTGGTGACATACTGCCCTCCCCTTCCAGGAGGCATCCCATGTCCCAGCGTCGAGCATCGTGCGTCTGTGGTCAGCTTCGCGTGGAGGTCACGGGTGAACCCATCCGGGTCTCCATGTGCCACTGCTTCGCGTGCCAGCAGCGCACCGGCAGCGTGTACGGCGTGCAGGCCCGCTTCCGGCGTGAAGCCATCACCGCCATCGAGGGCCGCTCCAAGACATTCACCCGCAAGGGCGATGAGAGCGGCAACTCCGCCCACTTCCACTTCTGTCCGGAGTGCGGGTCGACGGTCTACTACGAGTTCGCGCACGACCCGGACGTCATCGCCATCACCGTCGGAGCCTTCGCGGACCCGGCGTTTCCAGCGCCGGTCTTCTCCGTCTACGAAGAGCGGAGCCACTCCTGGGCCGTGCCCCGGGGCATCCCCATGGAGCACATGGACTGAGCGCCGTTCACTTCTCCGGGGCCCGTGCCTCCAGCAGGCCCCTCACGAACGCCGCGACGGGGCCCGCCAGCTCCGAGAGCCGGTCCACGCGGTCCTCCTCCACGGCCTCCAGGATGAGCTCGTTGATGCCTCCGACGAGCGCCATGGCGAGGGCGGGCGACAGCTCGCCTCCGGTGCCCGCCGCCTCGAACTCCCGCCGCATCAGCTCCGCGAAGCTGCGCATGACCTGGCGGCGCAGCTCGAAGCCCTTCGGACCGACGTGCAGGATCTCCACGAGGAGCGTCCGCACGAGCCCCGGCCGGCTCTGGAGGCTGGCGAGGTAGACCGCCGCGCCGATGCTGGCCCGCATCTCCCCGGGAGGCGCGTGCTGGATGGCCGCCTGGATCTCCTCCAGCAGCCGGGCGCTCTGCGCGGCGTAGAGCGCCAGCAGGCACGCGTCCTTGTCCTCGAAGTGCTCGTAGAACGTGCGCTTCGACACGCGCGCGTGCCGCACGATGTCCGCGATGGTCAGCCGGGCGTAGCCCCCTTCGATGATGGCCTGCGCCAGGCCCGCGACGAGCCGCTCCCGGGGCGCTTCGCCTGCCTGATCGGACGGGGACGTCATGCGGCTCCTCGGGCTGGTACTTGACCGTACCAGATGGCGCTGCTACCTCTCTTCAACAGACTCATAGACTGGGTACCTTCCTGTACCACACGCCCGGGCTCCGCTGGCCTCCGGGCGACCTCGACCGAGGAGTCCCCGCATGATCCCGTCTCCTGCCGGACCGCCCTCGCACGTGGACGTGCTGATCATCGGCGCGGGCCTGTCTGGCATTGGCGCCGCGTACCACCTGCAGACGCGCTGCCCCACCCTGAGCTACGCCATCCTGGAAGGACGCGGGGCCATGGGCGGCACGTGGGATCTGTTCCGCTATCCCGGCGTTCGCTCGGACTCGGACATGTACACGCTCGGGTACCGGTTCCGGCCGTGGCATGGCGGAAAGGCCATCGCGGATGGGCCGTCCATCAAGACGTACATCGAGGAGACCGCGGCGGAGTACGGCATCGACCAGCGGATCCGCTACCACCACCGGGTGACGCGAGCCGAGTGGTCCTCCGAGCACGCGCGCTGGACCGTGGACGCGGAGGTGGGGCCCGAGCGCGTCCCGGTCCGCCTGACGTGCGGCTTCCTCTACACCTGCACCGGCTACTACGACTACGCGAGCGGCTACACGCCCACGTGGCCCGGCACGGAACACTTCCAGGGCCGCATCGTGCACCCGCAGCACTGGCCCGAGGACCTGGACTACGCCGGCAAGCGCGTGGTCGTCATCGGCAGTGGTGCGACGGCAGTGACGCTGGTCCCCGCGATGGCGGGACGCGCCGCGCACGTCACCATGCTGCAGCGCTCGCCCACGTACATCGCGGAGCAGCCGGCCCAGGACAGCGTCGCCAAGGCGCTGGGACACGTCCTGCCCAAGCGTGTGGCGTACGCGGTCGCGCGCTGGAAGAACGTGCTGCGCGGAATGTTCCTCTACAACCTCGCGCGCAGCCGGCCGGGCTTCATGAAGTGGCTGCTGCGCCTGGGCGTGCGGAAGGCGCTCGGCAAGGCGTTCGACGTCGATACGCACTTCGCGCCCCGCTACAACCCGTGGGACGAACGGCTGTGCGTCGCGCCCGACGGTGACCTCTTCCGCGCCATCCGCGAGGGACACGCCTCCGTGGTGACGGACCACATCGAGTCCTTCACCGGGACGGGCCTGCGACTGCGCTCGGGGGCGCACCTGGACGCGGACCTCGTCGTCACCGCCACGGGGCTGAACGTGAAGATCCTGAGCGGCATGACGCTGGTCGTGGACGGCGCACCCGTCCAGCTGGCGCAGACCCTGGCGTACAAGGGGATGATGTTCAGCGACATCCCCAACCTCGTCGCGGCCTTCGGGTACACCAACGCGTCGTGGACGCTGAAGTGCGATCTGGTGGCGGAGTACTCCTGCCGCCTGCTCAACCACATGAAGCAGCACGGCTACACGCAATGCGTGCCCCGTGTGCGCGGTCCGGGCATGACACCGGAGCCCGTGCTCGACTTCAGCTCCGGGTACGTGCAGCGCGCCCTGGACTCCCTGCCCCGCCAGGGCACGCGCGCTCCATGGCGCCTGTACCAGAACTACGTGCGGGACCTGCTGCTGATGCGCTACGGCCGGGTGGACGACGACGCCATGGAGTTCCTGCGGCCCGGAAGCACCGCGTCGCAACAGGCGCTTCTTCCCGAGGTGAATACCGGTTCCAGCGCGGAGGTGGCTCGTGGCTGAGCGCATGCGGCTTCAGGGCAGGACGGCGGTCGTCACGGGCGCGGCGAGCGGCATCGGCCGCGCCATCGCGGTCTCATTGGCACGCAAGGGTTGTCATCTCGCGCTGGCGGATGTGAACGAAGCGGGGCTGGCGGAGACGGCGGACCTGGCCCGCGCGCCAGAGGTGCGCATCAGCCGGCACCGGCTCGACGTGTCCGACAAGGAGGCGGTGGAGGCCTTCCCAGCGCGGGTGACGGCGGATCATCCCGGGGTCGACCTGCTCTTCAACAACGCGGGCGTCGCGCTCGGCGGCAGCTTCGAACAGGTGAGCGGCGAGGACTTCGAGTGGCTGTTCGGCATCAACTTCTGGGGCGTGGTGCGCCTGAGCCGCGCCTTCCTGCCCCTCTTGCGCGCCAGCGATGACGCGCGGCTGGTGAACCTCTCCAGCGTCTTCGGCCTGGTGGCCCCGCCGGGACAGGTGGCCTACGCGGCGAGCAAGTTCGCCGTCCGTGGCTTCTCCGAAGGGCTGCGGCACGAGCTGGAGGGTACGTCCGTGGGCGTCACCGTGGTGCACCCGGGCGGCGTCGCGACGTCCATCGCCGCGAGCGCCCGGGTCCCCACCGGCGCGACGGCCGAGGAGGTCACCCGCCGCCGCAAGTCGTTCCAGAAGATGCTGAGGCTTCCGGCCGAGGCCGCGGGCGACATCATCGTGCGAGGGGTCGAGAACCGCGAGCAGCGCATCCTCGTTGGCAAGGACGCCGTGGCGCTGGCGATGCTCGCCCGGCTCTTTCCCGTGACGTACTGGAAGCTGCTCGGCCCGCGCCTCCGGGCGTGAAACCTGTCAGACCGGTCTGCGGAAGAGGTCGCCCAGGTCGGCGGGCAGCTGCGACGCCACGGCGGCGACCTCCTGTTCGGGGATGCGATCGCGCACGGCGGTGAACACGGCGGTGACGACCCGGAAGGCCTGGTCGGGCTTGATCTTCAGGTGGTCGGCCACGTCGGTGATGAACTCATCGCGCCCGATGCGCTTGGCGCGCGAGGGCCCCCGGTGCACCGAGCAGGCCCCCAGGATGTCGCCGATACCGCCGGTCAGCGCGCGGTAGAGCTTCACGTCCTCGCCATCCGACAGCCGCCGGGCGAGCGAGCAGAACACCGCGCTGGTGGCCTCCCGGGCTTCCAGGCCCTGGCTGTGCATGACCGCGTCGCCCTGGATTTCATCCAGGAACGGCTGGAGTTCGAGCGACTCGTCGCGCTCCTTGACGGGCACGTTATGGGTATCAGGAGGAACAGGCGAGGCCATGGCAGCGTCTCCGAAGGTTCAGGGCCCTGACGGGGCCGTGTCCCGAAGACGCTGCGCACGTGCCAGGGCGCCTGCATCGTCCAACGCAGGCAGGGGCGCGCGGGCGGTCAGGCCACCGCCGCGACAGTCCCTCAGCCGGGCCGGGTGACCCGCTGCGTTCCAGGGCTCCTCCGCGTTACCATCCAATCCCTCATGACCGGACTTCCCTGTTCAAAGACAGGCGCGCTGCTCGCCACCGTGTTGCTCGCCCTCGCACCGGAGGCCGCCAGGGCCGAAGAGAAGGTGCCGAACCTCGCGGATGAGAAGGCCAACACCCAGGAGGTGCAGATCCTCGGGTGGTCCGCGGACGAGAAGCGGTTCGCGCTGCGCGTCTATGACCTGACCGAGAGGTGGTTCGGCGACTCGGCGCCGCCTCCCGCCTGCAAGGGCTATGTGGACCACAAGGGAGAGAAGTTCGTGGGGGGCCTGTCCTTCGTGCTCTACGAGGGTGGCAAGCAGGTCGGCGGGTGGCGCATCCAGGACGCGAAGAAGTGCACGCCGCCGGAGACCGCTCGCGAGCGGCTCGCCAAGGCGAAGGCGGCCCTGGCGGAGAAGGGCATCGACCTCACGGCCACGGGCGCCACGCTGGCGGCGGACCTGTCCCTTCGCGCCGGGCCCCAGAAGAAGGGCAAGGACACGGAGTACCGGCTCACCTCCACCTTCCCCCTGCCCCACGGCCCGTGGGCCGGGACGAAGTTCGAGGCCGACGCCGTCGTCGTGGAAGAGGACGTCATGGTGAAGGACAGCCCCGACGCCCCTGACTCGGAGGCCATGCCGACGGTGCGCGGGCGCGCGAAGGTCCAGCTGCGCCTCGTGTCGGGCAAGCGCTCGGTGGCGGTGGGGGACCTCAAGCTGGGCCCCGACGAGGCGGATCCCGGGATGTCCTGGGTCTGGACCGCGGGCTTTGATCGCGCGCTGCTGTCGCCCTCGGGCAAGGTGCTCGTGCCGCTCGTCTTCGTCCGCCACGGCGACATGCGCCTGTTCGACACGCCCCGCATCCTCATGGCCCCGGTGGACCTCGCGGACAAGCTGGGCCCCGCCCCCACGGTGAGCGCCCCCGCGCGCTGAGCCATGCGTCCGCTCCCGCTGGCGCTCCTCGTGCTCGCGAGCGCCCCGCTCTTCACGCGCGGACGCGCTCCGGTGGTGACCGGGGGCCAGGGCCCCACCCTCTCCGCCCGGGAGTGCCAGCCCTGCCACGAGCGCGAGTACCAGCAGTGGTCGGGCTCACGCCACGCACAGGCCTTTTCCAACACCCTCTTCACGGCCTCCTTCGCTGAAAGCAATGCACCCGGGTGCGTGAACTGCCACGCCCCCCTCGCCGAACAACGCGCGCAACACTTCCAGGGCGAGGCAACGAAGCCCGCGCTGCTCCCGGAAGGCGTCAACTGCGCGGTCTGCCACCTGCGCGAAGGCACCCTCCTCACCCGCCGCGCTCCGTCGGAGGCCGCGCTGGAGGCCCACCCCATCCGCCGCGAGCCCGCGCTGGGCACGCCGGACTTCTGCGGCGGCTGCCATGAGTTCCCCTTCCCGGACCTGGGCCGCCAGGCCTCCGCCCCGCTCATGCAGGAGACGCTCACGGAGTGGCGTGCGTCCACCGCCGCGCGCAATGGCCAGACCTGTCAGTCCTGCCACATGCCCGAAGGCGTCCATGCCTTCCCAGGAGGCCACGACCTCGACTTCGTGCGCGGCGCGCTGAAGCTCGAATGGCAGCGCCAGGGCCCATCGAAAGTCTGTGCGGTGGTGCGCTCGCGGAGCGTCGGGCACGCCGTGCCCACGGGAGACCTCTTCCGGAGGCTCCGGCTGCGGCTCTGCGAGGACGCCGCCTGCGAGCGGCCCGTGCGTCAGCGGCTGATGTCCCGCCGCATCATCGCGACCGCGGGCGGCGCACTGAAAGAGACGGACACCCGCATTCCCGCGAACGCCGAGCGCACCGAGTGCTTCGAGTGGTCCAAGGGGACGACAGCCCCAGCGCACTGGACGCTGGAGCTGCTCTACGCGGAGCCCCGGATCGAATCACAGTTGCCGGACGCGGAGACCCGCGCGGTCCTCCTGTCCGGGCCGTTGTGACCGGGACAGGAGGCGTCAGGACTACCCGTGCGGCACCGGCCGGGGCTCCTCGTGGACGACGGCCGCGTCATCCCCGCCCTTGCCCCTGCGCAGCCGGTTGCCCAGCCGCGTCTTGAGGCGGTCCGCGACGACGTAGAACGCGGGCACCACGAGCAGGCTCAGCACCGTGGACACGGAGAGGCCCCCCAGCACCGCGATGGACATGGGGGCGCGCGTCTCGCTGCCCGCGCCCAGCGCCAGCGCCGCCGGCACCGCGGACATCATCGTCGCGGTGGACGTCATCAGGATGGGCCGCAGACGCACGGGGCCCGCACGCAACATCGCCTGCATCGCGTCCGCGCCCTGCTCGCGCTGCTGGAGCGCGTAGTCCACCAGGATGATGGAGTTCTTCTTCACGATGCCCATCAAGAGCAGCAGGCCGATCATGCTGAAGATGTTCAGCGTGTTCCCCGTGACGAGCAGCGCGAACGACGCGCCCGCGACCGACAGGGGCAGGATCGTCAGCACCGTCACCGGGTGCAGGAACGAATTGAACTGCGCGCCCAGCACCATGTACGCGACGGCGATGCCCAGGAAGAGCGCGAAGATGAGGCTGCTCATCGAGTCGCGGAACGCCACGCTCGCGCCGCCCGCCACCACGCGGATGCCACCGGGCAAATCCTTCCCCAGCGACTCCACCGTGGCCAGCGCCTCCTCCTGGTTCGACCCCGGCGCCACGTTGGCGAAGAGGCTGATGGCGCGCTCACGGTCGCGCCGGGTGATGGCCTGGAGGGCGGGCAGCTCCTCCTGCGTCACCAGCGACGACAGCGGCACCAGTGAGTTGTTCGCCGTGCGGACCTTGAGCAGCGACAGGTCCTCCGGCCGCGAGCGCTGGCTCGCCAACAGCCGCATGCGCACGTCGATGCGCCGCCCGCCGCTGCTGTACTTGCCCACGCGCACGCCGCCCACCAGCGCGTTCACCGTGGACGCCACCGCCTGGATGGGCACGCCCACGTCCGCCGCGCGAGCGCGGTCCGGGGTGATGCGCAGCTCCGGCTGGCCCAGCTGGTAGTCCGTGTCCAGGTCCACCACCTTGCCGGATGACTGGAGCTGCTCGCGCAGGGACTGGCTCGCCTCCACCAGCTTGTCCCAGTCCGACCCGCGCACGCTGAACTCCACCGGGAAGCCGCGCTGCGCGGTGAAGCCCGCCTGCGACAGGTCCTGCACCACCGCGCGCAGGCCCGGGTAGCTGTTCAGCTCCTTGCGCAGCACCTGCGCGAACTCCGCCTGCGACATGCGCTGATCCGTCGGCACCAGCGTCAGGTTCATGTTGCCCGCGTTGACGGAGGACCCGCCGCCGCCGCCGCCCACCACCACGAAGACGCGCGTCACCTCCGGACGGCTGGAGACGAAGTCCTCCGCGCGCTTGAAGAGCCGGTTGGTCTCCTCCAGGCTGCTGCCCACCGCCGTCTGGAGGCGCACGGACATGCGGCCCTGGTCCTGCGACGGCACGAACTCACCCGGCAGCGCCTTGAACGCGAACGCGCTCAGGATGAGCATGGCCACCGCGACCAGCAGCACGCGCCAGGGCCGCACCAGCCCCCAGCCCAGCGCCCGCGCGTACAGCGCCTCCAGCCGGGTGAAGGCCTTGTCCACCACCACGCCCACCCGGCTGCGGTGCTCACGCGACGTCTTGAGCAGCTGCGCGCAGCGCGCGGGCGCCAGGGTAATCGCCTCCACGTAGGACAGCAGCACCGCCACGCACAGCGTGACGCCGAACTGGAGGAAGAACCGGCCGATGATGCCCTTCATGAAGACGACGGGCAGGAAGATGGCCACCACCGCCAGCGTCGCCGCCAGGGCCGCGAAGGTGATCTCCGCGGTGCCCTCGCGCGCGGCGCGCACCCGGTCCTTCCCCTCCTCCGCGTGCCGGAAGATGTTCTCCAGCACCATGATGGCGTCGTCCACCACGATGCCTACCGCCAGCGCCAGGCCCAACAACGTGAACGTGTTGAGCGTGAAGCCCAGGAAGTAGATGACGGCCACCGTTCCCAACAGCGACATGGGAATGGCGAGCACCACGTTGAGCGTGCTCGACAGCGACCCCAGGAACACCCAGCACACGAACGCGGTGAGGATGCACGCGAGCAGCAGCTCGAACTCAATCTCGTGCACGCTCTCCTCGATGAACTGCGTCGAGTCGAAGTTGATGCTCGCGCTCATGCCCTGCGGCAGCTCCTTCTGGAGCTCCGCCAGCACCTTGCGCACCTCCTGGGCCACGGCCACCGCGTTCGCGCCGCGCTGCTTCTTGATGCCCAGCGCCTGCGCGGGCTCGCCGTTCACGCGCGCCAGGCGGCGCTCGTCCTCGAAGCCGTCCTCCACGATGGCCACGTCGTGCAGGTACACCGTGCGGCCCCCCTCCTCGCGCACCGCCACGTTCGCCAGCGTCTCCAGGTCCAGCGCCTCGCCCATGAAGCGCACGTTGACCTCGCGGCCTTGCGTCTCGATGCGGCCGGCGGGCAGCTCCACGTGCTCGCGCTGGAGCGCGGCGATGACGTCCGTGACGGTGAGCGCGTGCGCGTCCAGCTTCTGCGCGTCCACCCAGATGCGCACGTTGCGCTCCAGCAGGCCGCCCAGCTGCACCTCGCCCACGCCGGGCACCGTCTGCAAACGCTCCTTCACGCGGTAGCGGGCGAAGTCGCTCACCACCTGCTGGGAGAAGGGCCCGGACACGCCCAGCCACATGATGGGCTGGTCCTCCGGGTTGGACTTGGAGACGACCGGCGGGTCGATGTCCAGCGGCAGCCGGCGCTGGGCCTGGCTCACCTTGGTCTGCACGTCCTGGAGCGCCAGGTCCACGTTGCGCGACAGGTCCAGCTCCACCGTGATGTTCGCGCTGCCCTGGCGCGCGGAGGACGTGATGCTCTTCACGCCCTCCACCTGCGTCACGGCCTCTTCGATGAACTCGACGACGTCCGACTCCACCGCCTCCGGGTTGGCGCCTTCCCACGACACGGAGATGTTGATGGTGGGGAAGTCCACGTCCGGAAACTGGCTGATGCCGATTCGCTGGGCCGCCACCAGTCCGAAGATGATGGTCGCCGCCATGATCATCCAGGCGAACACCGGCTTCTTGATGCAGACGTCGGTGATGCTCATGGCCGGGCCTCCGTGGCCGGGGTCGCGCCGCCGCGGGCCTCGGTCGTGGGCTGCTCACCCTCCACCTTCGGCTTCGGGCGCGCCTGATCCACGCGCACCGCCACGCCGTCGCGCAGGGCCTCCGCGCCGCGCACCACCAGCGTCTCGCCGGGCTTGAGGCCTTCCTTCACCTCCACCTGCCCGTCCGGCGTGCGCAGGCCCAACTCCAGGATGCGCTCGCGCGCCTTGTTGTCCGTCACCACGAACGCCAGGAAGCCGCGCTCGCTGGGGCGGATGGCCGTCTGCGGAATCACCGGGCTGCCCCCGCGCGACTCCACCGGCACGCTCACCGTGGCGAAGGCGCCCGGCCGCAGCTTGCGCGCGTCCTCGCCCGTCACCTCCGCGGTCACGGCCACCATGCGGCTCTGCGCGTCCGCGCTCGCGGCCACGTAGGTGATCTTCGCCGCGTACGTCCCCCCGTCCGAGCGCACCGTGAAGCGCGCGGGCATCCCCGGGGTGATGCGCGTCACATCCGCCGCGGGCACGTTGAAGCGCAGGAGCAGCGGTTCGCGGCGCAGCAGCGTGGCCAGCACCACGCCCGGCTGCACGTACTGGCCCGTCTGCACGGTGCGCGTCTGGAGGACGCCGTCCATGGGGGCGCGCACGAAGGCATCGCGCTGGTTGAGCTGCGCCTGATCCAACAGCGCCCTCGCGGCGGCCACGTCCGCCTGGGCGGTGGCGGCGCGGGCCTGGTACGTCTCCAGCTGTTCGGCGGGCAGCAGGCCCGGGCTCTGGGCGTTGACCTCCGCGCGGCGCTGGGAGCCGGCCTTCGCCTCCACCAGCGCGGCCTGGGCCTTCTGCAGCGCGGCCTCCGCGGAGCGCACGGCGATGGCGTAGCGCGCGGGTTCGATCTCCGCGAGCGTGTCGCCCTTCTTCACCGTCTGCCCTTCCGAGAAGGTCACGCGCTCCAGGGCGCCCGGGACGCGCGCGGTGATCTGCACGCTTTCGAAGGCCTCCACCGCGCCCACGGCGCTGACCGAGTACTCCACGTCGCGCGCCGCCACGGGCGCGACCTCCACGGGGAACTGGATGGGACCCCGGCCCGCGCCCTTGCCGCCCTGCGCGGGCGCTTCCTTCTTGCAGCCAGGGGCCAGGGACAGCACGGCCAGCGACAGGGCCAGCACTCCAGTGCGTTGCATTGCCTTCACGGTTCCTTCCCCAGTGGATTCAGTCCGACAGCGGCTCTCAGGCCCAGCAGTGCCACGCCCAGGCCATAGCGGTTCTGCGCCAGCGCGACCTCGGCCTCGAAGAGGCTGAGCGACGCGTCCGCCAGGGTGAGGGCGGTGGACAGCCCCTGGCGGTAGAGGATGCCTGTTTCCGCGGCGTTCTTGCGCGCCGCCTTCGCCGCCTGCTCGCTCTGCGCGAGCGCGGCCCGGGCCGTCTCCAGATTCACCCGCGCCTGCTCGATGTCCACCGGCACGCGGCGGGTGGCGGCCTGGGTGTTCAACTCCGCGGCGTTGGCGTTGGCCACGCGCTCGTCGCGTTCGGCGTAGCGGACGCCGCCATCGAAGAGCGTCCAGGTGAGATCCACGGCGAGGAAACCATCGCCCACGTTGCCGTTGAGGCCGGCCTCGTTGGTGAGGCGGTACTGGGCGCTCGCGCCCAGGGACGGCAACAGGCGCGCCAGGGGCTCCTTCGCGCTCTCGCGCAGCGAGCGCACGCGCAGGCGCGCGGAGAGGATGTCTGGCCGCCGGTCCGTGGCGCCCTGCGTGAGCAGCTCCAGGGGCGGCGCGGGCCGCACGGCGTCCGCGAGCAGCGGCTCCGGCGGTGCGAGCGCTCCCGGCACCGGCTCCACGAGCAGGTAGCCCAGCTCCAGGCGGCTCGTCTCCGCGGTGCCCAGGGCGGAGGCGAGGTTGGCCTGTGCGGTGGCCACCTCCAGCTCCGCGCGGGTGACGTCGTTGGTACTGGCGAGCCCGGCGTTGGCGCGAGCCTGCGCGTCCGTCAGGCTCTGCTTCGCGTAGGCCAGGCGCTGCTCGGCGGCCTGGTACACCTGCTGGTTGGCCAGGG
Source organism: Corallococcus carmarthensis (assembly GCF_003611695.1). Taxonomy (GTDB): domain Bacteria; phylum Myxococcota; class Myxococcia; order Myxococcales; family Myxococcaceae; genus Corallococcus; species Corallococcus carmarthensis. The sequence continues at coordinate 4,609 of NZ_RAWE01000143.1, read as the reverse complement.
TGACGAGGAAGGCGTTGGCGGCGCTGAAGGCCACCTGGCGGCGCGTCTCCACGGCGTCCAGCTTGGAGGCCTCGCTCTCCAGCTTCGCGGCCTTGTAGAGGGGGAAGCCGCGCGCGTCGAAGAGGGTGAGCCGGCCGGAGAAGACAGCGCCCAGGGCGTTGTACTTCTGGAGCACGACGGTCTGTCCGCCCACCTCGCGCGTGGACTCACGCAGGCGGCGCGTGTAGGTGCCGGTGGCCGCGAGGGTGGGCAGGAAGAAGGCGCGGGCGCGGGCGACGCGGGCCTGGGCGGCCTCGGCGGTCTGTCCCGCGGCGAGCACGGCTTCGTTCTGCTGCGAGGCGAGCTCCACGGCGCGCTCCAGGGTCAGCGGAGCGGCGCCGGAGTCCGGCTGCGGAGGCTTGGGGAAGGCGCTGGCGGGGGACTCGGCGGCGGATGCCGGAGACGCGGCCGGAGGCGTCTGGGCGAGCGCGTCCGGGGCCAGCGCGCACAGGCAGGCACCCAGGGGCGCGGCGAGGAAGGCACGGCGAACGGTGGACATAGAGGTCGTGCGGTGGGACGGGCCAGTGTTGAAAGGTCAGCGGCCCCTATACACGGAAGCCGTCATCCGGGGTTGATGAGCGGTGCGTGTCTGGACGATGCCTCGCGGAGAGGACTAAGGGTCGGGGAAGAAGCTTCTCGGGTTGAACTGCCGACGGTGGCGCCGTCCCACTCCGGGTGTGGGATGCGCCCCAGAATGCGTGTCCCATGCGTTTATTCCTGCTCGCCGTGCTCGCTGGTGCCCTCGCGGGGTGTTCCAAGGGGGACGACCTCAAGACCGGCGCTCTGAAGGTCCAGATTCATTACGAAGGATTTCGGCCGGGGTGCGTGACGCTGACAGTCACGGATCAGACGGAGGTGTCCCGGCACGTCACGACGAACGTGAACGTGAAGCCGGATCCTGCGCCGGGGACGCTGTCCGTGGCGGTGTTCCGGCAGGCGGGCTGGAGCAACGACGTGAAGCTCCTGGCCACGGCACGGGAGGTGTCGTGCGAAGGCGCCCAGGTGGCGACCGCGGAGACCCCCGCGAGCCTTGAGAAGGACGGCGTCACGCCGGTGGATCTGTCCCTGAGCGCCGTGGATGGGGACGGCGACGGCTTCGTGAGCCCGGCCGCGGGCGGCACGGACTGCAACGACAGAGATGAACGGCTGGGCGGTCCGACGCCCTGGTATCCGGACGACGACAACGACGGGTACGGCAATCGCCAATTGCCCGCGTTGATCACGGCGTGCGAGGGGCCCGCGTTGACCGCGTCACGGACCGGTGACTGCAACGATCGGGACCCGCTCGTGAATCCCGGGGCAACCGAGTTCCAGTGCGACGGGAAGGACGACAACTGCAACGACCAGATCGACGAATCGTTTGACGTGGGCGGCAACTGCCTCAACGCCTTCCTATGCCCGGGAGCGAATGTCTGCGCCAATGGAGGCGTCGCATGCAACAGCACCGTCACGCCCAAGGCCTACTACGTCGATGAGGACCTGGACGGAAAGGCCGGCGCGGACGGAGGCGTGACGTGCGGTGCCCAGCCCGCGGGAACGGTCGCGGAGTCCTCCGACTGCGACGAGAGCTCGGTGTACGTGAACAAGGATCTGCCCGAGGTCTGCGACCGGCTGGACAACAACTGCAGTGGGGGTGTGGATGAAGGCGTGGCCGCATGTGACCTGACCTGGCGGGGGTCGGTGGGCAGCGGGCTCCAGGCCCGCTGGAATGCCATCGCGGTAGGACAAGACATCGCGTGGCTCGCTGGCATTGGCGGAACCGACCTCCAAGGCAACGTGCTGAAGGTCCAGAGCGATGGGGGCATGGACCAATCCAACTGCTCCGGCCAGTATCAGGCGGCCTGGGTCAGCAAGTCAGGGCAGGTGTTTCTGGCTGGCGATGACGGAAGTCTGGCGAGCAAGACGCCAACACAGTCCAATTGCACGCCCGCCACGACCAAGCCCGACAGCGATGCACCGCTCAACGGCATCGTGGGCTTCGACTCCACGGATGGCGGCTCGCCGACGCTCTACGCCGTGGCGAGCAATGGCAACATCTTCAAATGGACCCCCCCAGCCGCACCGGTCCGTATCGCCCAGACGGGCATCAACCTGCGCGCGGTGAGTGGAACCACGGGCCCGGACACGCTGCTGGCCGTTGGGGCCCGAGACACCCCGGGCCCGGCTCAGTTCACCGTCCTGCGCTACAACCCCGCGAATGAGGCGTGGCTCCCGGAGACGCTGCCCTCTTCCCTGCCGGCCGGCTACCTCACCGGCGTGAGCGTGGTGAATCCGAATTACGCCTATGCGGTGGGAGACAAGGGGGTCTTTCTCGAGCGCAACCACGGCAAGTGGAGCCAGCGCGATTCCCTTCCGCTGGATGTGAACGCCACCGGAGTGAAGGCTTTCGGGCAGAACGCCATCTACGCGACGACCGTCGCGGGAAACGTCCAGTTCTTCAATGGGGTGCGTTGGGAACCTGTGGCCTCCAGCCCAAAGACGCTGCGCGCGATTGATGGAGCATCCCCCACCAAGATTGGCGCCGCGGGCCTTGAGGGGACGTACCAGTTCTTCCGCTGGCCCCGTTGATGGACCTCCGCGCCGAAGCCCTGACCCTGCGCTACGGCGCCCGGACCGTGCTGGAGCCCACGGACTGCCACGTCCCGCCCGGCACGCAGGCCCTCGTGCTGGGGCGTTCAGGTTCGGGCAAGACGACGCTGCTCAAGTCCCTCGCGGGGCTGCTGCGCCCCTCCTCTGGCCGGGTGACGTGGGATGGCCAGGACGTCGCCAGGCTCTCGGCGCCGGAGCGGCGCGCGCAGCAGGCGTCGTTCGGCTTCGTGTTCCAGACGGACGCGCTCTTCGACTCGCTGACGGTGAGGCAGAACGTGATGCAGCCGCTGTTGCGCCGCCGCGTGCCGGAGGCGGAGGCCCGCGAGCGCACGGACGCGGTGCTGCGCTCGGTGGGCCTGGCGGACGCGGCGGACACCCTGCCGGAACGCCTGTCCGGAGGCATGAAGAAGCGCGCGGGGCTCGCAAGGGCAATCGCGGCAAGGCCCGCGGTGCTGCTGGCGGATGATCCGTTCGCCGGCCTGGACCCGGGCACGGCGCGGCAGGTGGCGAGGGTGCTCCTGGAGGTCGCCGGCAAGGGAACGCTGCTGGTGGCGGCACCGGAAGCGCCCGTGGACCTCCCCCTGCCCCGCTGGTTGTATCTGCAAGGCGGCCGACTGGTGCACGATGGGGCCCCGGCGCCGGAGCTCGAGCGCGCGCCGGACGAGGCCCTCGCATGACTCCGCAGTGCCAGTATCCGTGAGCACCACCGCCCTGGCCTGGCTGGGACGCTCGGCGATGCGGGCGGTGGGCGGCGTGGGTGCACTGGCTCTGGTCGCGGGCCGCACGGCCTGGGGCCTGCGCAGGCTGGAGCGGCGCGAGCTTGCACGGGGCCTGGTGCAGTTCGGCTACGGGTCGTTGCCGCTGGCGTTGGCGACGGCGGCGCTGGCGGGCGTCATCGTGGTGGTGCAGGCGGCGCTCTACATCCAGCGCTTCGGAGCCCGGGCGTTCCTGGGCTGGGCGGCGGGTTACGGCGTGCTGTGGGAGTTCGGTCCCCTGCTCCTGGGGCTGATCATGTCGGCGCGGATCGGCGCGAGGAACGCGGCGGAGCTGGCCACGCTGAAGGTGGGCGGACAGATTGAAGGCCTGAGAGGCATTGGCCTGGATCCGTTCGCGCTGCTGGTGGCACCCCGCGTGGTGGCGATGGAGGTGAGCATGCTGGCGCTGAGCACGTTCACGTTCCTGGTGGCCATCCTCTGCGAGGCGGTGGCGGCGAAGCTCACGTTGGACCTGCCGGTGCGGGTGTTCTTCGGGACGTTCGCGCAGATGCTGAGCCCGTCCGACATCCTGGGGGGCGTGGTGAAGACGGGGGCGTTCGGACTGGCCATCTCGCTGGTGTCCACGGCGGTGGGCCTGAGGGCGAAGGGAGGAGCCCGCGCCGTGGGAGAGGCCGCGGCGAGCGCGGTGGTGCTGGGCTGCGCGGCCATCTTCCTGTTGGACTTCCTGCTCACGACGCTGCTGTCGAAGGTGCTCGCATGAAGCGCGTGCTGACCTTCTTCGGGGCGCCGGGGGTGATGCTGGCCCGCACGGTGCGGGCGGGCATGCGGGAGGGCATCCCCTGGAGGGAGACCCTGGCGCAGGTGCACGAGCTGGGCGGGCGCAGCGTGTGGCTGGTGACGTCGGGCATGGCCTTCTTCGGGGCGGTGCTGGTGATGATCGCCAACGCGCAGGCGAAGAAGCTGATCGGCAACGTGGCGGTGCTGGGCCCGGCCTACTTCGAGATGCTGGTGCGCGAACTGGGGCCAGCGGTGTCCGCGCTGCTCACGGCGTCACGGGCCGGGGCCAGTCACTCCGCGGAGCTGGCCACGATGAGCGTGAACGAGCAGGTGGAGGCGCTGGAGATGTCGGCGGGGGATCCGTACGCGGACCTCGTGGCGCCCCGTGTGGTGGCGGGGCTGGTGGGGGTGCCGCTCCTGAGCGTGCTGGGGACGGTGGCGGCGACGGCGTCCGCGGTGTTGGTGGCGAGCGTGGCGTTGGACATCGA
>NZ_RAWE01000142.1 GCF_003611695.1 Corallococcus carmarthensis | reverse complement strand
GCGCATGAGGGCGGAGCAGAGCGGACACGCGGGCGGGGCGTGGGGGGCGTCCCGGCGGTGCAGGTCCAGGATGGCGCGGGAGATTTCCGCCAGCTCGCGGCGCACCTCGCGGCGGGCGCCCTTCACGCGCTCGATGCGCATGTGGTCGTAGCCGGTGGTCTGGTGGCGCATCCAGGCGATGACGGCGGCCTCCGCGCGCCGCTCGATGGGGATGCGCTCCGTGCGGGCCACGGTGCCGCTGCCCACGGGGGTGGCGTGGCCGGCGACGAGCACGGCCAGGCGCTTGGCGTGGGGGAGCCACGCGGGGCTGAAGGCGAGGAAGCGCAGGACGGCGTTGGCGAAGTCCACCTCGTAGACCTCCTGCTCCTTCGCGCGGCGCTCGCGGCCCTGGGCCAGCTTCTTCGCGTAGGCGGGGGTGGCGCGCTCCTCCTCCAGGACGGCGCGGGCGTGGACGATGTGGGCCTCCGGCGCCCACACGCCCCGGGAGAAGAGCTTGCGGCCCACCTTCTCCACCACGGTCCAGGTGGGGCCGGCGGCCTTCACGCGGCGGGTGAGGCCGGCGTCGCCAGGGGGAAGGAGGGTCCAGCCATCAGGCACGGAGAGGAGGCGGCCGTCCTGGGCACGCACGCGGCGGGGGTCGGCCGTGGGGCCGACCGTCAAGGAATCAGGCATGGGGGCGGGTCCGAAAGGGCCGGCTGCATAGCACGCCCCCTCGCACCCTGGTAAATGCCCCCGGGAACGCGTGCGCCGGGAAGACCCGGCGCGTGCGAGGAGGCCACTCTCGACGTGGGAAGCGCCGGCATGTCCCTACTGAGGCTCACCTTCCTCGGCACCTCCGCCGCGCAGCCCACCCTGCATCGCGGGCTCTCCGGCCTGGCGGTGAAGGCGGACGCGGATCTGCTCTTGTTCGACTGCGGCGAGGGCAGCCAGCGGCAGATGGTGCGCTTTGGCACCGGCTTCACCGTGGACGTGGCGTTCTTCACGCACTTCCACGCGGACCACTACCTGGGGATCATCGGCTTCCTGCGCACGCTGGGCATGACGGGGCGCACGGAGCCCATGCACCTGTACGGGCCGCCCCCGGCGCGCCGGCTGCTGCACCAGGCCGTGCACCTGGGGCTGGAGTCGCTGGCCTTCCCGGTGGAGATCCACGAACTGAAGGACGGGGACGTGGTGCGCCGCGGCGGCTACACCGTGCAGGCGGTGGGCGTGGACCACCGCATCCACGCGCTGGGCTACGTGCTGGCGGAGGACGAGCGTCCGGGGCGCTTCCACCTGGAGAAGGCGCGGGAGCTGGGCGTGCCGGAGGGGCCGTCCTTCGGGAAGCTTCAGCGTGGCGAAGCCGTCACGCTGCCGGATGGGCGCGTGGTGAAGCCGGAGGACGTGCTGGGCATGGCGCGGCCCGGGCGGCGGCTGGTGATTTCCGGCGACACGCGGCCGTGCCCCGCGCTGGTGCAGGCGGCGAAGGACGCCGACCTGCTGGTGCACGAGTCCACCTTCTCCGACGACGAGCAGACGCGCGCCGTGGAGACGCGGCACTCCACCGCGCGGGAGGCGGCACAGGTGGCGAAGGAGGCGGGGGCGAAGCGGCTCATCCTCACCCACCTGTCCAGCCGCCACGACACCGACCCCGGACGGTTGCTCACGCAGGCGCGCGAGGCGTTCAAGGGGCCGGTGGAAGTGGCCTTCGACGGCCTCACCGTGGAGCTGCCGCTGCGCGACTGATGTCGTGCTCGCGCGGGCGGCGGTCCTGGACGGGGGTGGGCGGGACTACTCGATCTTCTTCGCCTCGGCCTTGAGGGCGGAGGCGGCGTCGGGGTCCACCTTCTGGAGCAGCTCCCACTCCAGCTCGGAGTCGCGCCGCATCTGGGAGTTGCCGGCGCCGGCCACGGACTCACCCTGTTCCTTGGTGCGGCCGTCGGTGTTGTCGGCGGCGCGGGACTCGGAGCGGTCCTGGCGGCGGATCTCCACGGCGCACTGGCCGGGGCCGCGCTCGCTGCCGCGCAGGTGGTAGCGCGCGTAGGCCGTGCCCAGGGAGGACGGGGCGCTGGTCATGAGCCACTCCGTCGTCGCCTCGAAGCCATCCTGGCCCTTCATCATGGAGAAGCCCTTGTCCTTGAGGAGGGAGAGGGCCTCCGGCCACACCTCCGCGAGGGGCTTGCGATAGACGTGCCCCATGGCCTTGTCCTCCAGGTACGCCTGCTGCCGGCGAGCGGCACAGCCGCTGAAGGCGAGGGCGAGGACGGACACCACGAGCAGCGCCGAGGCGCGGGACGATTTCGAGGGGGTCATTGCTCCGGACTCCATGAGAGGGAAGACGGTTGCGGAACATCGCCCGGTGCGGGCCTGGAAGCCAAGTCCAGGCCTGTCCGGAAAAGGGGTCACCACCAGCAGGCAACCTTCTTTTGGTAGAGCCCCGCCGCCTGCCGGTGATGCGTCCGGCGCCACACATCCCCGTGCACGAAGGTGTCCGCGGGTGCGACAGCGGGGCCATGCTGGCGAGCGGACATGATTCCCATCAGTGACGACAACCCGACCCTGCGCACCCCGGTGATGACGTACCTCCTGCTCGCGGCCCTGGGGCTCACCTGGGTGTTCTTCCAGGGGGCGGGCTTCAACGTGGTGGCGCTGGCCACCAGCATCTGCGAGCTGGGCATGGTGCCCGGAGAACTCTCCGGCCGCGCGCCACTGGGACAGGCGGTGCCGCTGGGTGATGGGCTCGCGTGCGTCGTGGACCACGACGCCATCAACCGCCTCACGCCGCTCACGTCCATGTTCCTGCACGGCAGCTGGGGGCACCTGCTGGGCAACGTGCTGTTCTTCTGGGTCTTCGGCAACAACATCGAGGACAGCATGGGGCGCTTGCGCTTCCTCGTCTTCTATCTCCTGTGCGGGCTGGTGGCGGCGGCGGCGCACGTGGCGGTGGACCCCACGTCGCCGGTGCCCACGGTGGGCGCGTCGGGCGCCATCGCGGGCGTGCTGGGCGCGTACCTGGTGCTCTACCCGCGCGTGCGGGTGAACATGCTGTTCATCATCTTCATCCTCATCCGCGTCTTCCCCGTCCCCGCGTGGGCCGTGCTGCTGTGGTGGTTCGTGCTTCAGGTCATCACCGGCCTGCCGCAGCTGATGACGCTGCGGCCGGAGGTGTCCGGCGGCGTCGCCGTCTGGGCGCACATCGGCGGGTTCGTGGCGGGCATGGTGCTGATCAAGCTCTTCGAGAACCCGCGCTACACGTCGCAGCGCACGACGTGGCGGCACCGGATGCACCCGAACCACCCTTGAGCCCGGAAGAGCCCGGCGCCTGCCCGGCGGGCGGGAAGGCAGACGCCGGATGGCCGGGGGTGCGGACACGAAGGAGCGCCCCGACATTGGAGGGTGGTGTTCTTCGCGTCGTGAGGAGGCGTGCATGGGGGCGGACCCGAAGTCGGCAGGGCTGTGCGTGGAGGCGCCGCCGCCTCGCAAGCGGGTGTTCATCCTGGGAGGCGGCTTCGCGGGGATGTACGCGGCGCTGCACCTGGAGCGGCGGCTGGGCAAGCGGGACGACGTGGAGGTGACGCTCGTCAGCCGCGACAACTTCTTCCTCTTCACGCCCATGCTCCACGAGGTGGCCGCGAGCGACGTGAACGCGAGCGCCATCGTCATCTCGCTGCGCAAGCTGCTGCCGCGCCTGACGTTCGTGGAGGGCGACGTCAGCGGGCTGGACCTGGAGGCGAAGAAGGTCACGGTGGCGCACGGCGGGCTGGACGGCCACAGCCACACGCTGGCGTACGACTACCTGGTGCTGGCCCTGGGCTCGGAGACGAACTTCTTCGGCAAGCCGGGCCCGCGCGACTACACGCTGACCATGAAGACGCTGGGCGACGCGATGCTGCTGCGCAACTGCCTCATCGACCGGCTGGAGGAGGCGGACACGGACTGCGTGACGGCGGGCAGGCGCGACGCCATCGTCACCTTCGTGGTGGTGGGCGGCGGCTTCGCGGGCGTGGAGACGGCGGGCGCCATCAATGACTTCATCCACGGCGCCCTGCCCTACTACCCGAACATCCAGCACGCCAACGTGCGCGTGATGCTGGTGCACGGCGGCAAGGAGGTGCTGCCGGAGCTGGGCGAGGACCTGGGCGCGTACGCGCGCAAGAAGCTCATCGAGCACGGCGTGGAGGTGCGCACCGGCGTCCACGTGAAGGACGTGACGCAGGAGGGCGTGGAGCTGCCGGACGGCACGGTGGTGCCCACCAAGACGGTGGTGTGGACCGCGGGCGTGACGCCGCCGTCCCTGATGGCGACGCTGCCGTGCGAGAAGGAGCGCGGGCGGCTCAAGGTGAACGAGCGCATGGAGGTGCCCGGCTTCCCGGGCGTGTGGGCGCTGGGCGACTGCGCGTCGGTGCCGGACGTCACCAACGGAGGCAAGCCCTGCCCGCCCACCGCGCAGCACGCCCTGCGCCAGGGGCTGGTGGCGGCGCGCAACGTGTGCGCGGCGATGGAGGGCAAGCCGGGCAAGGCGCTCCGCTACAAGATGCTGGGACAGCTGGCGGCGATTGGCCGGCGCTCGGGGGTGGCGCGCATCCTGGGGATGAAGTTCTCCGGAACCTTCGCGTGGGTGCTCTGGCGCACCATCTACCTGTCCAAGCTGCCGAAGCTGGAGACGAAGGTGCGCGTGGCCATGGGCTGGACGCTGGACCTGTTCTTCCGCAAGGACGTGGTGCAGCTCATCGGTCCGCGTGAGTTGGACCAGCTCACGCTGCCGGCCCTGCCGCTCAACAGCCGCCAGCAGGTGCGGCAGGTGCAGGCGCTCCAGCCGCGCACGCAGCACTGAAGCCCCGTCTGGTTCTCAAAGGCCCGGGACGCGGTCTTGGCTGATGAAACGAGCCCCGATGCGCGAACGTCCGCGATGGTAGCGTGCCTCCCCGGGAGGTCATGCACCATTGCTCCAACCTTTGAGATTGGCTCTTCCCCTGGCAATTGCACTCGCGTGGGGAGCGGTCGCGCGGGCCCAGCCGGCCGCGAGGATTCGCGCTGAGCGTCAGCGCTCCGTAACCATCGCCAGTACGCCCGCGGAGCCGCTGCCCGTCGTCCGCGTCGCGCGGGACACCCTGACGCTGCTGTTCTTTCCCTCGCCGATACAAAAGAAGACCCTGACCTTCGACGAGTCCCGGATCCGCGTCCTGGATGCTGGCGAGCGCTCCGTCATCATCCAGCCCGTGGCCAACCTTGGCGACGTTGAGCGTCAGGAGATTGGCGTCTTCTTCGACGATGGCCGAGCACCCGCCCGGGCTGCCTTCGTGCTCGTCACCGACCCGGCCGAAGTGGACTCGCGGATCGACGTGCAGCGTCCGGAGCTTCCGAACACGACCTGTCCGCCCTCGGCTCAAGCCCCTGCTCCGAAGCCGGAAGATTTCGTCCTGCTCGGCTACGTGGATGAACACGGCGTGGCGACGCTCAGCCAGAAGGGCAGGCAGAAGGCCGCGCAGGGACTGACTTGGGGCTCGATTGTCACCTTTCGAGGTACGGGTTGGATTCTGGCGGACGTGCAGATCATGAATGAGCCTGGCCACCCGGTCTGGACACCCCATGAGGCGACGTTCGTGGGACGGCTCGGCGCGCCTCTGCGCGCGAGGCTCGTCGCGAAGAAGCCGGGGCCGATTCCTCCTGGAGAGCGGGGGCGGTTTCTTGTGGTCGTGGAAGCGCCAGCGATGGAGGCGGAACTCATCTTCACCCTGGAGGTAGGCGGGGATGGAGGGCGTCGCCTCACGATTCCAGGCGTTCGATTTCCAAAGCCTTCTGGAGGGGCCACTCCATGAGCGCGACGTTGCTCAACCTGCCTCCTGGTTCGCTGATTGACGGATGGCAGGTGGCCAAGGCACTCGGCGACGGAGGCTTTGCATGCGTCTTCCTTGGCGAGAAGAACGGCAGGCATCGCGCCATCAAGGTGGCTCAGCACCGGGAGTCCAGCGGCGACTTCAAGCAGACCCATGCCCGGACGCTGCGGGAGTTGACCGCGCTGCTCATGCTGGACCATCCGAACATCGTCCGGCCGCAAGGGTATGGCCTCGCGGAGAGCGGGAACCTCTACCTCGCGCTCGACTACGTGGACGGCTGGACGCTCGCGGAGTGGGCCGAACGCAAGCACCCGACCGTCCGCGAAGTCCTCGGCGTCTTCGAGAAGCTCGCTGGCGCGCTGGCGTACATGCACGGCCGGGGCATCCTGCATCGGGACCTGAAGCTGTCCAACGTGCTCATCCGCCAGAGCGACGGCGAGCCGGTCATCATCGACTTCAGTTGCGCGACCTACACGCTCGCCGAAGACCTGACGGGCGGGGGCTTACCCCCGGGCACGGACCGCTATCGCGCGCCCGAGCAGTTCAAGTTCCTGCGCGAGCACAAGGATGAGCGCCGGGCCCGCTACGCCTTCCAGGTCGCCGACGAAATCTTCGCGATCGGCGTCATGCTCCATGAGCTGCTGACCGACCCACGACCGACGGAGCTTCGTCCGCGCTTCGACTTGAACAACCCGGCCCTGCCGCCGCCGCCACCCCGCCGGGTGAATGCGCGAGTTCCGGCGGGGCTGAGCGATCTCGTTGAGAGCATCCTGGCCCGAGACCCCAAGAAGCGTCCGGTCGACACCGAGGCGCTGCGCCGCGAGTTGGCGGAGCTCCGGGCTGACCCTTCCTCCGACTACGATGAGCCAGGGCATCCGCCATCGGAACAGCGCCATGGCGGGCCATCATGCCCGGAGGCGCTGGCGATGCCCTCCATTCCCCAGTCGCGCCAACGGCACGGCGCCCGGGTTGAGCGCGAACGCGACCGGGGCCGATGGCATGGTCTCCTCGCCAGCCTCTTCGCGCTTCTCATCGCCGTGCTCCTCTGGCGTTTCGCCGGGGGCCTTGTCGAGCCGCGCGTTCCCGAGGGTCTGCGCCATCCCGCCATCTCCCATTCCGCACCGCCCGAGCCGGCCCCTCCTGCTATGCCCACCCCCAGCCCCGCACCTGTGACCGCCCCGGGACCGTCAATCGCCGCTGCTCCGAAGGAAGGATCCGCCTTGAAGCCCCTCTCACCCGAAGTTCCACCTCAAGGACGCCCACCCCGCATGCCGAAGAAGGCCATCGCCGCCGTTGAGTGCGCGTCGCTGTCGCTCGTCGCTGCGCTGGCGGCGGGTTGTCCGGGGGCTCAAATCCGGCCCGAGTCCTTCACCTGCCCGGCTGGGGCGGAAGAGGCCATGGACGAGCAGCTCCACTGGAAGCGGGGCGAAAACTTCGCCCTTCAATACGACGACAGCCAGAAGGGGTTTGCATCGGTTTGGTTCACCGCTGGCGCGGAGGTGGTGGGGGTGGTCCCGAAAGGCATCAACGACGACCGTCAAGAGACGGTCGCCCCGCCTGGGACACGCTTCTACGGCAAGGCGTACTACCTCTCCGACAAGATGGGCCGTGCGGATGCGCCAGCGCTCGTCGTCCGGTATGACCGCGTGAAGCTCCCGGGGCAGGCCGATTATCCGATTTGTGTCGTGGTTGAGATGGACGCCTTGGCGTTCAAGGACGGCAAGGTGCAGGCGTACAACATGGGGGTGGGTACCCGTGTGCACCGCTGGCCCTGAGTGGGGCTCAGTCTCGCGGAGCCACGCTGTCAACCGAGCGGCGGCAGGTGGTGCAGCAGCCGCTCCAGGTTCGGCTGGAGTTCGTCCGGCGCGGCGGTGGCCAGTTCCTCGTGGGCGTGCGTGCCCCAGGTGACGGCGTAGGTCTTGAGGCCCGCGGCCTGGCCCGCGCGCAGGTCCAGCGTGGTGTCGCCCACCATCCACAGGCCGCCGGTGCCCAGCGCATTCAGGGCGTGGCGGATGACGTCCGGCGCGGGCTTGTGCGGGAAGCCGTCCGTGCCCTGCACGTGGTGCAGCAGGCCGCCCAGGCCCATCGCGTCCACGAAGCGCCGGGCCATGTCGCCGCGCTTGGTGGTGGCGACGGCGAGCAGGTAGCCGCGCTCGCGCAACGTGCGCAGCACGCGCTCCACGCCGGGGAAGGGCCGGGAGCGACGGTGGAAGTTCAGCGGGTAGTGCTCGCGGTAGGCGAGGCAGAGCGTGGCGGCGTGCTCGGGCGCGAAGCGCGTGTACATGGCCTCCAGCGGCTGGCCGATGAGCGCCCGCACCTCCGCGACGGAGGGCGCCGGCAGGCCGTGGTGCGTGAAGCCGTGAAGGAAGCTGTCGATGATGTCCGGCAGCGAATCCACCAGCGTGCCGTCCAGGTCGAAACAGATGCCGCGAGGGGTCACGGTGCTCACGCGTCCTTCCATACGCCCTCCGCGCGACGTGTGCACGGGTTGCGCGCCGCGTCCTGGTTCACGCCCGCCGTGCAGGCCTCCGGACTGGCCGTCGCGCGGGGCCTGGGTCAGAGTGCCGCGCGCGATGTCCCGGGACGGATGCCCGGGCGAACGGTCATGGCGGGTGCGCGGATGATGCGAGGACGTCTCGGTTGGATGCTGGGGGCGCTGGTCCTGTGGGTGGGCGCGGGCTGCTCGCGGCGCGTGCCGGAGGGAACGCCCGCGGAACAGGCGGTCGCGGACGCGCCCACGGTGTACGTGGCCAAACGCATCCGCACGCTGGATGCCGCGAAGCCGGAGGCCCAGGCGCTCGCCGTGCGCGACGGCAAGGTGCTGGCCGTGGGCACGCGGGAGGAGGTGCTCGCCGCGGCGGGCCCCACCTCGCGCGTGGTGGAGCTGGGTGATGCGACGGTGGTGCCGGGCCTCACCGATTCGCACGGGCACCTGGCGGGGCTGGGACAGGCGCTCGCGGGCGTGCGGCTGGAGGGCACCGCGTCGCTGGAAGAGGTGCGCCAGCGGCTGGAGAAGGCGCCCGCCACCGCCTACCAGGGCGACTGGCTGGTGGGCCAGGGCTGGGACCAGAACGACTGGGACACGCCGCGCTTCCCCACCCTCTTCGACATGGGCGAGCACCTGAAGGACACGCCCGTGGCGCTGTGGCGCATCGACGGGCACGCGCTGTGGCTCAACGGCGCGGCGCTCAAGCGCGCGAACATCACCCGCGACACGAAGGACCCGCAGGGCGGCACCATCCAGCGGCTGCCGGAGGGCGACCCCAGCGGCGTGCTCATCGACAACGCCATGGACCTGGCGCTGAAGGTGCTGCCCCCGCCCACGCAGGAACAGCACGAAGCGCGCATGCGCTCGGCGCTGGAGCACTGCGCGCGAGTGGGACTCACCGGCGTGCATGACGCGGGCATGGACCTGAGGACGTTCCGGCTGTTCCAGGCCTGGGACAAGGCGGGCACCCTGCCCCTGCGCGTCTACGCCATGGCGGATGGCCAGACGGACGACCGCGTGCAGTACCTGAAGGACGGGCCCTTCCAGGGGAAGCTCCTGACGATGCGCGCGGTGAAGCTCACGCTGGACGGCGCGCTGGGCAGCCGGGGCGCGGCGCTGGGCGCGGCCTACAGCGACGAGCCCGGCCACCGCGGCCTGCTGCTCTTGTCACCGGAGGAGTACGCCTCGCGCGTGCACGCCTTCATCGGCCGGGGCTTCCAGGTGGCGACGCATGCGATTGGCGACCGCGCCAACACGCTCCTGCTGGACACGCTGTCACGGGAGCTTTCGGCCACGGGGACGAAGGCCGCGCGCCCCCGCGTGGAGCACGCGCAGATCATGACGGCCGAGGACATCACCCGGCTGGGCGCGAACGGCTTCGTGGCGAGCGTGCAGCCCACGCACGCCACCAGCGACATGCCCTGGGCGGAGAAGCGCGTGGGCCCGGAGCGCATCCAGAACGCCTATGCGTGGCAGAAGCTGAAGGCCGCGGGCGCGGTGCTGGCATTGGGCAGCGACTTCCCGGTGGAGCGGCCGGACGTGCTCGCGGGGCTGTACGCGGCGCGCACGCGGCAGGACGCCAGCGGCCAGCCGCCGGGCGGGTGGCATCCGGATCAGCGCCTGAGCGGTGAAGAGGCGCTGGAGGGCTTCACGGTGGGCGCGGCCTACGCTTCCTTCGCGGAAGACAAGCGCGGCCGGCTGAAGCCGGGCCAGGACGCGGACTTCGTGGCGCTGTCCGTGGATCCGGTGGACGCGCCCCCGGCGGACCTGCTCACCGCGCAGGTCCGGCTGACGGTGGTCGCGGGCCGCGCGGTGTTCCGCGCGGACGCGAAGTAGCTACAGGTCCGCCTCGTAGGAGAGCGACTCGATGCGCTGGTTCGTCTCCGCTTGCAGGCGGGTGCGCTCCTGCTCGAGTCGCTCCAGTTCGCGGCCGATGCTCTCCAGCCGGTCCTCCTGCGCGTTGAGCTTGGTGACGAAGCGCTCCACCAGCTCGCGCTGGGACGCGCCGCTCTTGAGCGAGTCGATGTTGGAGCGGATCCGCTCCTGGTCCTTGAAGAGCTGGGTGCGCTCCTCGTTGAGGCGCTGGACGTCGCGGGTGACCTGCGACAGCTTCTCGCGCATGGCCACCACGTCGCGCAGGGCCTGGGCGACGCGCGGGTCGATGTAGCGCGAGTCGAGGAAGAACGTCACCTCTTCCAGCCCCAGGTTGCCGAGGTAGTACTGGCGGGAGCCCCGGGTGCGCTCGGTGACGATGAGCGTGTCGGTGGTGCTCGGGGCCAGCTCGCGCTTGAAGCGCCAGAAGCCGTCCGTGGTCTCCGCGGGGGCGGCGGTGTCCTTCAGCTCCCAGCCGGTGCGCGGGTGCTCCACGAAGAGCACCTGGGGACGCTTCGCCTTGTTGCGAGCGAGGACCTTGGTGCGGCGCTGGTGGAAGAACTCCACCACCAGGGTGCCGCGGTTGAGCCGCGCGCGGAACACCGGGCCGTCCTCCAGGTCCTCCTCCACGGACACGACGCAGGACAGCTCCACGGCGTAGGGGACGAAGCGCACGTCGTCGGGCTTGAGGGTGTCGAGCATCGCCTCGCCCACGTAGGTCTCGTCCTCGGTGATGGTGACGGGGCCGCCCTCCAGCGTGAGGCCGGTGGTGTTCTTGAACTCGATGCAGGCCATCGGGTTCTTCTCGCGCGTGGTGCGGTTGTAGAGCAGCACGCGGCGGCCCTCGAAGGGGCGGTGCAGGATGGGGACGAGCGCGCTCTGGTTGCGGTGCACGGTGACGGGGCGGTCCACGCCGTACTCGAAGAGGTCGCCCACCTCCTTCGTCAGCGTCGTCACGGCGGTGCTCTGCTCCAGCGTCTCACGCATGCCGCCGCGTCCGCTTCCGCCAATCATCGGGCCGCCCTTGCTGCGCATCCTGCCGGGGGCCGGTGCCGCGGCCATGGGCATGATGCTGGCCGCGGGCGCCATGTCCGCGGCGCCGTAGGAGCTCTCCTCCGATTCCATCAGGGGCTCGGCGGCGCTCTCGTAGGCCTCCTGGGGGATGACGGGCGCGACCCCCGTTTCCGAGCGCACCTCCACGATGGGGCGGCGCATGTAGCGGGGGTTGTAGAGGTCGTGGACGAAGGACACGGGCAGGCCGGCGATGAGCGACAGCTCCACGTCCACCCAGTCCTCGTCGCCGGTGTTGTCCACCAGGGCCCAGCCCTGGAGGAGGGGCGGTTGTCCTTCATCCAGGAGGATGCGGTAGCTGGTCTTCCACACGGGGGACTCCAGCACGTAGCTGACGAACAGCTCGCGCAAGCCCTCTCCGGCGGTGAGGATGGACAGCCGCTTGGAGTCCTTCTTGTACGAGGACATGACGGTGGCCAGGTAGAACTCCAGGTCCTTGCGCACGGCCTCGTCGAGGAACTCCAGCTCGCCCAGCTCCAGCACGTCGAAGGTGCGCAGCGAGGCGCCGACGAACAGCGTGAGGAAGGGGCGCACGACGCTGGCCTCGCCCTGCACGACGGGCAGGGATTCGAGGCCGACGATGGCGCCTTCCACCTGCGCGCCGCCGACGCGGGCGCGAACGCGGGCACCCTTCACCTGGCCGAGCAGCGCGGTGAGGCTGCCGTGTTCGGGGATGCGGATGGTGGCTTCGGAGAGGAGTTGTTCGAGCGGCTTGGTGGAGTCGTAGCTCACGGCGGACACGGAGCCGCCGTTCAAGTCCAGCACGGTCATGGACTTGAGCACGTCGTTCATGTCGCGCGCCTTGAAGTCCAGGTGCGCGGTCTCGTTGCCGGTCACCTTCCCCCGGCGCTCGAAGTAGCCGACGCCGTGCTTGTAGAGGACGACACGGCGGATGGACAGGGGCGAGGGCATGCGCGGGGCTCCGGGTGCGGTGTGGCTGCGGGCCATGGTCTAGCAGCGCCGGGGGATGGGGTTCCACTCCGGGTGGGGGTGGCCTCCCTGGCATGCTCCGCGGCGCGTCATTCCCGGGGGATGCATGCGAGGACTGTGTTGGCTGCTGGTGGGGCTGCTCTGGAGCTGTGCGTCGACGCCCTCTGTTCCGGCGTTTTCGCCGGAGGCCTTCTGGGCGGAGGCGGAGACTGGAAGTGAGTGCGCGGACGGAGACGAGGACCAGTGCGTCGCGCCTTTGTGCGTGGATGGGGCGTGTGCGCTGTTCCGGTGCGAGGACCTGGAACCGGGCCGCGTGGTGCGCACGCGCGGAGCATTTGCGCCGCCGGTGTTCGTGGCTCCGGGAAGCGGACCGCAGCGGACGTGGGGCAGCGCTCAGGGGCTGCCGGGTGATGCGACTCCGGTCATGGTGTTCCGCTGGTACCCGCGCGAGAAGCTGCCCAGCGAGGTGAAGCGGCAGAAGGCCCTGGAGGAGTGGGCGAAGCGGCCCAAGGAGCGGCACCACATCTTCCCGCAGGCGTTCAAGTCACACTTTGACGGCAAGCAGATCGACATCCATCGGTATGTGCTCGCCATTGATGCGGAGCTGCACAGGAGCATCCATCGAGGAGCCAATGGAGGCCCGTGGAACCAGGATTGGTTGCGCTACATCCGGGGGAATGGCCTCAGAGATCCAGCGTCCGCGCACTTCGAACAGGCCTCCTTGCTGATTCAGAAGTACGGTCTCTTTGGCTTGAGCATGACCTACTGGCAGCAGGTGGACCTCGCACCCATTCCGGTGGAGGACTGAACGGTGCGCTACTTCGAATTGACCGAGCCGGAAGACCTGGACAACTTCCACTGGAGTGGGTCGTACCGCGCTGAGCGCCGATGGTACCTGCCCAGCATCCTCTGCCCGCGGTGTGAAGCCTGGGGAGGCATGACGGCCTATCCCTCGGTGGACCTGTCCTCGCTGCCCGAGAAAGATGAACTGAAGAGCGTCTGGCCGCAGACTCGCGAGGAGTATCAACGGCGCGCTGCCCTTGTGCGCCCCTTTGTTCCTCCAGAGATCCAGCTCGAGGCGGGATGCAGGTTCGGTCCCCTGGTGGGCACGGCGATCGGCCGGTTCGGGCCCGTCACCGCCTTGCCTTCGTGGCAGGTCCTCGTGCGTGAGGACACGCTCACCGCGCTCCAAGAGGCAGGGCTGAAAGGCATCATCCCGGTCCGAGCGGAGCTACGGAACCGCCGCACGAAGGAGCTACCGCAATACGAACTGGAAGCGCGCCCCCTGGTGAAGCTGCATCCTGCGTGCATCCAGGACCGGGACCGGGTGCCCACCTGCGATTACTGCGGCCGCCACGGATTCTCGCTTCCACCGGAGCGCTGGCTGCTCGGTGAATCCATCCCTGCGGACCTCGACCTCTTCGGCGTGGACGAGACCACCCGCATCGTCGTCTCCGAGCGCTTCGTAGAGACCGTGAACCGGCTGGGCCCCAGTGACGTGGTCTACCGGGAGATCACCGTGGAGTAGCATCCGGTCCGAGGCAGACAGGGGGTATCCGCCGAATGCAACGACAGTCTTTCCGCCAGGGACTCATCGTGGTGGCCTGGGGGGCGCTGGTCCTGCTCATGGGCTGCGGGACCTCCAAACCGCGGGGCTTCAGCACCGTGACGGAACTCCCCCCGGGAAGCACCTCGGCGCAAGCGCCCACGTCCTGGCAGGACGCACGCGTGGGAGACCGCGTGGAGTATGCCTTCCACTCGTACCGGTCCGGCTCGCGCCGGGGGACCAGTGGTTCGGCGGGCCAGCTCTTCGTGGAGGTCATCGCTGTCCGGCCCCCGTGGGTCTGGCTCTTCATCCGAGTGACCCGAAACGACCGCCAACCGCATCCGCATCCGTTCCTGAGCCACGGCTTCGTGCTGCCCATGCGCATGGGCCAGGTCCCGGTGAATCCCCCCGACCCCATTGAGGGTGGCAGCACCAGCACCACCCGCCTCTGGACCTTCGCTGCCGGTCAGCACTGGATCGCCCGACGGATTGCCCGCGACGACTCTCCGGGGGACGGCCCCACGCAGCACCGGCTCTACGCCACGACTCCCGGGCCGCTCTATCTCACCAACGGGTTGCTCGAGGTCCACTTCGGAGCTTTCGGAGTCAGCATGTCCGCCGGCCATCAGCTCGCGCTCGTGTCGTTCCAGCGAGGCACGGGCACGGTCCAGGGAACACCTCCTGTGATGGGCAACCCCTGGGGACCGGGCACCTGGTACGAGACGCAGGAACGCGCCAGTTGGGGTGACTACCTGAAGCGTGTCTGCCTGGGCGCGGAACAGGGCTATCTGCTGCGCAAGGTCTGGGAAAAACCGCGGGACGAAGTCCGGTGCGATGACTTCCAGGGCGCGGAGGTCCTTGCGTTGGAGGATGCGTTGCTCAACCTCGTCAACAACTCCGTCTACATCCCCACCTGGCCGCCTCGTGACTACGGAGCCCCGCTCCCCAGGTTGGTGCGGGTCCACCTGGGACAAGAGTCCGTGGTGGCATACCTCGAAGAAGCCCCTGATTACCGAAACGGTGGCTCCTCCTGGATGCGGTCCAAGAGCTACCCCATCGACCTGTGGAGTCCCGTGCTCCAGGGGCTCCCCATGGAGGTGCGCTTCGACCGGCTTTCGGAAGGGGTGTACCAGCAAGCAGGGGAAGGAGGACGCAACTACCACTCCGACAGCCGGCTCATCCGTTGGGGTACATGGCTGGAAACCCCTGAGCTGTCGACCAGCACACGTTGAACCCGCTCACGCGGCCACCGTCCACGCGGAGCCACGCGGCGCTCCGTGTATCTAGCGACTCCATGCGACGCCCTCTCTTCCGCGCTCCCTTCCTGCTGTGCTCCGCGCTCCTCTTGAGCACCGGCTGCGAGAGCATGAAGCCCCGTGCCGTCTCCCCCTCCGACGGCACCACCGCCACAGAACAGCCCGACGCCTCCATCCCCCCCCAGGCCTCCGTGCCGGACGCGGGCGTTCCCGATTCCGGAGCCACCGCCACCGCGTCACCGTGGCAGCGCGCCCGCGTGGGCGACCGCGTGGAGTACGCCTTCTCCGCCCACCGCGGCCGCCCCGGCGCGGACACCGGCCTGGGCGTGGCCGGCCATGTCGCACTGGAAGTCGTCGCCGTACAGGCGCCGTGGGCGTGGCTCACCGTCACCTTCACGGATGATCAGGGCAAGCCGCTCCCCCACCCGCGCCTCTCCCAGCCCCTTGTGCTGCCCATGCGCCTGGAAGAGACGCAGCCACGGAAGGAGGAACACCGCGGCCAGCGCTCCACCGAACAGACCACCGCCGCGGGCCGTGCCTGGGACGCGCGCCGCTTCCTGGACGACCGCCGCCCAAGCGACGGGCCCCTCCAGAACCGCCTCTACGCCACCGAGCCCGGACCGCTGTACCTCACCCACGGCCTGCTCGACGCCAGCACCACGCTGTCCGGCTTCGGCGCCAGCGGCAGCCAGCAGCTCACGCTCGTGTCCTTCCGCCAGGGCACCGACGCCACGGGCACCGTGCCCGTGCTCGACCAAGCCTGGGGCCCGGGCACCTGGTACGACGTGCGCCAGGACCTCTCCGGCACGTCCTCCGTGCGCCGCGTCTGCCTGGGCGCCGAGCGCGGCTTCCTCCTTCGCAAGGAGCTGACCGGCCCCACCGGCGACGCCCCGTGCACGGACCTCCAGGACGCCGAAGCCACGCCCCTGGAGGAGGCCCTGCTCAACGCCGTCAGCGAGGCCATCAGCCAGCCGCAGCAGTGGCCCCCCGTCACCGCCGGCACCGCGCCGTCGCGCCGCGAAACCTTCAGCGTCGCCCAGCACCCCATCCCCGCCGTCGTCTTCGAGGCGCCCTCGGGCGAAGGCGCCGAGCGCCGCGTGCAGGTCACCACCTACGCCACCGAACCCTGGGGTGCCGCGCTCCAGGGGCTCGCGGAGGAGGCCCGCTTCGCCCCGCTCGCCGACGCCATCTTCCGCGCCCCGCCGAAGGGCAAGCGCGTGCCCGAGGACGGCACCGCGCTCGCCGGCTGGGGCAAGTGGGTCATCGACGGCGGGAAGTAACCTCAGTCACACGTGCGGCGCGCCGGCTTGTCCGCGCGGCACTGCGCCACGGACGGGAGCGCCTCGCGCACCTCGTCCGCCACCTCCACCACCTGGCGCGCGCACTCCTTCGCCGCCAGCGTGCCCTGGATGTCGAACAGGGACAGCACCTCCGTGCAGCGCTTCTGCAGGGACTCCACGCCCGCCACGAAGAGCGGCTGCATCACCTCCGGCGTGAACGAGTAGCCGCTCGCCGTCGCCAGCCCCGTCTCCGGCTTGAACATCCAGGCGCTGCGCCAGCTGGTCGCCACCTGGTCGAAGCGCGCCGAGCCCATCCACACCGCCTGCCCCGCCCCCGGCCCCAGCGCGGGCGGCTGGAAGCCCGGGCCCTTGCGGCGGCAGAAGTCCTCGGTCGCGCCGCGCAGCGTGCAGACGTTGTACTCGCCCAGCCGGCGCGTCACCGCGAGCAGCTCCGCCTGCTGCACCTCGCCCACGCGCGGCTGCGCCACGAACAGGTCAATGGTGCGCATCAGCACGTTCATCGCGTTCTTCGGATCCGACGCCGGCGACGGGTTCACCCCACCCGTCGAAATCACCAGCACGCGCTCCGCCCCACGCTGCACCGCCTGGAGCAGCGGCAGCCCTGAGCGCACCCCGCCGTCGTAGTACGTCCCCGTGCGGTCGCCCGACGCCGACGGCAGCCGGCCCACCGGGTTCGACAGCACCGGCTCCGCGATGGACGCCACGATGGCGTTCACCATCCCGCCCTTGCGCTGCTTGTCCGACGCGCCTGGCTTGAAGTCCGCCGGGTCCTGGTCGCTCACGCTGAACACGTCGCCCGTCTGGAAATCCACCGACACCGACACCAGCTCCGTGCCGTTGTGCAACATCGCCGGCTGGATGAACTGATCCAGCTTCGAATACACGCCGTCGAACTTCACCAGCCCCCGCGTGTCCTCCGCCAGCCTCCACAGCCACGTGGAGTTCACGCAGTACAGGTCCGACTCCACCGTGCACGTGTAGTTGCCCATCAAGAGCCGCCGCGCGTTCGCCTCCTGGCCCGGCGTGTGGAACAGGTCCACCAGCGAGCTGATGAGCGCGCCCGTGCTCGTGCCCGCCGCCAGGTCGATGCGCGCGTCGCCACACCCCTCCGGCGCGGGCTTGCCCCGGCACTGCTCCAGGATGCCCAACAGCCGCCAGATGGCCCCCGCGCTGAACGCGCCGTTGGCTCCACCGCCGCTCAGCACCACCGCGTTGCTGGGCCGCTGCAAGTCCCTGCGCCACGAGCGCGCCCGCACGTACGCGGCCGCGGACGCCGCGCCCCGCTGGATGCCCTGCGCGAGCACCTCGCGCGTCAGCGGCACCTCCAGCGACTGCTGCAGCGCCGCCAGCGACGGGCCAATGCTCATCGCGTTCGCGAGGAAGCGCTCCGCGTCCACCTCATCTCCGGCCGGCGCCGACACGGAGAAGGACTGCACCGGCAGCGCCACGCCCCACACCGGCGCCTTCACCGTCCGGTCGACGTAGCCCGTGCGCGCGTCGTTCTCATAGCAGGACGCCGTGTCGTTGCCCGCGTGCTGGACGAGGCAGGCCGTCATGTCCAGCACCACCTCCGGAGACGCGCCCAGCGACTCCATCCACGCGCCCGCGCGCGCCGGGTCCACGTAGGCGTCCGTCAACTGCGCGCGCGTCAGCCCCGCCACGCGCTCCACCGCCGGCACCTTGAGCGGCAGGTCCTCCGGCTTCGACGAGTCCGGCGCGTTGAGCGTGTCCAGGAGGATGTCCGTGCGCAGGAAGCTGCAACCACCCGCCGTGGCGGCGAGGAACATCAGCAGGGGCGTGAGGTGACGGCGCATGGGGACGCCTCCTTGACGAGGAAGTGAACGGACCTTCCTCCTCCTTAGCTGAAGCCCCCGACGCCCGGCCATCACCCGAAACGTCAGGCATCCGCAATCTCGCAAAGCACCGCTCGCGACGCGTCGCGGTGCGGTTAGCATGCGCCCCCCGACCCGGAGGATGGACCCCACATGGTTGAGTATGACCCGCATCGCTGGTGGAGCTACTTCCACTACCTGCGCGGTTCGATGGTGAAGGAGATCGTCGGCCGAGTCCTGATGTGCGTCGTCTGGTCCGCCGCCGTGGTGGGTTTCTCACAGGCGGTGCGCAACGTGGGCGTGCCCCCGACGGTGCACACGCTGGCGGGCATCTCGCTGAGCCTCCTGCTCGTGTTCCGCACCAACGCCTCCTATGACCGCTTCTGGGAGGGCCGCAAGCTGTGGGGCGGCATCGTCAACGAGACGCGCAACCTGGCCCGCGCATCAGAGGTCTTCCTGGGCAGGACGCCGCTCTACGACGCGCTGGTGCGCTGGACCGCCGCGTTCCCCTTCGCCAGCGCCGCGTGGCTGCGCGGCCAGCAGCGGCACCTGGGGCCCCACTCGGACGCGCTGCCCCAGGGGGAGGTGGCGGAGGTCCTCAAGGCCCAGCACGTGCCGCTCACCGTGGCCCGGCGCATGACCGCCGTGCTGGACGAGGGCCGCCGGAAGGGCCTCTATCCGGAGTACGTCCAGATGCAGCTGGACCAGAACGTCCAATTGCTCATCGACTACCTGGGAGGTTGTGAGCGCATCCACCGCACGCCCATGCCCTTCGCATACATGGTGCACCTGCGCCGCGCGCTCATTCTCTACTGCTTCACCCTGCCCTTCGCACTGGTGGACACCTTCGGCTGGGTGACAGTGCTGGCCACCTTCGTCGTGGCGTATGTCTTCTTCGGCATCGAGGAGATCGGCGTCGAAATCGAGGACCCCTTCGGCACGGACGACAACGACCTGCCGCTCGACACCATCTGCCAGAACATCCAGAACAACCTGCTGGCGTTCCTGCCAGCCTCTCCGGCGAGCACCCATGACGACTCCGCCACCTGAGCCTTCTGTCCCCGCGAACTCCCTCCTCTTCCAGCTCAAGTGGAAGGCAGAGCTGCGCGCCAGTGGCGCGATGACGCCCCGGGTGCCGGTGCAGTTCGTCGCCGAGCAGGGCCGCGCCATCCGCGTCATCGACATCCGCGACAAGGAGGAGCTCACGGGGATGATGGGCCACATCCCCGCCTCGCTCTGGGTGCCGCTGGACCGAATCGCGGAGGTGTACCAGCAGCTGGGCCCGGACGTGCCCGTGGTGCTCGTTTCCCACAGCGGAAGGCGGGCGGGGCTCGCGGCGCAGTACCTGCACGCGCTGGGCATGCAGTACGTGGCCGCGCTGTCCGGCGGCATGATTGCGTGGCGCACGGCGGGCTACTCCACCAGCCGTCACGCGACCATCTTCGAGCGCGCCCTCACCACGCCCACCTTCACGGCGGAGGAAGGGCCCGCCACGGGGCCGCTGAAGCAGGAGCACATCGAGCGGCACGTGGGCGACCCCAGCCAGGTGCGCTGGGCGCGGCTGTCCGCGCTGCTGATGACGGGGCGGCGCTCATGCGTGGACGGCCGCGACGAGCAGGGCGTCATCGGCACGCCGGGCGGCGACGCGGGCGAGTTCCTCCTGGCGCTGGCCGCCGTGGAGAACATCACCGGCACCGTGTTCGATGACAACACGGTGGAGGAGCTCCTCTTCCAGGAGCTGGAGGTGTTCGGCCGCTTCTACATGCACACGGACACGTCCGCGTGGGGGAGGCTGGTGGCCGCGCTCGCGGCGGATCCGCGCCTGTCCGGCCAGCGCCTGCCGCCCCGGGACGACGAGGAGGCCTGGCACACGTTCGTGGACCACCCGCCCGCGGAGGCGCGGCCCGTGGTGATGGAGCACCTGCTGGAGCCCGCGCACCTGGGCTGCGGCCACCTGAAGCTGATGCTCACGCGGCCCCAGGACTACGGCGTGCGGCCGGACCTGGTGCGCTCGTTCCTGCGCGCGTTCCACGACCTGCGCTGGCAGGGCGTGCCGGAGCTGGAGTTCGTCACGCTCTCCGGCGTGCACGATGAAGCGGCGGTGCTGACGGTGTACGTGGAGGAGGACCTCTGGGACATGACCTCCATCCCGCTGGTGTCTCCGTCCGTGGGGCCCAAGCAGGTGTTCGTCGCGCACCCGCAGGTGGCGGCGAAGCACCGCGACCACTACGTGGAGTTCTTCCGGCGCCTGCCCAGGTGGGTGAAGGTGGAGCCGCACCAGGTGGAGCCGCTGCGCACGGAGATGAACGCCCTCGCCGCCACCCAGCTGGGCCACACGCTCAAGAGCCTGGCCAACGGGCTGCCCATCTTCGAGGCGCGCTTCGAAGGTCCGGAGACGGTGCGCGTCCTGGAGGCGGGCAAGGTGTAGCGAGGGCCCGCGGACGCCGGGTTCCCACGTGAAGGGAGCCCGGATCCGTGCTCGCCTTGGGACTACTCCGCGACGGAGATCTTCACTTCGATGTTGCCGCGCGTGGCGTTGGAGTACGGGCACACCTGGTGGGCGGCGTGCATCAGCTTCTCCGCCTCCTCGCGGGGGACGCCGGGGAGGATGCCCTGGAGCTCCACCGCCAGACCGAAGCCGCCCTCGGGCGTCTTGCCGATGGTGACGGTGGCCTTCACGCCGGCCTTCTCATCCAGCTTCTTGCCGGCCTTGCCCGCGACCAGGCGCAGCGCGCTCTCGAAGCAGGAGGAGAAGCCCGAGGCGAAGAGCTGCTCGGGGTTGGTGGCCGTCGTCTTGCCGGAGCCGCCCAGCTGCTTCGGCATGGCCAGCTCCAGGCCGTCCAGCGGGCTCTCCGGCAGCAGCAGCCGGCCGTTGCGGCCACCGTGCGTGATGGCGGTGGTGGTGTAGAGCTTCTCGGCGATCGTGACCTGGGCCATGGCGTTGCTCCTTCTTCGTGAGTGGATGCTGCGTGTCTCAAGCGCTACTTTGAAATCTTCTCGAACAGCCGCTGGACGTCCTTGCGCAGCCGCGCCAGCTCCTCCAGCGTCAAACCCGTGCGGCAGACGATGGCCTCCGGGATGGACGCGGCCTTGCGGCGCAGGGCCCTTCCCTGCGGGGTGAGCGACACCGTCACCGACCGCGCGTCCTCCGTGGAGCGCTCGCGGCGCACGAAGCCCTGCGTCTCCAGCCGCTTGAGCAGCGGCGTGAGCGTCCCTGAATCCAGGTACAGCTTCTCACCCAGCTCCTTCACCGTCACCCCGTCCGTCTCCCACAGCACCAGCATCACCAGGTACTGCGGATACGTGAGCCCCAGCTTCGCCAGCAGCGGCGTGTAGGCCTGCACCATCGCGCGCGACGCCGCGTAGAGCGGGAAGCACAACTGAAGGTCCAGCCGGAGGAGGTCTTCCGTCGACATGGCGAATATGTAGTGCACAATTGAATTGCGCGCAACTGAATTGGAGGCGCGCTGGGAAGGTGGGCAGGGGTGTGGTACAGCCGCCACCCCCGGAGTGCCCGGGAACTGTCGAGGACGAAGGATGCTCAGGACGGTCATCGCCACGCGCTACGTGACGCCCTTGCGCGAGGGGGGCTCGCTGCCCGCCATCGTGGAGGCGAACGACGCGGGGCTCTATGTCGTGAAGTTCCGGGGGGCGGGCCAGGGCGCCAAGGCGCTCATCGCGGAGCTGCTGGCCGGCGAAATCGCGCGGGTGCTGGGCCTGCGGGTGCCGGAGCTGGTGTTCGTGGAGCTGGACACGTCCCTGGGCCGCAACGAACCGGACAGTGAAATCCGCGAGCTGCTCAAGTCGAGCGCGGGGTTGAACCTGGCGCTGGACTACCTGCCGCGCTCGGTGACGTTCGACCCGCTGGCGGTGCCGGTGCCGGAGGCGCAGGTGGCGTCCGCCATCGTGGCGTTCGACGCGTACGTGACGAACGTGGACCGCACGCCGAAGAACCCCAACCTCCTGGTGTGGCACCGCAACCTCTGGCTCATCGACCACGGGGCGGCGATGTACTTCCACCACTCGTGGGACGGGTGGGAGGAGCGCAGCCAGACGCGGTTCGCGCCCATCAAGGACCACGTGCTCTTGCCGTGGGCGCACGGGCTGGCGGCCGCCGGGGACCTGCTGCGGGAGCGGGTCACGCGGGAGGTGGTGGAGCGCATCGTGGGGTCGATTCCGGAGGCGTGGCTGGGCCAGGAGCCCGCGTTCACGTCCACGTCGGAGCACCGCGCGGCGTATGTGACGTGGCTGATGCGCAGGCTGGAAGCGGCGCCGGCGTTCATCGAGGAGGCGACGCGTGCCCACGCCCAGCTCGTTTGACTACGCCATCATCCGGCTGGTGCCTCGCGTGGAGCGCGAGGAGTTCATCAACGTGGGCGTCGTGCTCTTCTGCGTGCAGCACCGCTTCCTGGGGGCGCGCGTGGAGCTGGATGTCGCGCGGCTGAAGGCGCTGTCGCCGGACGCGGACGTGGAGCTGCTCAGTGGCCACCTGGAGAGCTTCCGCCGCGTGTGCGTGGGCGGGAAGGACGCGGGGCCCATTGGACGGCTGCCGCAGAAGGAGCGCTGGCACTGGCTGGTGGCGCCCCGGAGCACGATGCTCCAGACGGGGCCGGTGCACGCGGGCATCTGCGACGACCCGGACCGCGCGCTGGAGCACCTGCTGGACACGATGGTGCGGGTGAAGCCCGCAGGGTGAGCAGGCAGGCAAGCGTGGGCTTCGTCCGCTTGTTGGCACATCGCGGAAGGCGCGAGCGCATCCCATGGTGAAGAGGGCGGGGAGGCCTGGACGTTCGCGCCAGGACTTCCCATTTTTCACCGTGAGGCATGGGAGGTAGCGACCGGACCATGGAGCCGTCAGCGCTGCGCATCGTCACGTACAACGTCCGCTACTTCGGACACATGCTGAGGGGGCTCGCGAGCACCGTGGGCCCCAAGCGCCGGGTGGCGGCGGCCCTGGCCACCCTGGACCCGCTGCCGGACATCGTGTGCCTCCAGGAGGTGGAGACCTCGTCGCTGCGCAGCAACATCGTCCACCGGCAGACCCGCCCGGGTGAGACGCAGCTGGAAGCCTTCATGGAGCGCGTGGAGGAGACGTTCGCCCTCCAGGGGAGGGAGATGCCCTACGAGGCGTTCTACTTCCGCGCGCACCACTACAAGGTGGGCGAGGTGTCGCTGTACACGACGGGCCTGGCGATGCTCGTCAACACGCGCACGCTCCAGGTGGACCGGCACAACGTGGAGGCGCCGGAGCACATCACGCACCACCACGTGCAGGGCCTCAAGGAACGCAAGCAGAGCCGCATCTGCGCGCACATGCGCGTCATCCGCCGAGGCGACCAGCGCGCGTTCCACATCTTCAACACGCACCTGAGCCTGCCCACGCCGTTCGCCCGCGAGTTCTGGGCCACGCGCGACAAGATGGGCTGCGGCGTGAACCAGCTCCACGAGGCGAAGAAGCTCACGGGCTTCATCGGGCTGCACGCGAAGGAGGAGCCGTTCGTGGTGTGCGGGGACTTCAACTCGCCGCCGTCGTCGCCGGTGTACCGCTACCTCACGGGGGATGCGCACCTGACGTGCGCGCAGGCGGCGGTGGGGCAGATCAACCCGGCCCTGGCCCGCGCGTTCCCCACCGCGGGCTTCATGCACATGCGCATGCACCTGGACCACCTGTTCTCCGGCGGCGGCGTGAGCTGGCTGGACACGGACGAGACGCGGCCCTTCGGAGACCTGACCAGCCGCTTCCACGGCCTGTCAGACCACGTGCCGCTCATCGCGCGCTTCCGGCTGGATGTGCCGGCGCCAGTGCTGGTGACCTGAGCCGGGCCGTTCGCGCTTCCCGGGAGAGAGTCGCCTGACCGCCGCATCCCCGCCGGGTGCTCCCCGCGCGCGCCTCGCGTGGGCAGCATGTCCTTTCGGGGGCTCGCGACGATGATTCGACTCCAGCGTGTCTATGACGAGCACGGCCCGGCTCCTGGGGCGGGGACTCGCTTCCTGGTGGACCGGCTGTGGCCGCGGGGGCTCAAGAAGGCGGACCTCCACCTGGACGGCTGGCCCCGCGAGGTGGGGCCCAGCACGGAGCTGCGGCGGTGGTTCGCCCACGACGTCGCGCGCTGGGACGAGTTCCGGCGCCGGTACACCCGCGAACTGGACGCGCACCACGACACGTGGGAGCCGCTGCTCGAGGCCGCGCGCCAGGGCCGCGTCACCCTGCTCTTCGGTGCCCGCGACACCGAGCACAACAACGCCGTGGTGCTGAAGGACTACCTGGAGGCCCGGCTGAAGCGCCACGCGCGAACGAAGCCGCGGCGCACGGTGCACTGACGCGCGCGACTGTCAGTCCTCGTCGCGCTCCAGCGCCTCCCATGCGTCCAGGATTTCGCGCGTGCGGCGCTCGGCGAGCGCGTGGAACTCCGGCGCCAGGTGGGCCACCTTGTCCGGGTGGTATTGCGCGATGAGCGTGCGGAACGCCTTGCGCGCCTCGTCCTTGGGAGTGCCCCGCTCGATGCCCAGCACCGCCCAGGGGTCCTTCGCCTCGGGCTCGGCCGCGACGGCGCGATGGCCGCGGGGGGGCGTGGCTTCGTCGGCCTGCCATGCGCGCTCCCTGGCGGAGCCCTGGCGGGCTCCGCTGCCCGAGGCCCCGTTGTCACGGGCCCTGGCGGAGCCAGAACGGGCGCCGTCGCGTGCTGACGCATCGTCGCGGGCGCTGGAGCGGCGCCAGGGATCGGCGGACTCCTCCGGCGCTTCGCTGTCGCTCGCGGGCCCGTAGCGGGGTGGCGCTCGTGGCGCCGGTTCGGGGCGGCGGTGGCCGGGGCGCTTCGCCGGGTCGGGCGCGGGGACGCTCGGGGAGAGGCGGCTCAGGGCCTCCTGGAGGAACCACAGGTCTTCACTGGGACTGGCGTGCTTGCGCACCACCGCGCGCGGCTTGCCGCCCTCTAGCAGCACGTAGCCCGTGGCCGCCGCATAGGCGCGCTTCTTGTCCTCCGGGTAGAGCCGGTCGCCCAGGTCCCCCAGCGGGTCCCGCCACATGCCCTCCGTCGTGCCCTCATCCGCCACGATGACCTGGGACAGCACGTGCCCGAACACGTCCTCCAGCGCCGCGAAGGGCTCGCGCGCCTGCGGCGGACGCGTCATCGCCGCGCCATGGCGCACCCCCGCCACCAGCAGCAGCCCCTGCGCCGAGTCCACGAATGCGAAGAGCTTCTCGCGCACCTGCTTGTCGGAGAAGTAGAGAACGGCCTGCACGGTCCTCCCATCCTGGGGAAGCCCCGGCCGTTTCTCAACCGCCGCCGCACGGCCCGCGCC
>NZ_RAWE01000141.1 GCF_003611695.1 Corallococcus carmarthensis | reverse complement strand
GTCGCAGGGCGGGGGCTATCCCGACCGGCTCGCCTCCCGCCTCCGGCAGGGCGGCCTCCCCGTGGGCCATACCAACCTGGGGCAGAGCGGCGCGCGCGTGCGCGACATCGTCAACAATGCCCTCAAGCGCGTCATCGCGTTGCAGCCCACGCTCATCACCCTGGGCGTGGGCACCAACGACATCTGGCGCGGCACCGAGGTGGCGGAGTTCCAGGACGACCTGGACCGCATCGCCCGGCGGTTGAATCAGACCGGCGCGTCCATGGTGGTCGTGAACATCGCGGACATGGCGCTCGCGCCCGTGGCGAAGATGGTGCCCAGCGCGCTGTACGAAGGGCGCATCGAGCCGTTCAACGCAGCCATCGCCTCGGTGGCCCGCGCGCACGGGCTCCACCTGGTGGACCTCCACGAAGCCAGCCGGGAGATGATTCCCCGGCGCCCGGACTTCTTCTGCTCGGATGGGTTCCACCCGTCCGCGGCGGGCTACGACGAGTGGGCGGACCTGATGCTTCCCGTGGTCCGCACGCTCGTGAGCCGGTAGGCGCAGGGCGGTCCTTTCCGCCCCGCGCTCAGGCCTTCGCGATGCCCGGAGGCGCGGGCGGCGTGGAGGGCGCGTCCGCGGGCGGCGCGTTGATGCTGCGCTCGCGGCCGGGATGCACCTCCATGCCGGGCTCGAACGCCGTCACGCGGTTGCGCCCCGTGCGCTTGCTGCAATAGAGCGCCGAGTCCGCGCAGTCCACCAGCATGTCCTGCGACGTCGCATCCGTGGGGAAGTGCGAGACGCCAATGGACACCGTGACATGCCCGCCGGGCAGCCCCGTGCGGCTGAGCGTGACGGAGTCCGCCACCGCGCGGCGCAGCGTCTCCGCGACCTCCACCGCCGTCGTCTTGGAGACCTGCGGCAAGAGCAGCACGAACTCCTCGCCGCCGTAGCGCCCCAGCGTGTCCACCTTGCGCGCGCGGGTGCGCAGCACGTCGGAGACCCGGCGCAGCGTCTCGTCTCCGGCGCGGTGTCCCGCCAGGTCGTTGAGCCGCTTGAAATGGTCCACGTCCACCATGAGCAGCGCCAGCGGCACGCCGAAGCGCTGGGCCCGCGCCAGCTCCAGGTCCAGCCGCTGGAAGAGGTGGCGGCGGTTGGGCACGCCCGTAAGCGCGTCCGTCAGCGTGAGCTTCACCGTCTCCGCGTGCAGGCGCGCGTTCGTCACCGCCGTCGCGGCCTGATCCGCCACCGCGGTGAAGAGCTCGATCTCCTCCGCGGAGATGCTCGCCGTCTCCGGGCGCTGGAAGTTGATGACGCCCAGCAACGTCTCCGCGTGCACCATGGGCACCGCCAGCAGCGTGCCGTGCTCCGAGCCGCCGCGCAGGCCGCGCCGCGCGAAGATGCTGGTGCTGTCCGTGAGGTCCGGCAGGTACACCGCCTTGCGCGTCTGGGCGGCCCGTCCACACGCGCCCTCGCCGATGGCGAAGGTGTGGCCCTCCAGGCCCCGGCCCTGCGGCCATGCGTGCTTCACCTCCAGCATGCCCTCCTCGTTGAGGAGCATGATGGAGAAGTCGGGGATGTGCAGCCGCTCCACCACCATGCGGGTGATGCGCGACAGGAGCTCGTCCAGCTCCAGCGTGGTGTTGAGCGAGCGCGCCACGTCGAACAGCAGCGACAGCTCCCGCAGGCGCTCCTCCAGCTCGTCCTTCAGCGCCAGCTTCTCCTTCACCAGCTGCAGGTCGCGGTGCGTGTCGATCTCCTCCACCTTCATGGAGGTGAGCCGCGCGAGCATCCCGTTGAAGGCCGCGCCCAGGCGCGAAATCTCGTCCGTGCCCTTCGCCTCGGCGCGCACCAGCAGGTCCCCGTCCGCCGCGCGCCCCATGGCCTCGCTCAGCCGCTTGAGCGGCGCGGTGAGCACGAAGCGCAGCGACAGCCAGGTCACGAGCGCCAGGATGCCCACGAAGAACACCATCGCGCCCAGCGCGTCCTGGAACACCGTCTGGAGCTGGCGGTGCAGGGTGGGCTCGCCCAGGCGCACCTGGAGCACGCCCATGCGCTGCGCGGCCTGGCCGGTGTGGCAGCCGGAGCACTCCGGACCGCCCAGGGGCCGCACCACCTCCGTGCCGTGCTCGCTGGAGCGCGCCGTCTCCGGCCCCGTCGCGGACAGCCGCGCGGCCTCCGGATGCGGATGGCCCTGCTCGGCCGGCCGCCGGCTCCAGCGGATGCGCCCGTCCGGCGTCAGGACCCGCAGGTCCTCCACGGAGCGGAACAGCCGCGTGTCCGACGACAGCACGTCCGCCACCGCCCCGTGTGGAGCGGCGCCCGGCGCCTGCGGCAGCGTGAACGTGGAGGCGACGGCTTCCGCCAGGGCCAGGGCTTCCAGGTGGGTGCCTTCACGCACCGCCTGCCGCGCCTCGCGTGAGAAGTGACCCACGCCCAGGAGCGCCACCACCAACCCGGGCAGGGCGATGCTCCACAAGAGCTTCCTGCCAATCGTCTCGGAACCGAGGGCCATGTGCGGGGCGCAGTGTGCTCCGTGCCTTCGCGTTCTGTCCGCGAGTGCCGGAGTGTTGAAAATTGTCAGGGGCATGACACGCCCTGTCAAACGTACTCGTGTCGAAATATTGAACCTGGGGTGTTGTTACTCCGCATGTTCCTGTTTTCAGGGGCTGCGCCCGTGGCACGGTGGGCGCCCTGCCGAAGCCCGCGCCCGGAGATTGGAAGGCCACCATGTCCACGCCCCAGTTCCTCACGTCCGCGCTGTTGCCGGTGCCGCACGGCTTCGCCACGCGCGCGGGTGGGGTGTCCGAAGGGCCCTACGCGTCGCTGAACCTGGGCTTCTCCGTGGGCGACGAGCGCCCGCGCGTGGAGGAGAACCACCGCCTCCTGGCCCGGGCCGCGGGCGCCAGGCTGGGCGCGCTCTGCCGGGTGTCGCAGGTGCACGGCGACGTGGTGCTGGAGGCGCGCGGCGAAGCGGACGAGGTGCTGCGCCCGACGCTGGGCGAAGCGGATGCCCTCTGGACGGAAGGGGAGGGGAGCTGGGTGGCGGTGGGCACCGCGGACTGCGTGCCCGTGCTGATCGTGGATCCGCGCGGCAGGCGCGTGGCGGCGGTGCACTCCGGATGGAAGGGCACGGACCTGGAGATCAGCGCCCGCGCGGTGGAGGCGCTGGAGGCGCGAGGCAGCAGGCCGGAAGACCTGCTGGCGGCGGTGGGCCCCTGCATCCAGGCGTGCTGCTACGAAGTGTCGGCGGAGCTGGGCGACCGCTTCCGCGCGCGCTTCGGCCCGGACGTCGTCCGCGCGGGCGAGAAGCCGCACCTGGACCTGCCACTCGCGGTGAAGTCGTCCCTCGTGAAGGCGGGGCTCAAGTCAGGGCAGGTGGACGTGCTACAGGCCTGTACGGCGTGTGATCGCGAACGGTTCTTCTCTCACCGGCGGGACGCGGGACGCACCGGGCGTCACCTCAACTTCGTGCTGCACCGCTTCTAGCGGAGGCCCGTCCGGGTCGTTTTCTTGACGGTTTCCGACCGGCCTTCCTATCCTCGACGTGGAATCCCCTCCGTCCAGGCTCGTGCCGGTGCGTCCCTTCCTCTTCCGCCTGTTTGCCGCCGTCGCGCTCTCCGCGCCGACCGCCTGCGCCACCACCGCTGCTTCCCAGACGGAAGTGGGCCGGCTGGAGGCGGAGGTGCGCACGCTGCGCGCCAACCAGGCGTCGCTGGTGGAGCGCCTGGAGCGGCTGGAGAACCGCGACGCCGTCTCCCGCGCCCGGACCGTCTCCCCGGCCCCCGCTGCTGCCCCGGTGGCCTCCGCCAGCGCGAAGCCGGAAGCGGCCCCGTCCGAAGGCGGCGAGCCGCTGGGGATGGCCCCCGCGGAGCTGACGGTGGTGCGGCTCAAGCCGAAGAAGGAACCCGCGCCGCGCATCAACACGGCGGTGGCGGTGATGGAGCCGGACACGGATCAGATGGAGATGTTCATCTCCCCGGTGGAGGGCTCCTCGGGGACGGGCTCCGTCACCTCGGCCCGTGTGAGCATGGAGCCTCCGGAGAAGGATCCGGACATCCTCGACGCCGAGTACGAGCGCGCGGTGGCCATGCTGCGCACCGGCAACGTGGAAGGCGGCGTGGAGACGCTCACGCGCTTCGCGTCGGAGAACCCGCGCCACCCGCGCGCCGACAACGCCCTGTACTTCAGCGGCCTGGGCCAGATGGGCCTCCAGGATCCGACCGGCGCGGCGAAGACGTTCGAACGGCTCATCAAGACCTACCCCGCCGGGGATGCCGTCCAGGACGGCATGCTCCGGCTCGCGGAGTGCCGGGTGCGGCTGAATCAGGCCGTGGATGCCCGTGCCCTCTATACTCGCGTCGTCACCCAGTTCCCGGGGACGGCCGCCGCCACGCAGGCGGAGCAGCGGCTCGCCGCGCTCTCGCCGTAAGCCCTTTTGTGAAAGGACGTCCTCCGATGCGCTCCCGGATCCTCGCCACCCTGCTCGTGCCCCTCACCGTCGCGCCGGCATGGACGGCTTTCGCCCAGGATGCGCAGGAGGAGGAACCCCAGCCGGCCTCCACCGAGACGGAAGGGCAGGACATCTCCGACGACGTGGAGCAGCGGCCCACCTCCGTCACGCTGCCGCCCGGCGCCCCGCAGGGCCGTGAGAGCGCGCCCGGGCAGGTGCACACCGTGGAGACCGGCGACACGCTGTGGGATTTGTCCCAGCGCTACCTGGGCAGCCCCTGGTACTGGCCCAAGGTCTGGTCCTACAACCCGCAGATCGCCAACCCGCACTGGATCTACCCGGGCAACAACGTGAAGTTCTTCCCCGGCGGCGAGGAGGTGCCCTCGCGCGTGGAGGCCGGTGACCTGCCCTCCGACGACGTGGCGGCGCCCACGGACGTGAGCGGCGGCAGCCTGGTGTCGGTGGTCGGGAAGATCGGCTACGACCCCGCCAGCGCGCGCCCGGTGACGACCAAGGGCTTCGTGACGCCGCGCGAGCTGGACGAGGCGGGCCGCATCGACGGCTCGGCCTCCGAGGCGCTGATGCTCTCCGCCCCGGACAAGATCTACCTGCGCTTCAAGAAGCGCGGCGCCGCCAAGATTGGCGACCGCTACGTCATCTTCCACACCGTGGAAGAGGTGAAGCACCCGGTGACGAACGCGCGCACGGGCTACCTCACGGAGCTCCTGGGCACGGTGCAGGTCGTCGCCATCAACGACGACGTGGTGACCGCGCGCATCATGGAGACGTGGGACCCCATCGCCCGTGGCGACCTGGTGGGCCCCTCCAGCGAGAAGCTGTCGGAGCGCATCGCCCCCAAGCCCAACGCCAAGGAGATCCCCGGCTACGTGCTCACGCCGATGACGCCGGGCCAGACGCTGCTGGGCGAGCACCACTTCATCGTCGTGGACCGCGGCACCGCGGACGGCGTGCAGGTGGGCAACACCTTCACCATCGAGCGCCGCGGCGACCCCAGCCTGGATGTGCTCGGCCGCAGCGACTACAAGATGGGCGACGCGGGCAAGGGCCAGAAGGCCTACCCCTGGGAGGCCGTGGCCCAGTGCATGGTCACGGAAGTGCGTGAGCGCACCTCCAACTGCCTGCTGACCCGCTCCCTGACGGAGGTCTCCGCCGGCGACCGCGCCACCATGCGCAAGGACGGAACGCCCACCGCCAGCCGCTGAGCACGCAGGCGGCGAACGGCAGGAATGCTGCATTCCGGCCCGCCCGGGAAGGGCGGGTCGCTTGACCCCCGAAGTTCCGGTGTTATGTGTCACGCCCCTCCCGGGACCACCTCTATATAGGTGGGAAACAGGCGGGGACGGTATGGCGGACACATCGACGGACATCAACCCACCTTGGGACGAGCAGCGCGCCACCCTGGCGCTCTGGGCCATTGCTGGCCTGGGGCCCCGGACGTTGGCCGCCGTGCGCGCGTTCGCCGGTGGGGCGCTGTCCCGGCTCGCGTCCACGCCCGTGCGGGACTGGGTGGCCGGAGTGCCGGTGCCCGCCCCCGTCCGCCAGCGGCTGGCCGCCGTCGCATCGCTGGACTCCCTGGCGTCCCGGACGGAAGAGGCCTGCGCCCGGGCGGGCCTCCAGGTGGCCTTCGCGGGCACGCCCGCCTATCCCGCCCGGCTGGTGGGGGTGGAGGACGCGCCGCCGCTGTTGTTCCACCGGGGCGACCCGGGGCCTCCCCGGCGCAGGCTGGCCATGGTGGGCAGCCGCCACCCGGATCAAGGCTTCCTGCCGTTCGCGCGCACCTTCGCCCGGAAGGTGGCCGAGTCCGGGCTGGGCGTGGTGTCGGGCGCGGCGGAGGGCGTGGACCGGGCGTGCCACTGGGGCGCGTTGGACGTGGGCGCGGAGACGTGGGCCTTCCTGGGCTCCGCGCTGGACGCGTTGGACTCCGCCCAGGCCCGGCTGCTGCCCCACTTCCTGGAGCGGGGCGGGGTGTTCTTCAGCGAGCTGCCGCCCGGAGTGCGGGCGAGCACGACCACCTTTCCCCGGCGCAACCGTCTTATCGCTGGCGCGTCGGATGCGGTGCTGGTGATGCGGGCCGGGGCGGATTCCGGGAGCCTGTACACGGCGGAGGCGGCGCGGCTCCAGGGCCGGCCGGTGTTCGCCCTGCCCGGGGACGTCTGGCAGCCGGCCGCGGCGGGCTGCAACGCCCTGCTGGCGGACGGGCGGGCCCTGGCGTGCACATCCGCTGAAACGATCTGTGCGGTGGTGGGCGTTCACCCGGTCCGCGCGGTGCCGGCGGGGCGGGACGCGGGGTGGTGGGAGGCGCTGTCGGTGGAAGCGCGCGGGGCCTATGGGCTGTTGGACCGGGTTCCCCGTTCTTTCGACGAGGTGCTCGCCGGAAGCCCGCTGTCGCCCGCGGCGCTCACGAGCGCCCTGGTGGAGTTGGAATTGTCGGGGCTGGTGGTCCAGCACCCGGGTAAACGGTACGAGAAGGTTTAGAGGCAGTTCGAGGTAGGAGAGCCATGGCCACGCGGAAGAAGACACAGGCGGCGCAGACGGAGGCGACGGCGGAGGAGACGCCCAAGAAGGCGGCCTCGAAGAAGCCGGCGGCCAAGAAGGCCGCCAAGAAGAAGACGGCGGCGAAGAAGGTCACTGCCAAGAAGAAGACCGCTGCCCGCCGCCGTGGTGCGGAAGGCGAAGAATTGCCCACCGTCGACGCGCACGCGGACGCCGAAGAGGAAGTGCCCGAGCGCCGTGGCAAGGGCCCGCACTACCTGGTCGTGGTGGAGTCGCCCGCCAAGGCCAAGACGATCAAGAAGTACCTGGGCTCCGGCTACACGGTGAAGGCGTCCGTGGGGCACGTGAAGGACCTGCCCAAGAGCAAGATTGGCGTCGACGTGGAGGACGACTTCAAGCCCGAGTACACGGTCATCAAGGGCAAGGAGAAGGTCCTCAACGAGCTGAAGAAGATGGCCAAGACGGTGGACCGCGTCTTCCTGGCGACGGACCCCGACCGCGAGGGCGAGGCCATTGCCTGGCACATCAAGGAGGAGCTGGGCCACCCGGACTCCCTGCGGGTGACCTTCAACGAGATCACCAAGCGCGCCGTGCAGGACGCCATCGCGCAGCCGCGTCAGCTCAACCAGGACAACTACGACTCGCAGCAGACCCGGCGCATCCTGGACCGGCTCGTCGGCTATCAAATCTCGCCGCTGCTCTGGAAGAAGATCCGCCGCGGCCTGTCCGCCGGCCGGGTGCAGTCCGTCGCGGTGCGCCTGATTGTCGAGCGCGAGGCGGAGATCAAGGCCTTCCAGCCGGAAGAGTACTGGACGCTGGACGCGCTGGTGCAGGGTCCGCAGGGGCCTCCGCCCTTCAAGGCGAAGCTGTCCCGCGTGGACGGCAAGAAGGTGGAGCTGAAGGACGGCGCCACCACGGACGGGCTCGTCGCGGAGCTGAAGGGCGCCCCCTTCACCGTGACGAAGGTGGACCGCAAGGAGCGCAGGCGCAACGCGCCCGCGCCCTTCATCACCTCCAAGCTCCAGCAGGAGGCGGCGAACCGGCTGCACTTCACCGCCAAGAAGACGATGACGCTGGCGCAGAAGCTGTACGAGGGCGTGCCGCTGGGTGAGGAGGGCCAGACGGCGCTCATCACGTACATGCGCACGGACTCCACGCGTCTGTCCGACGACGCCGTGACGCAGGTGCGCGAGTTCATCGGGCAGAAGTACGGCGCGGACTACCTCCCGCCGGAGCCCATGGTCTACAAGAGCCGCAAGAGCGCCCAGGACGCGCACGAGGCCATCCGGCCCACGTCGCTGGAGTACCCGCCCGAGCGCGTGCGTCCCTTCTTCGACGCCATGGACGAGCTGGACATGTTCCGGCTCTACGAGCTCATCTGGAACCGCTTCGTCGCGTGCCAGATGAAGCCCGCCGTGTATGACCAGACCGCCGCGGACATCACCGCGGGCCGGGCCACCTTCCGCGCGTCCGGCAGCACCCTGAAGTTCCCCGGCTACCTGGGCGTCTACGGCGCCGGCCTCACGCCGGAAGAGGAGTCCGAGCGCGACAAGGCCAAGGCCGCCGGTGAAGAGGGCGCCGAGGACGTGGTGGGCGAGCTGCCCCCGCTCAACGAGGGCGAGGTCCTCCGGCTGGACAAGCTGCTCAACGAACAGCACTTCACCCAGCCGCCTCCGCGCTTCAGCGAAGCGACGCTGGTGAAGGAGCTGGAGGAGCGCGGCATCGGGCGTCCGTCCACGTACGCGGCCATCCTCTCCAACATCCAGGACAAGAAGTACGTGGAGAAGCTGGAGAGCCGCTTCCGTCCCACGGACCTGGGCCAGATGACCAACGAGCTCCTGGTGAAGCACTTCCCCCATGAGCTGGACGTGTCGTTCACGGCCAGCATGGAGGAGAAGCTGGACCAGATCTCCGACGGCGGCGCGTCCTGGAAGACGGTGCTGCACGACTTCTACGGGCCCTTCAAGGAGACCCTGGAGAAGGCCGAAGCGGAGATGCGCGACGTCAAGCGCGAGGAGATCAAGACCGACATCGCCTGCGAGAAGTGCGGCAACCCGTTCGTCATCAAGTTCGGGAAGATGGGCCACTTCCTCGCCTGCTCGAACTACCCCGACTGCAAGAACACCAAGGACTTCAAGCGGGACGCGGAAGGGAAGATCGTCATCGTGGAGGAGGAGACCACGGACGAGAAGTGCGAGAAGTGCGGCAAGCCCATGGTGATCAAGCGCGGCCGGTTCGGGCGCTTCATGGCGTGCTCGGGCTACCCGGACTGCAAGACGTCCAAGCCCATCTCCATCGGCGTCAATTGCCCGGAGTGCAAGGTGGGCTACCTCACCGAGCGCCGCAGCGGACGCGGGAAGATCTTCTTCGGCTGCAACCGGTATCCGGAGTGCAAGTTCGCCGCGTGGGACCGGCCGCTCGCGGAAGCCTGCCCGCAGTGCGCGTCGCCCTACCTGCTCCAGAAGTTCTCCAAGCGGGACGGCGCCTACATCGCCTGCCCGAACAAGGAATGCGACTACCGCCGCGAGGTGGTGGAGCCAGCCATTCCGGGGGCTTCCGCGGAGGCCGCGCCTGCTCCCACGCCCACCGTGGAAGCCTGAGCGCAAAAGCCCAGTCATTCCAGGGGGGTAGGCTCCGCCCCCTGGCTTGACACCTTCGCGGGCGAAGTCCTAGAAGTCCGGATTGCTCCCGGCCCGTGATCGCAGCCTCCTGCCCTTTTCGCGGCAGGGGTGCGCGCGGGGGGCAGCGAAAGGACGCGCTCCGCGATGATTCCCTCTGTCAGTGAGTTGCTGCGCGTGGTGGTGGCCGAGGCCGCCCCCGCCGCGGCGGGCCATGCCTCTTCGGGAGGCCTGGGGGAGTTCATCGTCGGCGCGTTCAAGGCCGGCGGCCCGTTCATGTTCGTGAACCTGTTCTGGCTGGCGGCGTCACTGGCGGTGATTGGTGAGCGCGCGGTGACGCTGCTCTACCGCTACCGCCTGAACGCGGCGGCGTTCATCGAGCAGGTCCACAAGATGGTCCGCAGCGGCAACCTGGACCGCGCGGTGAAGTTCTGCGGCATGGCGCCGCGCTCGCCCCTGGCCCGCGTCATCCGCGCGGGGCTCATCAACGCGAACCGGGGTGAGTTGGAAGTGGCCAAGGCGGTGGAGGAGGCGCTGGCGGAGTACACGCCGCACGTCTCGCGCCGCGTGCAGTGGCTGTGGTCGCTCGCGAACATCGCGACGCTGGTGGGCCTCGTCGGCACCATCGTGGGCCTCATCGGCACCTTCCGCGCGCTGGGCAACGTGCCGGCGGAGCAGAAGCAGGCGCTGCTCTCCAACGGCATCTCGGAGGCCATGTACAACACGGGCTTCGGCCTCTCCATCGCGGTGCTCTGCATCGTGGCGCACCTGTTCTTCAGCAACTACTCCAAGAACATGGTGGAGCTGGTGGAGCTCAACGCGCTGAAGCTGGAGAACCTGCTGTCGCGCCGGGGCTCGCTGGAAGTCGTCCCCTCGGACTCCGACGTCCGCGCCGCGTCGTAGGCCGCCACAAGGCACCGGACACGCCATGGCGTTCCACTACTCGCGCCGCAAGCTGAAGCCGAGGGAAGAGGAAGAGGGGGGCGAGCTGAACATCGTCCCGTACCTCGACATCCTCATGAACCTCATCATCTTCATGTTGCTGTCCATCACGGGGCTCACCGCCTTTGGCGCGCTCAACGTGAACGCGCCCAGCTACGGCGCCACCGCGGGGGCGGGAGGGGACGCGGACGCGCCCAAGCTGAACCTGTCCGTGCTCATCTCCCACAAGGGGCTCTTCATCCGAGGCGACAGCCCGGAGGCCGCGCCCGCGGAGGGTGGGGCGCCCACGGTGCCGCTGAAGGCGGACGGCACGCAGGACTTCGCCGCGTTGAACGCGCGGATGGTGAAGCTCAAGGCCGCCTTCCCGCAGGAGACGAAGGTCATCGTCGCGGCGGATCCGGACATCCCCTACGACTCGCTGATCCAGACGATGGACGCCCTGCGTGAGACGTCAGGCACCGTCGCCGAGCGCAAGCTGCTCTTCCCCGACGTCACCCTGGGCGTCCTCTAGCCATGTCCGAACCCGCGCCCCTGTCCGCCGAAGAAGCCGACCAGCTCGCGCGCATGCGCTACCGCCGGGCCCTCACGCGCAAGAAGCGCAAGGAGCGCGAAGCCGCCAGCGAGGTGAAGGAGCTCAACATCACCGCGATGATGGACATGATGACCATCATCCTGGTGTTCCTCCTGAAGTCCTTCGCGTCCTCGTCCGCGGCCATCACCGCGTCGGAAGACGTCCGGCCGCCGGTGTCCTCCACGCGCGCCACGCCCAAGGACACGGTGGCCATCACCATCACCCCCAAGAACATCCTGGTGGGTGACCGCGAGGTGGTGCGGCTGATCAACGGCCGCATCCCGGAGACCGAGGTGAAGGATCGCCTGGTGTTCGGGCTGGACGCGCAGCTGAAGAAGGAAGTGGCGAAGCTCAAGTACATCGAAGAGCGCAACCCGGCGGCGCCCTTCACCCACGAGCTGTCGGTCATCGCGGACAAGATGGTCCCGTATGATCTGCTGCTCACGGTGCTCTACACGGCGGGCGAGAACGAGCTGCAGAACTACCGCTTCATCGTGCTCCAGCGCGACTCCGAGTAGCCGCTGGACACACGACTCCCCCGCGCGGGATGGACGCACGGGGGAGCGCTTGACGGCTTCGCTAGAGGGACAGGCTGCCCACGTGGCGCGCGGCCTCCCGCGTCTCCTGCTCGTGGATGGCGGCGTCCTCTTCGCAGCGGATGGCGAAGGGCATGGCCTCCAGCCGGTCCAGCGAGATTTCGTTGCCGCAGTCCACGCACTCACCGAACACGTCGTTGTCCATGCGGCTGAGCGCGGCGTCGATGAGCATGATCTCCCGCCGCTGCGCTTCGATCAGCGTGGACAGCGTGTAGTCCGCCAGCTCCGCCTGCGCCTGTTCCTCGTACTCGGGATCACGCTCCTGGTCCTTCAGCGCGGCCAGCTCGCGGCGGGCACCCGCCTGCGCGCCCTCGGTCGTCCTGCGACGCTCCTGCAGCAGGCCTCGGATCTTCAGCAAGTCGTCGGTTCGGCTCATGGCTGCGTCACTCCCATCCCAGATTCGCGGTTGAAGGGCGCTCGCCCGGACGCTTCCCGGTCCCGAGCGAAGACCGCGAGAAACCTAGGGTTGGATCCCAGGTGGGGAAACCTCACCTCCCGTCCCGCACGCACGGCGGGACGCAGGGCAGGCGGGCGGACGTGAAAGGGCGTGGCCTCTCTGCTAACAGGGCCCTTTGGGGCCCGGTACAGAGGGCCCGGAGGTACGCATGTCGGACGTGAAGCAGCAGCGGGTGACGGTGATTGGCGGCGGCCTGGCGGGCACGGAATGCGCGTACCAGCTGGCGCGGCGCGGCGTGCCGGTGGTGCTGCGGGAGATGAAGCCGCACAAGCGCTCCCCTGCGCACAAGTCGGACACGCTCGCGGAGCTGGTGTGCAGCAACTCGCTGCGCTCGGACAACCCGGAGAGCGCCATTGGCCTCCTGCACGCGGAGCTGCGCGCGCTGGGCTCGCTGGTGCTGGCCAGCGCGGATCTGCACCGCGTGCCCGCGGGGGACGCGCTGGCGGTGGAGCGCGAGGGCTTCTCGCGCGAGATCACCACCCGGCTCCAGGCCGGCGTGGAGCTGGTGGGCGGTGAGGTGGAGCGGCTTCCGGAGGACGGCGTGGTGGTGGTGGCGACGGGGCCGCTGACGTCGGAGGCGCTCACGGCGGACCTGGAGCGCCACGTGGGCACGAAGCTCTACTTCTACGACTCCATCGCGCCCATCCTGTCCGGGGACTCCATCGACATGGACGTGGCGTTCCGCCAGAGCCGCTACGGCAAGGGCGGCGGGGATGACTACCTCAACCTGCCCATGACGAAGGACGAGTACTACCGCTTCGTCAACGAGGTGAAGGCGGGCCAGAAGGTGGTGCCGCACAGCTTCGAGGAACCGAAGTACTTCGAAGGGTGTCTGCCCATCGAGGTGATGGCGGAGCGCGGAGACGACACGCTGTCCTTCGGGCCGCTCAAGCCGGTGGGGCTGAAGGACCCGCGCACGGGGAAGGACCCCTACGCGGTGGTGCAACTGCGCATGGAGGACCGGGCGGGCACGGCGTGGAACATGGTGGGCTTCCAGACGCGTCTGACGTGGGGTGAACAGAAGCGCATCTTCAGCACGTGCATCCCGGGCCTCCAGAATGCGGAGTTCCTGCGGATGGGGCAGATCCACCGCAACACGTTCATCGACTCGCCCCGCCTGTTGGCGGAGGACCTGTCGTTGAAGTCGGAGCGGCGGGTGTTCTTCGCGGGACAGGTGACGGGCGTGGAGGGCTACGTGGAGAGCGCGGCGTGCGGCTACATGGTGGCGCTGGCGGTGCACGCGCGGCTGACGGGCACGCCGTTCGTGCCGCCTCCCGCGACGACGGCGCTGGGGTCGCTGTACCGGCACCTCACCGGGGAAGCGCACCCGCCGGATCATCCGCACCAGCCCACCAACGTCATCTACGGCCTGTTCCCGCCCCTGTCGGGACGGATGAAGAAGGCGGACAAGCGCGCGGCCTACTCGGCGCGGGCGAAGCAGGACCTGGCGGCCTGGCTGCCACTCGCG
Source organism: Corallococcus carmarthensis (assembly GCF_003611695.1). Classification (GTDB taxonomy): domain Bacteria; phylum Myxococcota; class Myxococcia; order Myxococcales; family Myxococcaceae; genus Corallococcus; species Corallococcus carmarthensis. Next base: position 12,062 of record NZ_RAWE01000141.1, on the reverse strand, counting down.
GGCGTTGTCGCCCAGACGGAAGGACAGACGAGCGCATGATGCGAACTGGGATGGTGGGCCTGGTGGCCCTGCTGGCGTTGTCGGGATGCAAGAAGGGCGAGGACAACAGCGCGCCCTCCCAGCGCAGCGCCGCGCAGGGCGACACGGTCCGCAGCGCGGCGAAGGGCACCGCGGTGGTGGGCGGGCAGGGGCAGTTGCTCGCGGCGGGCCGCGCGGCGGACCTGCGCCTTTCGCCGGACGGGCAGTTCGCCACGTTCCTGCTCAACGGCCAGAAGCCCCGGCTTGACGGAATCCCGCCGCAGATGCTGGTGGGGTCGCTGCACGTGGTGCCGGTGGCGGGCGGCAAGGCGCGTGAATTGGGCGACGGCGTGACGAACGTGCCGGGCAGCCTGCTGTTCTCCCAGGACTCGAAGCACCTGCTCTACGTGACGGGCTACAACCCGGCCTCGCAGTCCGGTGAGTTGAACGTGCTGTCGCTCGCGGACGCGGGCGCGGAGCCGGTGAAGCTGGGCACGGCGGTGAGCTACCTGCTGCCGTCCCCGGACGGCGTGCATGTGGCCTTCGTGGACGCGGGCACGCTGAAGCTGGGCAAGCTGCCGCAGGGGCCGTTCCTGGACGTGGCAGGCGAGGTCAGCACCGCGCAGTTCACCCCGGACGGCAAGACGCTGCTCTTCAAGCGCCGGCTGTCGGCCGCGGGCGGGCTGGCGGCGGTGACGGTGGGCGCCAGCGAGCCGCCGCGCAAGCTGGCGGATCAGGTGGGCGACTACCAGGTGTCCTCCGACGGCAAGCACGTGGCCTACCAGGTGCGCAGCGAGGCCGTGCGCGGGATGTATGACCTGTTCCTCGCGGACGTGCCCGGGCTGAAGGGGGCGAAGCTGGCGGTGGGCACTAACACGTTCGGCTTCTCACCGGATGGCCAGTGGCTGGCGCGCACGGAGAACGGCAAGCCGGAGCAGCTGGGCGACCTGTACGTGGGCCCGGCGTCCGGAGGCGCGGGGCGCAAGGTGGGCGAGGCCGTGGAGGAGATGGCCTTCGCGCCGGACTCCAAGGCGGTGGCCTTCCTGGAGAAGTATGACCAGCCGTCGCGCGCGGGCGGGCTGGGCGTGGCGTCGCTTCCGGACGGCGCGCCCAAGCGCGTGGGGGACCGGGTGCCCAACTTCGTGTGGGGTTCGGACAGCCGCTACGTGGCGTTCCTGTCGCGCTTCGTGAAGCCGGTGTTCTCCGTGGACCTGATGCTCTACGCGCTGGGCCAGGAGAAGGCGGAGAAGGTGCAGCCGGGCGTGTTCGGCTACGGCTTCGCGCCGAAGAACAGCGCGGTGGTGTTCCGCACCAACTGCATCCGCAACGGCCGCGCGTGCGACTTCAAGGCCGTGGAGCTGAACGAGAAGCCAGCCGAGGCGAAGACGTGGCTGCAGGGCATCTTCAGCTACAAGATCTCCGAGGACGGTGCGCGGGTGCTCGCGACGTATGCGCGCATGGACTCGGACACCTACGACGTGGCCGTCTACGACGTGAAGTCGGGGGCGCGGAAGACGCTCGACCAGGGCGTGCAGGTGCCCGTGTACTTCGCGGGCAAGGATGACGCGCGGGCCGTCTACATCATCAGCCAGGGCCAGAACCCCGGCGTGTACAGCGCCGTCGCCGCCGCGCAGTAGCGGGTGACCCAGGGCAGGGAGGGCCTTCGGGCCTTCCTTCCCGGGCGCGGGCGGACGTTGAGGCGTGCAGAGCCGGACGGGGTGTGCTGTCTTCGCGCGCCGAATGACACAGCTCGTCTATCGCCGCTACGGCGGCTCGCTCCAGGTCGACATCCCCGACTTCAACACCCTCACCGAAGCGGTGCGGATTCCCGCGACGCAGTGGATGGCGCTCGCGTGCCCCATGGAGGGCATCGCGTGTGATCCGCGCTTCCTCGCGCTGATGGACGCGGATGGCAACCGCCGCATCCGGGTGGAGGAGCTGCGCGCCGCGGTGGACTGGACGGCGGCCCGGCTGAAGGACCGCAAGGGCGCGGACGCGGGCAGCGACGTGCTGGAGCTGGCGGCGCTCTCCGAGACGGCGGACAACCTCAAGGGCGCGGCGGAGCTGGTGCTGCGCACGCTCAACGCGCCGGACACCACGCGTCTGTCGTTGGAGCAGCTGCGCACCAGTGACAAGGCGCTGCGCGACGCGGGCAAGAACGGCGACGGCATCATCGCGCCGGTGTCGCTGCCAGAGCGGCTGCGGCCCCTGGCCCAGTCCATCATCGCGGCCTTCCCGCAGGTGACGAACCGCGCGGGCCTGGCGGGCGTGGACGTGGGAAGCGTGAAGCGCTTCCGCGAGGAGCGCACCGCGCTGCTCGCGCACCTGGGCGGCAGGGACGCGGTGTTCACCTGGGGCACGGCGAGCCTTGATCAGGCGAAGCGCGTGCACGACGTGGCGCCGCTGCTGGATGGCTACTTCGTGCAGTGCCGCCTGGTGGCCGCGCAGCCGGAGGCCGCCGCCAGCCTGCGCCTGCGCGCGGACCGGGTGGAGGGCGCGCTGGGAGACCTGGGCGCCATGGGGAAGGCCGCGAACGAGCTGCCCATCGCGCCGCCGGATCCGACGGGCGTGCTGGTGTGGGCGCGGCTGTACCGCGGCGCCGGCTACGAGAAGCTGGAGGCCTTCCACCAGGAGGTGGCGACGCCGCTGCTGGGTGACGGCGTGAAGCTGACGGACACCGCCTGGCGCGAGCTGTCCGCGAAGGCGGAGGCCATCCTCGGCTGGCAGGCGAAGCGCGACGCGAGCGCGCTGCACACGGTGGCGGACACGCTGGGCTCGGTGTCCGACGAGGACCTGGATGCGATTGAAGCGGTGAGCCGCGAGGACCTGTCGCTCAAGCCCACGCTGGACGTCATCGCGGAGCTGGAGCGGCTGGTGCTGTACCAGCGCTGGCTGCTGCTGTTCTCCAACAACTTCATCAGCATGCCCAACCTGTACCTGCCCAAGCGGCGGGCGCTGATGGAGAAGGGCACGCTCATCCTGGGCGGGCGCAAGTACACGCTGTCCGTGCTGGTGACGGACCGCGCGGCGCACGCGGCGCTGACGGGGCAGGGGACCACCTGCATCCTCTACGTGAAGGTTATGCCCCGGGACGCGACGGACGCCTACGAGGTCGCGGTGCCCGTCACCTCCGGCCGCAGCACGGAGCTCGTCGTGGGCAAGCGCGGCGTGTTCTACGACGTGGACGGCAAGGAGAGCGACGCCATCGTCACGCAGGTCATCCGCCAGCCCGTGTCGCTCTGGGAGTCGATGACCATGCCGTTCATGCGCATCGGCTCGTTCATCACCAGCAAGGTGGAGGGGCTGGCCGCGTCCGGTGAGAAGGACTTCGATGCGTCGCTGGAGTCCGGCTACAAGCAGACGGTGACCGCGCCTCCGCCCCCGGCGGCTCCGCCCGCGGCGGCTCCGGCGGGAGGCGGCCTCGCGGGCGTGCTCGCGGCGGGCGGCATCGCGTTCGCGGCCCTGGGTTCGTCGCTGGCGTTCATCCTCACGCAGGTGAAGTCGCTCACGCTGGTGGACGTCATCACCGCGGCGACCATCCTGGCCATCGTGGTGATGGCGCCCGCGGGGTTGCTGGGGTGGATGAAGCTGCGCCGGCGCAACCTGGCGCTGCTCCTGGAGGGCTCCGGCTGGGCGCTCAACGACCGGTTGATGCTGACGCGTGGCGTGGCGACGCTGATCACCCGCAAGCCGAAGCTGCCCAAGGGCGCGCGCGTGGACCGCGCGGACCTGGTGCGCGGGGCGCTGCGCCACACGCAGGACGACGACGAGAGCGACAGCATGTCGGTGGGGGGCCGCATCGGCCTCACGCTGCTCATCCTCTTCGTGCTGGGCTGGCAGGTGCGCGTGCCCGTCACGGAGTGGCTGTGCACCTACCACTGGCTGTCCGAGGACGCCTGCCGCGTGCTCCTGCCCAAGCTGGTGCCCACGGAGCTGCCGGCAGGGGCCATTCCCGTGGTGCCGGTCACCCCGGTTGCTCCGGCGCCCGCTCCCGCGAAGTAGGCCAGGGTCGCGAAGCGACGCGAATCTTGCGAGGCTCGGGGAGGCCCCTAGGCTTCCCCGACCATGTCGACCCTGTCCCCGCTGTTGGAGCAGTTCAAGGACCACCTCGAAGGGGAGAAGGGCGCGTCCCCTCACACGGTGCGCAACTACCTCATCGACCTGGTGGACTATGAGCGCTACCTCGTGGAGCGGGTGAAGCTGTCGCTGCTCGCGGGCTCTCACGCGGCCATCCGCGGGTACCTGGGCACGCTCAGCGTGGACCACGCGCCCTCCAGCCGCGCGCGGCGGCTGGCCAGCATCAAGTCGTTCTACAAGTACCTGGTGCGGCAGAAGCTCCTGTCCGCCAGTCCCGCCAAGCTGGTGAAGAGCCCCAAGCTGCCCAAGTCACTGCCCAAGGTGCTGCCGGTGGAGGAGGTGTTCGCCATCCTCGACATGCCGGACCTGGACTCGGTGCTGGGGCTTCGCGACAAGGCCATCCTGGAGATGCTCTACGGCGGCGGCCTGCGCATCAGCGAGCTGTGCGGCCTGGACCTCCTGGGCGTGGAGCGCAGCAGCCGCATCGTCCGGGTGATGGGCAAGGGCAGCAAGGAGCGGTTGGTGCCGCTCAACGCGAAGGCCATCCAGTCACTGGAGGCCTACCTCGCGCGGCGCGGCGAACTGCTGGCGAAGGTGCATGACGGGCAGGACCCGGACGCGCTGTTCCTCAACTTCCGTGGCGGGCGCCTCACGCCCCGGAGCATCGCTCGGCACCTGGACGCGTACGTGCTCAAGCTGGCCCTGGCGCGCAAGGTGAGCCCGCACGCGATGCGCCACTCGTTCGCCACGCACCTGTTGGGCGGCGGCGCGGACATCCGCAGCATCCAGGAGCTGCTGGGCCACGCGAGCCTGTCCACCACGCAGAAGTACACCCACGTCACGTTCGAGCAGCTGCAAGAGGTCTACGACTCCGCGCACCCGCGCGCGTGACGATGCAGGGCCTTCCAGCCTATGGGCTGAAGACAACCCGGACATGGCGTGCGGAAGGAATGGACGCGCATGCAGTGCGAAGCCATGCGCGCCAGTTGTTGGGCATCGCTGGATTCCCAAGCACTGTCTGATGTAGAAGAGCGCCCCCCACCGCCCTCCGTGACACGTGTGCCTGGCGGATGGGTGTCATTACCGGAAAAAGCAATCACATGACGTTTTTCGAGAAGTCGTCCCGGCTGGTGGCCCTGACCGCCCTGGCTTGGTTGACCGTCGGGTCCCTCCTGCCATCCACCACCTGGGCGGCGTGTACCCCCGTGGCCGAAGTCTGCAATGGGCGGGACGACGACTGTGACGGGCTGGTGGACGAGGGCTCCGTCTGCCGCGCCGACTGGGAAGAGGGCACCTGCACGGGGTGTGTGCCCTACACCTGCCAGGGGCTCGGCAAGAACTGCGGCCCGATGCCCGACGGGTGTGGTGGCTGGTTGAACTGCGGCACCTGTGGTGCGGGAGTCTCATGCGCTGACAACGTCTGTCAGTGCGAAGCGACGGTGACCTGTGCCTCGGCGGGAGCCTCCTGCGGCTCGGTCCAGGATGGCTGTGGAACGGCCTTGAACTGTGGCACCTGCGCCACGGGGGCGACCTGCGTCGGGAATCAGTGCGTCTGCACGCCCGCGACGTGTCAGTCGCTCGGCAAGAATTGTGGAACGGTGGCGGACGGGTGTGGCGAGACGCTGAACTGCGGTATGTGCGCTTCGGGCAGCTCCTGCACCAACAACGTCTGCCAATGCACTCCGGCGAACTGCACGTCGCTGGGGGCGAGCTGCGGGCTGGTTTCGGATGGGTGTGGCGGGACGCTGAATTGTGGCACCTGCGCCCAGGGCAGCAACTGCATCAACAAGCAGTGCGTGACGGCCCCGGTGTGCCCCGCGGGCTCCTACCTCTGCTGCGATGGTTCGTGCAGCACCAACCGCCTCTGCCCGGGCGTGAGCTGCGAGCCGGGTCCGGTCGAGTCATGACGCGCTCGGGAACCACGAACTCGCGGTCACGGTGTCTTGATTCAGTTGCGTCCCGCTTCGAGCGGGGCGGTCCTTCTGCAGGCGGGATGATGCGTCGAATCGCATGGGTTGTAGGCGTCTTGCTCCTGGGGGCTTGCAGCCCCACGGAGTCTTCCTCGGAAGCCAATGGCGCCGTGGCGCGCACGCGGGGACAGCGGTTGTCCGTGCCGCCCGACACGTTGCTCCCGACGGAGACCGTGGATGGCTTCGTGGCGGGGACGCTCAAGGGGCAGGCCGGGGTGTCTTCGGATGGCTCCGCGACCTATTCGCTCCCGCTCTGGGTCACTCCGGGCCGCGCGGGGATGCAACCCTCGCTGTCGCTCCAGTACAAGAGCAGCCACCCCGACGGCCTGTTGGGCGTGGGATGGAGCGTGTCCGGCCTGTCCCAGATCACCCGGTGCCCCAGGACCGTGGCACAGGATGGCTTCTCGCAGCCGGTGACGTTCACGGCGGCGGATGCCTTCTGCCTGGATGGGCAGCGGCTCGTCGCGGTCAGCGGCGCGTATGGTGCATCGAACACGGAGTACCGCACGGAGCTGGACGGGTTCTCCAAGGTCGTCTCATTGGATGCGGATGCCAATGGGCCCGCGTCCTTCCGGGTGTACACCAAGAACGGTCGCATCCTGACCTATGGCGGTGGGAACGCGACGTTCAAGGGGGCGCGCATCAGCGTCCGACCGGCTTTTGAAAAGAGCTACTTCACCACGCGCGACGCGGAGGTGAACCGGTATGCCTGGTCGCTGGCGCAGGTCGCGGATCGCGTCGGCAACGCGATGCTGTTCGACTACGCGTTGAACTACGACGCGTACGACTCCAGCTACGAGCAACTGCTGTTGCGGATCCGCTACACGGCGATGCTCGACGGGACGCAGCAGCCCCGGCGCACCGTGGAGTTCGGCTACGGCACCCGCCCGCTGGACAACCGCACGGTCTACGTCGCTGGCTTCAAGATGAAGATGAGCCGCCGCCTCTCCCTCCTGCGGATGTGGGGGCCTGATGAGTCCGGTCTTCCCGTCGTCTTGAAATCCTATTCCCTCTCCTACACCGACGAGGTCGGCAGCGGCCGCAGCCTGCTGACGTCGCTGCAGGAGTGTGACGGCAGCTCCCGCTGCAAGCGCCCCATGTCCTTCGAGTGGACGCCGCAGGTCAACACCTTCACCCCGGTGGACCCGGCCATGAGCGACGCGAACATCACCGCGGCGTTCGCGTCCCTGCAGCCGGGAGACATCGACGGGGACGGCCGGGATGACCTCATCTATCGGGCGAACGCCACGTCCTCCTCCTTCCATTGGCGCGTGCGCACCAGCGATGGCACGTCCTTCAACGCCCCGACGGTCACCGCGCTGCCCACCAGCTGCTGGGCCAACACCGAAGGCGAGGACGGGCGCTGGTACGACGTCGACCTCGACGGACGGTTGGACGTGAGCATGGTCCAGAAGGACGGCTGCAGCCTGACTCCTCCGCGCACCCTGATGAACTACCGGGGCGGCATGTCCGGCTTCTCGCTGGTGGATACGGATCAGGCGCGCAAGACCTTCATGGCGGACCTGGACGGCAATGGATTGATGGAGGCCGTCCAGATCAATTACGCCAACCCCAACGGGCAGGGGCTGCCTCGCCTCTCCTTCCGGGAGAACCTCCAGGGGGTGCTTCAGCCCTACCAGCAGATCACCTTCCAGCCTGATGATTACAACGACAATATCTATTTCACCCTGAATCAGGATGGGACGTCTCAGACCAGCCTGTTGATGGAGAACAAGAGGCAGCTTCCCGCGGGATACGTGGAGCCGGTCTCGGACCGGTTCTGGTCCGTGCAGAAGCGCAACGGCGCCTTCGTCAAGACGGAGACGACCCTGCTGCTGCCCCACGTCGACCAGAAGGCCTACCTCTTCGCCGACATCAATGGCGATGGCCTGCCGGACGCCATCATGAGCCCCGGCGAGGGTGGTGACATCGAGATCATGATGAACACGGGCAACGGCTTCGCCGCCCCGGTCACCCAGGTCCTGCCCGCGTTCGCGAAGCTCACCTCCTGGGAGTTCGACAACGGCGTCCGTGTCCTGGATTTCAACCACGACGGTCGTCAGGACCTGCTGCTCATGGGCAAGCGGGGGACGGACCGGACGCACTTCGTCGTGATGCTCTCCAATGGCAGCACTTTTGGCGCTGGGGTGCGCTGGGATCTCCCGGTGTCCGCGGACGCGGAGACCCGCCACTACCAGTTGTCGAAGATCTTCGACATGAACGGCGACGGCCTGATGGATTTGACCCAGCCCGAGAATGGCCGGCTGATGGTCTACCGCCGGGATGGGCAGCGGCCGGGGATGCTCACGGCCGTGAGGGACGGCCTCAACTCCAGCACCACGTTCAGCTACAAGCCCATCTCCGAACCGACCGTGCATGCTCGGGGAACGACCTGCGGTTATCCCAACACGTGTGCCCGGGACAGCGTCTGGGTGGTGTCCGAAAGCCAGACCGACATGGGCGAGGCGAGTCCCACGGGCATCAAGCGCTACTTCTACGAGGACGGCCGCATCGACGTCACCGGCCGGGGATGGCTGGGCTTCAGCGCGATGACGGTCACGGACGTGCGGGACTTCACCGTGACCCGCACCGAGTACGGCACGAAGACGCGCGTCGGGACGTTCTATCCCTATGCGTCGACGCCGCTGCGCGAACGGACCCAGCTCCAGCTCGCCGGGAGGACGACGGAGCGTGAGCGCGTCATCACCTACCGGTCCACGCTCCGGAGCGGGACGGAGCCCAACACGAAGGTGCTGGCCATGTTCCCCTTGTCCGGCACCGAGACCGAGCGGGAGTTCGCGACCGCATCCGGGCCGGGAACCGGCTTCGTCCGCGTCACCGACACCAGCTGGTTCCATGACGACACCTACGGAAACCTGCTGGAGAAGACCCAGACGACGCACGGCGGTGACCAGGTCGCCTGGCAGGCGGAGTACTCCAATTCGCCCTCGGACTGGCTCGTGGGGCTTCCGACGAACGTCCGCGAGACGAGCATCGTCAACGGGCAGACGATCATCCGCAGCAAGGCGCTGGGCTACGAGGCGGCGACGGGCTACCTGCAGAGCGAGACCCTGATGCCGGGGGATCCCGCCCTTGAGCAGACGACGACCTTCACCCGCTCCCCGGACGGGTTGGCGACGCAGCTCACGCGGACGGCCGGTGGGGGACTGCTGTCACGCACCACGCTCATCACCTACGACGGCTTCGACCGCGTCTTCCCGGCGTCACTCACCAACGCGGTGGGCCATACGACGGAGTATGCCTATCACCCGGGGCTCGGGGTCCTGGCGGCGAGCCGCGACGAACTGGGCGTGGTGACCACCTGGCAGTACGACCGCTTCGGGCGCATGCGCAAGGAGGACGCTCCGGACCTGTCCGACACGGAGGTGCACTACACGCAGTTCCTGGTGAACGGCGCGTATCGCTTCCAGGTGAGCACGGCGGTCGCGGGATCGCGCACGGTGACGGTTGACTACGACCGGCTGGGCCGGTCCGTGAAGACCACGAGCCAGGACTTCAACGGCGCTCCGGTCATCTCCGAGCGGAGATACGACTGGCACGGGCGGGTCTCCCAGGTCATCGAACCCAACCCCATGGGCGGCACCGACGGCGTGGTGACCGCGTGGGAGTACGACCCCCTGGGGCGCGTGGTCAAGGTGACGAAGCCAGACGGCTCCTTCTCCACGTCTTCCTATCTGGACTTCCCGCAGGGACTGCTCACCACGGTGACCGACACGAACGGGAACGCCAGGCGCTTCCTCAACGACGTCAACGGACGGGTGATCCGCAGCTCGGAGCGCAAGTCGACGACGGCGGGCTGGTTGGACACGAATTATGAGTATGGCCCCTTCGGGCTGCTCGTGAAGGCGCGCGATCCCCTGGGCCACATCACGCAGATTGGCTACGACGCGACGGGGCGACGCACGTCGTTCCAGGACCCGGATTCGGGCCTGGTGACGACGCACTACACGGCCTTCGGTGAGATGGACTGGACGGTGGATGCGTCCAACGTCCTGACCACCTATTCCCGGGACAGCCTGGGACGGCCGCTCACCATCCACAGCTCACGCGATGGGACGTCCCAGCTCACCTGGGACGTCCTGGGACAGGGGCCCGCGGTGCCCGGGCGGCTGATGCGGAGCTTCCGGGAGGGTGACGCCCAGACCTCCCTCGATGACATCTTCGTGGACTACACCTACGACAGCCTGGGCCGGCCCACCCGGGAGCAGTGGTCGGTGGAGGGGCGCCCGTATGCGATTGACCGGAGCTACGACGGCCATGGTCGCCTCCAGGCCTTGGAGTACCCCGCGGTCGCGGGAGCGCGGCTGACGCTGGGGTACGAGTACACCGCGCGGGGCGACCTCCAGACCGTGCGGGACCTGGACACCCTGGGCGAGCGGTGGCGCGTGGTGGATCGCAACGCGGTCGGACAGCTGTTGTCCGAGACCCTGGGCAACGGCGTGGTGACCCAGCGGCTCTATGACTCCATGGGCCGGCTGCGGTTCATCCAGACCCAGAAGGGCACGACGGGGCTCCAGCAGCTCGCGTATGAGTACGACGGCGTTGGCAACATCCTTGGCCGCCATGACCGGCTCGCGAACACGTCCGAGGAGTTCCACTATGACGGGCTGGATCGCCTCACGGATTGGAGCATCTCCCAGAACTGCCGTTCCATCGGGCAGACGTATGCGTATGACGACCTGGGCAACCTGCTGGGCTGGACGTCGTCCCTGGGGACGAGTCAGACGCAGTCCTTCACCTACGGCGTAGGCGGGGCCGGGCCGCATGCGCTGACGGGCTCCCAGGCGGGCAGCTACGGCTACGACGCCAGCGGCAACCAGACGTCGGCGCCCGGGCGGACGGTGGAGTTCACGGGCTTTGGACTGCCGTCGCGCATTACGGACGGGCAGCAGAGCGTGACCTACCGGTACACGGCGGGCAACACCCGGGCCGTGAAGCGCCACTCGGATGGGACGGTGACGACGTACGTCGGTGGCATCTACGAGGAGCGTCGTGAGCCCGGCGGTGGGGTGACGCACGCGTTCCATGTCGGGGCGGCGGGGCGGGCCATCGCGCAGGTGGTCTGGCGCGTCGACGCCGACCCGAGCAAGCCGCTCAAGAAGACGTGGAACTACCTGCACCCGGATCACCAGGGCTCCACGGAGTCGGTGACGGATGCGTCCGGCAAGCTGGTGGGCCGGATGAAGTACGACCCGTTCGGCGGGCGGCGGCATCCGCTGGACCTGTCCGTGCCGTGGCAGGGGACGCCGCAGGAGGTCAGCCGGGGATTCACGGGTCACGAACAGGACGTGGAGTTCGACCTCGTGAACATGCGCGGTCGCATCTACGACCCGAAGATCGGCCGCTTCCTGAGTCCGGATCCGGTGATCCAGGCGCCCCTGATGGGTCAGTCGTTCAACCGGTACAGCTACGTGTTGAACAACCCGCTCCGGTACACGGACCCCTCCGGCTACATGTCGATAGACGCCATCTACTACTACGACGCCTGGTACGGGATGGAGGTGGGCCGGGTGCCGGGGGAGTGGACCGCGCCGGACACCCGCTATCCGGCCCAGGGACTGGGGCCCGGGCTCTTCGAGCGCGCGCCGAACTTTGATCCCATCAAGCCGTTCGAGCTCAACTTCGGCGCGGGCACCCGCAGCGAGGAATACGACTACCTGCGGGACAGGACGTACGGCGACGATAGCACCACGGAAAACATCCAAGCCGTGCTCAAGGTGACCTACCACCCGGACGAGGTGGACTTGCTCCTGATGCGGCTGAAGTACGGGCTCCAGGGAGGCCTGATGGGCGTCACGGCGGGCCTGCTGCCCGCGGGTTCCCTGCTCCCGTTGCCCGAGGACAAGAGCGAGGACTTCTACACGGGGTACGGCCTGGGCCTGGGGCTGGTGAGCGTGTCCGAGTTGGTGGATGCGGTCTACATGCTGGCGCTGGGAGGCGTGGGCGAAGCCGGTGGGGGTGGGCTGACCCTGACGG
>NZ_RAWE01000140.1 GCF_003611695.1 Corallococcus carmarthensis | reverse complement strand
CGCCGAACCCCCACCCCCCGCCACCGTGGAGGTCCGCTTCGAGGCCCCGGTGCGCACCGTGCTTGGCCGGCCGGGGGGCGGAAAGCTGCCCATCAACCAGGTGGTCGCCCTGGCTCCCGGCGTGTTTCGCGTCCAGTACACCTGCCCCGGAAAGCGGGCACCTCGGGGTATTGAGACCTACAACATCCGACCTGTAACCGGGGAACTCCAGACGCTCCGGGTCCCATGCCGGAGGAAGCGCTAATTGGCACGGCGACTTACGCGTATGCGGCATCCGCACCCTGCGGAGGACACGTAGGACCGGGTAAGCTTGAGTGCCCTTAAGTCGTTGGAATTCCTTGGCTTTCCACCAAGCGGGCGCGTTTACACATGTCAGAGGGGTCCGTAGACTCCGGCCCCTCTATGGCTCGCGCGAAGAAGCAGAAGAACATCAACCGACAGAGGACCTACCCCGCGGGGAGGGTGGCCCGGCAGCTCCCGGTCGCCCCGGAGCCCAACCGACTGGTGAAGGTGTGGCGGCGCGTGTTGGAGCGCCGGCTGCGCACGCGGCTGCGGGGGAAGGTGGCGGTGGAGATCCACGACAACACCCACACGATGCTGACGTTCCAACGTCAGCGCGCGCTGTGGCGGTTGAGGCTGCACCACATGTTCCTGGCCGCGCCGGACGAGGTGCTCCAGGCGCTCGCCAGCTTCGTGCGCAAGGGGGACGCGGACGCGAGCGCGCTCCTGGACCGCTACATCGAGCGCAACCGCGTCTTCATCCGCCGGTTGTCCCCGGCGCAGATGCGCAAGCGGCTGCGGCTGACACCGGCGGGGCGCTACCACGACCTGGGGCGCATCTATGAGCGGCTCAACGAGCGCTACTTCCAGAGCCGCATCGACGCGGCCATCACCTACGGGCCGGCGCCCCGGGTGAAGGGTCCGCGCAAGAGCATCAAGATGGGCTCGTACTCCGCGGACTCGAAGGTCATCCGCATCCACCCGGCGTTGGACCAGCCGCTGGTGCCCCGGTACTTCGTGGAGTGGATCGTCTTCCACGAGATGCTGCACCACGTCTACCGCGCCCGCAGGGGCGACGACGGCCGGCGCTGCATCCACCCACCGGAGCTGATGGAGCACGAGAAGCGCTTCCACGACTACCAGCGGGCGCTCGCCTGGGAGCGGGAGAACCTGGACCTGCTCCTGTGCGCTCGCACGGAGCAGGTCTGACGTCAGCGGGTCCGCTCCCCGGGCGCCTGTCCGGCGTCCGGGAAGCGGGCCGTTCCGGAGGCATGGCCCGCCGCCGGAAGATGCCGCCCGGGGTCCTCATGGGGCCCGGCGGCGTCAGGATGGAGGATGACCGCTGGCGCTGCTCCGCACGTCACCGGATGCCGCCAGCGGCCTCCCTGGGCCCCGAACGCGTCAGGGCAGGATGAGTCCACCGGGGCTGCGCCGCTCGTTCGTGGGGGCGGTGGGAAGCTCTCCGGGAGCCGTGGCGCCCTGAGCTGCCTGCGCCTGGGCTCCGGCCGCGGCCAGCACCACGACCTTGGCGAAGAGCGTCTCCGCGAAGCGTGAGAAGGGCTCGTCGAGTCCGTGGAAGAGGCGCCGCGCCTCGCCCCTCGCGATGTCCGCCTGGAGGGCCCGCTGGGTCGCGTCGAAGAAGGCCGCCATGCGCCACAGGCGGCGCGCGTAGCGCTGGCGCACCTCCGGGGTGAACCAGGCCCGCGCCGCGTCCCGCACCCGCTGCTGCACCTGCTCCTGACGCTGGGCTCCGCTCAGGGCGAGGGGACTCGAGGCCAGCGCCTGCACCTGCTCCATCAACCCCCGCACCTCCGCGTCGGGCGGCATCCACTCCGCGAGCTCCGGCGTCGCGTGGAGCTGATCGCCCTCCAGGGCACGACGCACATCGTCGGGCTCGGGGGCGGGGAGGGGCTCGGGCTCGTGGACGGGCTGCACCCCGTGGTGGCGCAGCGCGGCCTCCATTTCCGGCGGGAAGGGCGTCCGGGTGCGCAGGTTGAGGGCCGCGGCCTCGGCGAGCAGCCGCGCCCCCTCCTCGCGGGAGACCTCCATGCCGAAGCCGTTCTGCAGCCCGTGCTTCAGGATGCGGCGGAGGTCTCCCCGGCTCTGCTCGGTGCGGGTGAGCTCCAGCACGCCCTGCTCATCCGACGCGATGACCTGGAGCAGCTCCACGCCGCCGCGCACCACGCGCGTGAGCAGCACGCCGTACTGCCCCGTCGACGACACCAGGGTCACCAGCGTGGGCAGCGCCTCCGGCGCCGGAGCCGGGGGCTGTGCCTTGGGCGCCTCCGGCGGGGTGACGCCGCGCGAGCGCAGCCGGTAGAGCGCCTTCTTCGCGGCCTTGGCCAGCGGCTTCACCGGGGAGGCGGACAGGGCCTCCGGCAGTGCCGACTGGCCCGCCAGCACCGCGGCCTCCAGCACCGCGCCCGCCAGGGCTTCAGGCAGCGCCTCCACGGACGCGGCGGACGCGGAGCCCACGTCGTTCACGAGCCTCCGGGCCTGCTCGACGTCCGCCTCCGGGAAGGCGGGCAGGGGCGTGCCGGCGCGCAGCGCATCCAGCAGGGGACGGGGCTCGGTGGAGGCAGGGCTCATGCGCCGGGTTTCTACTTCACGCGCTACCGCCGCCGCACCAGCCAGCTCCCTCCGGTCTGTCCCACGATGACCAGTTCCGACTGGAGCCGCCCGCCGAACACCCGGGACGGATGCACCCCGCGCACGAGGAAGTGGTCGTACCAGACGCCCTGCGTCGCGTAGTCCAGCTCCTGGGGCCGCCACTCGGACGGGAAGGTGGGCGGCACCTCCCCCCGGTAGCGCAGCGGCGAGTGCGGCGTCGTGGCGAAGGTGAAGTTGGGCACCCCGCCGCGCTCACGCGCCACCACCGCCGCCGCGTGGATGAAGACGGGGAAGCGCACCACGCTGGAGCGCGGGTCGAACACCAGCCCCATCACCTTTGGCCGGTTCGCCGCGAAGCCGGACAGCACCTCCAGCTCGCGGGCCTCCTCGGAGAAGCGCTGGAAGCCGCGCCCCATCACGAAGGCCAGCAGCAACGCGCTCGCCACGGCCGCGAGCCCCAACGGCCGCCGCCATTCCGCGCGCGCGGCCGGCATGCTCGCCACCAGCAGGGCCGCGGCCAGGTACGCGTAGCGCGTGTTGAGGTAGTAGACGTACCCCCGGATGTCGAAGGGCAGCAGGAAGTACAGCGCCAGCGCCAGCACCCCCAGCCCCAGGAGCCGCCAGCGCGCCACCATGCCCTCGCGCCGCGTCCCCGGCCCCACGAGGCCGAGCATCCAGCCCGCCACCGCCACGGCGCCCACCGCGTACAGCGGCCACCGGTCCGAGCCGTCGTGGAAGGTGTTGGCGAGCACCTGGAAGAACTCCGCGCGGTTCTGCTCGAAGCCCTTCCACGCCAGGTTCTGCGGGGAGAACGTGGGCCCCCACGCCTTCCACGGCGCGCCCGGCTGGATGTCCGGCGGGTTGCCGAACCGGAGCACCACCCACGACAGGAACAGCGTCACGCCGGGCACCACGCCCAGGAGCGCCGGCACGCGCGGCCGCAGCCGGGCCCCGACGCCGCGCGCCGCCGCGTCCTCCGGCACCGGCGTGGTGAAGAGCAGCCACGGCAGCCCGAACGCCAGGAACCCGAAGGCCTGCACGTGGAAGAGCAGCACCGCCACCAGGCACACCGCCAGCCCCACGCCCCAGCGCGCGCGGCGCGGCGCGTCCGTCAGCGTCCGCACGAAGAGGCCGCAGCACAGCAGCGTCAGCGGCAGGGCCGCCAGGTAGTTGATGAAGCCCCAGCCGAAGCTGTCCCCATACGCGAGCGGCAGCGTGAGCAGCGCGGGCCACGACGGCCGGCCCAGGCTCCGCAAGAGGAAGGCCATGCCCAGCGGCATCCCCACCACGTACGCGGTGAGGAAGACGCGGTTGGCCAGCTCCAGCGGCAAGAGCCAGTTGAGCGCGCTGACGAGGTAGTAGTAGCCCAGGTAGGGCGTCAGCTCGTGCCGGGCCGCGAACAGCGTGGGGTACAGCGTCGTCGGGTCGTCCAGCCGGTGCAGCACCGAGATGAGGTACAGGTGCTGCGGCAGGTCCACCATCGGCAGGGAGCGCGACACCCAGAGCGGGAGCGCGCCAAGGACGAGCGCGGCAACGAAGGCGATGCGGGCGGTTTGATTCGTCACGGGCAGGAGGGCGCGGACTGTACGCGCGCGCCCCCGCGCCGGGCGAGCGCACCGTGCGCTCCGTTGATGGGTAGGCAAAGGTGCGTGCGAATGCCTTGGCAGGGGGAATGCCCTGCGCTATAGGCCGGGACGGCGGACGCCTCCCCCTGTCTTCGAGGGCCTCGCCAAGGAGAGCGACATGGCACGCAGCGCGACGTTGATGACCGCGGGATTGCTGCTGGGAGGCCTCTGGCTCATCCCCGTCAGCGCCCACGCCTGCGAGGCCCACGCGAAGGCGGCCGCCTCCAAGGGCAGCACGCCGCGGGACCCGGCGACGCCCCCGGCCCCGGAGGCGAAGAAGGACGACGCGCCCCGTCCCCTGGAGGAGCTGGATCAGCTGCTGACGGCGAAGTGCTCCTGCGGCAGCAAGGCGGACTGCACCTGCAAGCGTGGCAAGTGCGAGTGCTCCAAGTGCTCGGGCCGTCACGCGCCGCGTCAGGTGATGGATGCGCTGCGCGGCCGTCCGGCGACGCAGGAGCTCCAGGAGGCGCGCAACGACGCCTCCGCCGGCATCTTCATCTGAGGCGGGAAGGGGGCCGTGAAAGGCCCCCGGGGTGCACCCGGGCGGGTGGCTCAGGCCGCCGGGCTGGAGGGACGCGCGCGCGGGGCAGGGGCTCCGCCCTCGGACACGAGCACGGGCCAGCCGCGCGCCATGGCCTCACGGAAGAAGGCCGCCAGCTCGTGCCGGCTGCTGTTCACCGCGCCCTGGAAGGGGTCGATGAGGGCCTCCTCGCCCAGGCTCTGCTGCGAGGACAGCTGCACCGGGTGGCCGCAGCGCTCGCAGCGGATGGACACCTGGCGCACCAGGGCCACCGGCACCGCGTAGCGGGCACTGCACTCGCCGCACTTCCACACCAGTGCGCGCTCGCCCGCCTCCCGGCGCGCCAGCTGCTCCAGCTCGTCCGCCATGCGCAGCAGCGCCGGCAGGTCCTGGGGCGGCTGGGCGAAGATGGCGCTGGGGCCGTAGCCCTTGCCCGGCGAACCCAGGGCCGGGGGCCGGTCCCCCTGGAGCAGGGCGCGCATGCGGTCGCGGGCTTTCAGGTCGCGGAACTCGGCGCCGGCCAGGGCGCGCTCCACGGCCTCGAGCACGGGAGGCAGGTCCGGCTCGAGGCGTTCTTCGTCCGGCAGGGTCTTGGGGAAGTCCACCAGCCGGTGGGCGGGAAGTGCGAGAAATCGGAAGGCCACGTCCCTTCCATGGCACTTGGGCCCGCCATCCGCAAGACGCGAGTTGGCAAACGTGGGACGCGGGCGACAGTCCGCGTGTGCTTCTTTCAGGCGGACCACTCCAGCATCCGCTGCAGGGGCGCCAGCGCCGCGTGCTGCAGGTCCGCCGGCAGCACCAGCTCCGGGGTCCGGTCCTTCATGCAGCGGTAGAGCTTCTCCATCGTGTTGAGGCGCATGTACGGGCACTCGTTGCACGCGCACCCGTTGTCCGGCGGCGCCGGGATGTATGTCTTGTCCGGCGCGGCCTTCTTCATCTGGTGGAGGATGCCGGCCTCCGTCACCACGATGAACTTCTGCTTCGGGCTCTTCACCACGTAATCCAGGATGGCCTTGGTGGAGCCGATGAAGTCCGCGTGCCGCAGCACCTGCTGCTCGCACTCCGGGTGGGCCACCACCAGCGCGTCCGGATGCTCCACCTTCAGCCCGACGAGCTTCTTCTCGCTGAAGATTTCATGGACGATGCAGCTGCCCGGCCACAGCACCATGTCGCGGCCCGTCTCCTTCATCACGTGCCGCCCCAGGTGCTGATCCGGCGCGAAGAGGATGGGACGGTCCTTCGGAATCTGGTTCACGATGCGCACGGCGTTGGAGGACGTGCAGATGACGTCGCTCATCGCCTTCACCGCGGCGGAGCTGTTCACGTACGACACCACGAAGGCGTCCGGGTGCTTGTCCTTGAACGCCTTGAAGGCCGCGGGCGGGCACCGGTCCGACAGTGAGCAGCCGGCCTTGAGGTCCGGAAGCAACACCTGTCGGCTGGGATTCAGAATCTTGGCGGTCTCCGCCATGAAGTGCACACCGCAGAAAACGATGACGTCCGCTTCCGTCCGCGCCGCCGCCTGCGCGAGCGCCAGGCTGTCACCGACGAAGTCGGCCACGTCCTGCACTTCGCTCTCCTGGTAGTAGTGCGCCAGGATGACCGCGTTCATGGAGCGCTTCAGCTCCTGGATGCCCGCCTCGTAATCGACCGTCTCGCCCATGGGGGGCCTCCTCATCGCCCGCGCATTCTGTAACGGCGTTCGGAGCGCGGAGCCAGCGCGCCGCACCGGGCCCGTGCGTGCGTCCCTACCCACCAAGGGGTCCCGGTTGACTGCGCGTCTTTAACCTATTCCGAAAAGTCCTCTCACCCCCGCGTACATCACCTAATCCGTGGGAGCAGGTAAAGTACGCGCTGGTTGTTCGCCGGCGGGTCACCGGGAAGGCGTCACAGCGCGAACCCTGCTGGCACCAGAGAGAGCACCAGGCTCGGACACTCAAGACAAGCGGATGGCGGGAACGGGGCGCGTGCATGCCCCGCGTCGACGGGAATGGCGCCATGCACGGGCGCCGGTGTGGCTCTTGCGCGTCGGGAAAAATCCATGAGCGTGCCGACTCACGAAGTTCTCATCGTCCACCCCAACGAGATGCGCCGCAACGCGCTGAAGTCCGCGTTGGGTGCGCACCGGGTCTCGGTGGTGGGCTCACAGCTGGAGGCCGCGCGGCGCATGGAGGCGTCCGTGCCCACGCTGATCATCGCGCCCGCGGACAACGCGCGCCGCTTCTTGCGGCACGTGGACCGCGCGGCGCCGGAAGCGGTCTGCGTGTTCGTCTGCGCGCGGTCGGATCAGCACGGGTTGGAGGAACTGGTGGAGACGGCCGCGGAGGGGCACGTCTTCAGCACGGTGGACGACGCGCTGACCGAGGGCGAATTGAGCGTGCGCCTGCGCGACATCCTCCAGCTGCGCGCCTCCACGCGCGTGTCGCTGGACGCGGGGATGCGGGTGGACTTCGTCCTGCGCGGCCAGCCCTTCACCGCCGAGTGCCAGGACCTGGGCCACTTCGGCGCCGCGCTCCAGGTGCCCATGGACGCGTCGATGGCGGCCTTCCTTCCGGGCACGCCCCTGGACTCGCTGACCATGGTGCGCGACGGCCGGCCCGTGCTCCACGTGGACCGCGCCTACGTGCGCCACGCCACCCCCATCCAGCAGGGGACGCACGCGTTCCTGCGCGTGGGCATCTCCTGGCGGCCCGCCCACCCGGAGGCGACGTCCGCTCCGCCGCGCACGCTGCGCGACGCGGTGGCGGTGCAGGCCGCGCTGCGCAAGGCGCTCCGGCGCGAGCTGCCGGTGTGGCTGCATTCGCCGGACAGCCAGGCGGCGCACTTCCGGTTGGAGTCCGCCACGGTGGAGCCCTGCGACGAGCGGGGCCTCTTGCGCGGACGGGTGTCCCCGGGGCTGCCCGCGAGCGTGGGGGAGGTGGTCCACCTCTCCTTCGAGATGGGCGGCCAGCGCTACCGGGGCGTCACCAGCATGCTCCACGTCGGGCATGACGGCGTGTCGCTGGGCATGCCCCGGTCGCTGGCGGTGGAGAACCGGCGCGGGCAGCAGCGCTTCCGTCCCAGCGCGCACCACCGCTTCCTCGTGCACTTCACGTCTCCGTTCAGCGGCCAGCGCATCACCCGCGCGGTGCTGGACCTGGGCGCGCGCGGGTTCGCCTTCCCCATCGACGCGTCGTGCGAGGTGCTGCCGGTGGGCTCGCACCTGGACACCACGCTGCTCCTGCCGGATGGCTCGGAGGTGGCGTGCCGCGTGGAGGTGCGCTCGGTGGAGGTCGTCCCCTTCGAGTCCCGGCATGATCAGCGCCTGCGGCCCTACCGCTGCGGCGTGCGCATCCTGGACATGCCGCGCACGGTGCGCGACGCCATCATTGACGCGTTCGTGTCCGCGCGTGCGCCCCAGGTGCGCGACGGCGCGGTGTTCCGCTTCCCGGACCTCTGGCGGATGATGGAGGACGCCCGCTACACCTTCCACCCGGACCATCCCTTCGGCGAGGAGTCGCGCGTCCTGCCCGTGCTGGAAGCGACGCATGAGCGGCTGAGCCGCGCGCGGGAGCTGGGGCGCTCGCTCGTCTTCACCGACACGCACCGGCTCTTGGGACACGTCAACGGCCTGCGCATGTACTCCGGCACGTGGCTGGTGCAGCACCTGGCCGTGATGCCGGGCTTCCGGCGCAGCGAGCAGATCTCCAGCGAGCTCACGTCGCTCGCGGTGGAGGTGGGCGAGGCGATGGAGGACGTGGAGTTCATCCGCTACATGTGGCGCACCGACAACCGCTGGCCGCACCGGTTGGGCACGTGGCTGGCGCGCGTGCTGGAGGGCCAGGGGCTGTGCCACCTGCGCCAGTTCCACTACCTGCGCGCGGACCTGGACCTGGAGCCCGCCATGGACGTGGCGGCGCTGCCCGCCGTGCGCGAGGCGGGCCCGGAGGACCGCCGGTGGCTGGAGTCGTACCTGCGCCGCCGGGGGGAGATGGTGCGCCTGCTCAGCGAGGACCTGCGCGCGGATCCCGGCGCCGAGGCCTCCCTGTCCGAGCGCTTCCGGACGGCGGGGCTGCACCGGGAGCGGCGGATGTTCGTGGTGGAGGGCGAGGCGGGGCCGCTCGCGCTGGCGCTCCAGGACGAGGCCACGCCGGGCTTGAGCCTCATTGAAGTCACCAACGGCTTCAACCTGGTGGTGGCGGACCGGGAAGACCCTCGCGCGAAGGACGCGGTGGCGGCGCTGGTGCTGCGGTGCATGACGCACGCGCGCGAGCGGGGCCGGCACGCGGCGCTGGGCATGGTGGACGTGCTGGACGTGCCGGTGCTGCGCGAGCTGGGCTTCGTGGACCAGGGCCGCTTCTCCGAGTGGACCTTCCACCGCTCCATGGTGCGCCGCTGGTGCGAGGCCTGGCGCTCGCTCTTCGAACGGCAGATGCCCATGCGGCGCATGAAGCAACGGGCTCCGTCATCCGTGACGGCCGCGGCCCAGAACCAGGAGGCGCTGTGATGTACCTGATGGAATCCGCAGACGAGTCCCGCCGCCTCTGGGAGCAGGAGCAGTCCCAGGACACGCGCGCTGTCCTCCGCCGCACGGGCCTCAAGCCGGGGGACCGCGTGCTCGACGCCGGGTGCGGCCCCGGTGGCATCGCCGAGTTGATGGCGGAGCTGGTGGGGGAGGGCGGCCACGTCACCGGCCTGGACTCGCACGAGGGCCGCGTCGCGGAGGCGCGAGCGCGCAACGCCCACCGCGCGCACCTGACGTTCCTCCAGGCGGACGTGCGCGCCACGGGGCTGCCCCCGGACGCGTTCGACTACACGTGGAGCCAGTACGTCTTCGAGTACCTGCCGGACCGGCATGTCGCGCTCGCGGAGCTCATCCGCGTGACGCGGCCCGGGGGGCGGGTGGTGGTGTCCGACATCGACGGGCTGGGCCTCCAGAACTGGCCCTTCCCGGAGCACCTGCGCGCGGGCACCCAGCGCGTCGTGGATGCCCTGGCGGCGCGCGGGTTCGACCTGCACGTCGGCCGCAAGCTGTTCTCCGAATTCCGCCGCGCGGGGCTCTCCGACGTGCACGTGCACCTGATGCCCTTCTATCTCTCCCCGGGCGCCGCGGAGGCGCGGCTCGTGCGTGACTGGAAGACGCGCTTCGAGGCGCTGGCGCCGGTGGGCGTGGCGGTCTTCGGCGGCCTCGAGGCCTACCAGTCGCACTGCGACGAGTTCCTGGCGATGCTCGAGGACCCGGAGGGACTGAAGTACGCGGTGACGCTGGTCACCGAAGGAACGAAACCGTGACCCAACGCCTGCCGGCGGTGAAGGTGCAGGACGTGTCACCGGACAACGCCCCCGAGGTGAGCGTCCGCGCCACGTCCACGCTGCTGCTCTACTTCGAGCACCGCTACGGCGCGGAGCGGCTGGCCAAGGTGTGGCGCGAGCACGGGTTCAGCCTGGGGCTGGACTACATGCGCCAGCCCACCAACTACGTCTCGCTGCGCTTCCTGGAGCGCGCGGCGATGGCGCTGCGTCAGGAGTCCGGCGACTCGCGCTTCATGCGCGAGGCGGGCCTGTTCACCGCGTCGCCGCAGGCGCTGGGCTTCGTCTTCTACATGCTGCGCGCCTTCGGTTCGCCCAAGGCCTGCTACAAGCAGACCATCGACTTCTCCCCCAGCTACAACCGGGTGGGGACGTTCGCGGTGGACCTGCTGGAGCACAAGCGGCTCAGGCTGTCCTACCGCAGCAGCATCCCGGAGCAGAACCGCAACATCTGCGAGCTGCGCATGGGCCAGTTCGCGTCCTTCCCCACCATCTGGGGCCTGGCGCCCGCGGAGGTGCGGGAGACGGAGTGCCAGGTGCTGGGCGGCGAGGCGTGCCGCTACCACCTCACGTGGTCGGATCCGCCCGCGCTCTGGGGCCACTACCTGGGCCTGCTGCTGGGCATGGTGAGCGGGCTGTTGGCCACGCACGTGGGCTGGGGGGACGCGCTCTTCTCCGTGGCGTCGCTGGGCGTGGGCGGCTTCGCGCTGGGCGGCTGGTTGGACCGGCGGCGCGAACTCAAGCGCAAGGATGAGCTGCTCGCGGCGCAGGCCCAGGCGAACATGGGCTCGCTGCGCGAACTGCAGCAGCGCTACGACGAGGTGTTCGGCAGCAACGTGGCGCTGGAGGACCGCGTCGTGGCGCGCACGCGGGAGCTGTCGGAAGCCAACGCGAAGCTGGAGTCGGCGCTCGTCAAGCAGCGCGAACAGGACCGGCTGAAGACGGAGTTCTTCGACAACGTGAGCCATGAGCTGCGCACGCCGCTCACGCTCATCCTGCTGTCGCTGGACGCGCTCCAGAAGGAGCCGGAGTCGCTGCCCACGGTGGTGCGGCAGCACCTGGTGACGCTGGACCGGAGCACGCAGCGGCTGCTGCGGCTCATCGACAACCTGCTCAACCTGGCCCAGCTGGAGGCGGGCAAGGTGCGCCTGCGCTACCAGCCGCTGGAGCTGCACGCGTTCCTGTCCTCGCAGCTGCTGCCCTTCCGCACCGTGGCGGAGAAGCAGGGGCTCACCCTCACGCTGGAGGGCGGGCCGGTGTCGCCGGTGCACGTGGACGCGGAGCGGATTGAAGGCGTGTTCCACAACCTGGTCTCCAACGCGCTCAAGTTCACCCCGGCGGGCGGCAGCATCCTGGTGCGCCTGCGCGAGGACGACACGGACGTGCACGTGGAGGTGGTGGACACGGGGCAGGGCATGGCGCCCGCGGACCTGGCCGTCATCTTCGACCGCTTCGCCCAGGCGGACACGTCCGGCACGCGGCGCTTCGGGGGCAGCGGCATCGGCCTGGCGCTGGTGAAGGAGACGCTGGAGCTGCACTCGGGCCACATCGAGGTGTCGAGCACGGTGGGGCAGGGCTCAAGCTTCCGCGTGCGGCTGCCCAAGGGCACGCAGCACCTGCGCGAGGACCTGCGCGAGCGCCGCGCCACGGACCTGCCCACGCGCCGCGAGCGCCGCAGCTCCGGCCGCTTCGCCACCGTGCTGGCCGCCACCGTCGCCGGGGCGCAGCGCCCCACCGAGCCGCAGGACCACACGCGCGCGGACGCGAAGGCCCCGCGCATCCTGGTGGTGGAGGACGACGCGGAGATCCGCGCCTTCATCGCGGACATCCTCGCGCCCAGCTACCGGGTGCTGGAGGCCACCAACGGCGAGGAGGGCGTGCGCCGCGCGCTGGAGGAACGGCCGGACCTGGTGGTGTCGGACGTGATGATGCCGGTGCTGTCCGGCCTGAACCTCCTGGTGCAGTTGCGCGCCCACGCGCAGACGGTGGACCTGCCCGTCATCCTGCTCACCGCGCGCCAGGAGGTCTCCGCCAAGGTGGAGGCCCTGGGCGCGGGCGCCAACGACTACCTGGGCAAGCCCTTCAGCCCGCGCGAATTGCTGGCGCGCGTGGAGACGCAGCTGCGCCTGCGTGAAGCGGCCGTGCGCGCGGCGGAGAACGAGCGGCTGGCGGCC
The DNA here is from genome assembly GCF_003611695.1 of Corallococcus carmarthensis. Taxonomy (GTDB): domain Bacteria; phylum Myxococcota; class Myxococcia; order Myxococcales; family Myxococcaceae; genus Corallococcus; species Corallococcus carmarthensis. The sequence continues at coordinate 13,547 of NZ_RAWE01000140.1, read as the reverse complement.
ATTGGCCTGCTCACCTCCGGCTTCGCGCACGAGGTGCGAAACCCCCTCAACGGGTTGATGAACGCGCTCATCCCGCTGAAGGAAGTGGTCCAGGGAAAGCAGACGGGCGGCGACCCCAACCTGGGCCCCGCGATGCTGGAGGTGATGGAGGAGTGCGGCCAGCGCATCCGCCACCTGGCGGAGTCACTGCTGTCGTTCGTGCGCACGGCGGAGAAGCCCGTGTCGGTGCGGTTGGATCAGGCGCTCGACTCCACGCTCAGCGTGCTGGGCTGGCGCGTCCCGCCGGGCGTCGTGGTGGAGCGCTCCTACCAGTGCGCGGACCCCATCCTGGGAGACCCGGGCACCCTCAACCAGGTGTGGCTCAACCTGCTGGACAACGCCCTGCGCGCGGTGGGCGACACCGGCCGCGTGCAGGTGGAGACGGCGCAGCAGGGCGAGGAGGCGCTCGTCACCATCGTGGACACCGGCGTGGGCATCCGTCCGGAGGACCTGGAGCGGCTCTTCCAGCCCTTCTTCTCCACCCGCGCCGCGGGTGAAGGCACGGGCCTGGGCCTGGCGCTCAGCCGCCGCATCGTCCTGCAGCACGGCGGGCGCATCCTCATCACCAGCCAGATGGGGAAGGGCACGCGGGTGGAGGTCCGGCTGCCCCTGCGTCCGGCGCACGCGGAGCCCATGGCCCAGACCCCCACCACGGGTACGAGTCGCGGCCGCTGGTCGCGGCGCATTGGCTGACGCGCCCGGCCACGAACGGACAGGGCGCGGGGGGCTGAAAGGCCGCTCGCGCAGGGGGCGGGAATTCCCAAGGACGCGTGGTGTCCTCTGTCCTCGCTGATGGCGTGACTCCTGTTACAGTCGCGCGACTTTTCGTTCCCCCTCACAGAAATCCGTTCGAGGAACTCACGGCATGCAAAGCACCGTCGCCGCGGGCGAGGCCCGCAAGGGGCATCCCCCGGGCCTGTATTTGTTGTTCGCCACCGAGATGTGGGAGCGCATGTCCTATTACGGCATGCGCGGCCTGCTGGTGCTCTTCCTCACCGACAAGATCCGGGGCGGCTTTGGCTGGTCCACGGCGGATGCGCTGGGCCTGTACGGCACGTACACCGGCCTCGTGTACCTGACGCCCATCCTGGGCGGCTACATCGCGGACCGCTTCATCGGTCAGCGCAAGGCGGTGCTGCTGGGCGGCGTGCTGATGATCATCGGCCACCTGCTGCTGGCGCTACCCGGCGTCCCCATCTTCTACACGGGCCTGGGCTTCCTCATCATCGGCAACGGCTTCTTCAAGCCGAACATCTCCACCATGGTGGGCGGGCTGTACCCCACGGGTGACGGCCGGCGCGACGGTGCCTTCACCATCTTCTACATGGGCATCAACCTGGGCGCCGTGCTGGGCAACTTCATCTGCGGCACGCTGGGTGAGCGCGTGGGCTGGCACTGGGGCTTCGGCTCCGCCGGCGTGGGCATGACCCTGGGCGTCATCATCTTCCTGGCGCTGCAGAAGCGGCTCCTGGGCAACGTGGGCCTCGCGCCCGCGCCGCGCCCCACCGAGGCGCAGACGACGACGCCGGACGGCAAGCACCACGCCTTCAGCCGCCAGGAGTGGGACCGCATCATCGTCATCTTCATCATCGCGCTGTTCGTGGTGGCGTTCTGGACGGGCTTCGAGCAGGCCGGCGGCCTGATGAACCTCTACACGGACCAGAAGGTGGACCGCTCCATGTTCGGCTGGGTGGTGCCCACGACGTGGTTCCAGAACTTCAACTCCGTGTTCATCGTGGCGCTGGCGCCGGTGTTCGCGGCGGTGTGGAGCTCGCTGGCCGCGAAGGGCAAGGACCTGAGCATCCCGGTGAAGATGTCCCTGGGGCTCATCTTCCTGGCGGTGGGCTTCGCCTTCATGCTGGGCGCCTCCAAGGAGAGCGCGGCGGACGGCAAGGCGGCGGCCTGGTGGGTCATCATGGCGTACCTCTTCCACACCATGGGCGAGCTGTGCCTGTCGCCGGTGGGCCTCTCCATGGTCAGCAAGGTGGCGCCCCAGCGCGTCGTCTCCGCGATGATGGGCGTGTGGTTCCTGGCGAACGCGGTGGCCAACAAGCTGTCCGGCGTGCTGGGCGGCTACTCGGAGAAGATGGGTGAGTTCAGCGTGTTCCTCACCATCGTCATCGGCGCGGGCCTGGCGGGCGTCATCCTGCTGTTCCTCGCCCCCATGCTGAAGCGGATGATGCACGGCACGGATGAAGTGACGCCCGCGCCGGCGCCCGCGCACCAGGAAGGCACCATCCACCCGGCCACCTGAGCCGGGGGCGGTTGCCCGAAATCCCCGCAGTACGAACGCCGGAGCGCCCCCTGGGTGCCCCGGCGTTTTTCGTGGGCCCTGGGGCCCTGCACGCCCGCTCCCGCGTGAGTATCGATTCTAGAGCCCCATGCGGATCCAGATTGGAAAGAGCCGCTCGGCGGATTGCATCGCCGCCGCGCGGGAGGCGAGCCAGGAGGCGCTGCGAGGCGCGGACGCCCCCACCTTCGCGCTCGTCCTGTGCACGGACCAGTACGACGCGGTGGCGTTGGCGTCCGCGGTCCGCAAGGTGCTGGGGGACATTCCCTGGGCCGGGTGCAGCGCGGCGGGCGTCTTCGCGGGAACCGAGCTGCTGCTCCAGGGGCTGGTCATCGCGCTCTTCCTCGGCGACGACTTCCTCGTGGGCGTGGGAATGGGCGGGCCGGTCAGTGAGAGCCCCAGGGCGGCCGGGCGCGCGGCGGTGGCCGAGGCCGTCAGCAAGCTGCCTCCCAAGCCGCCCGGGCACCGGCGTGCGCTGATCATCCTGCCGGACGCGCTGAGCGGCAATCCGACGGAGGTCGTGCGCGGGGCCCAGCAGGAAGCGGGCGCGGGCATCCGCTGGGCCGGGGGCGGAGCGGGCAACAACCTCCGGTTCGTCAAGACCGCCCAGTTCACGCAAGGGCATGCCTACCAGGACCAGGTGGTGGTGATTGCCTTCGATGCCCGGGAGCCATTTGGCGTCGGCATCCAGCACGGCTGGTCTCCGTATGGTCCCCCCTCGCAGGTCACGAAGGCCCGGGGCGCGACCGCCGTCGAACTCGACTACGAGAGCGCCTTCGAGGTCTACCGGCGCACGGCCGTGAGCCGGGGGGACTCCCTGGATGAGCAGAGCTTCGCCCGCTTCGCGATGACCCACCCGCTGGGGATTCCCCAGGCCAACGGCGAGTTCGTGATCCGCGACCCCCTGTCCGTAGACCCCGACGGTTCGGTCCGCTTCATCGCCGAGGTTCCGGACGGCTCCCTGGTCCGCGTGATGGAGGGCAAGCGTACGGACCTGCTCGACGCCGCGGCCGGTGCCGCCACCCTGGCCCGGGAAGCCACCCCGGGCGCGGTGGGTGGCGCGGTGGTGTTCGATTGCGTCTCCCGGTACCTCCTCCTGGAGGAGGGAGTCCAGGACGAGCTGGCGAGGTTCCAGAACGCGCTCGGAGCGGGCGTCCCGGTGGTGGGCTGTCTGACCCTGGGCGAGGTGGGGGCCATGGGCGGTGGGGTCCCCCAGTTCCACAACAAGACGGCGGTGGTGGTCGCGCTGCCTGGGTGAGGGGACGAGGTGGCGCATGGAGGACCACGGCGCGGACGCGGAGCACAAGCTCACCGAGGAGCGCCTCGCGCTCTTGAGCGTGCTCCAGGAGCTCACCGTCGCGGCGCTCGACCTCCTGGATCCGGACAGATCCGCTGACGACTTCCTGGACCGCGTCGCGGAGCGGCTGGGGTGCATGGTCGCCCTCTGGCTCCAGTCGGATGCGTGGGGACAGGTCGGCCTCCTGGGCGCGAGCGGACTGTCCACGGCCTCGCGCCAGCTCCCGCTTCCAGAACGGCCCGAGGCTGACCTGCCCTATCCGGAGCTGGCCTCGCCGGGGCTCGTCCATTGGTCCGTGCCCATCAACGACGCGGGGCCCCCTTCCAGCGTGCTGCTGCTGTACTTCGATCGCGAGCCGAGTCTGCCGCGGCAATACCGGGGCATGGTGGACCGGCTCTGCGGCGTGCTCCGCACCGCGCTCATCCACCGGCGGCTCTTCGCGCGGACCCTGGACAGCGAGCGCGCGCTCCAGCACGAGCGGGACTTCAGTTCGGCGGTCCTGGATACGGCCCGTGCCCTGGTGATCGTCCTGGATCCCGAAGGCCGGATCGTCCGCTTCAACCGGGCGTGCCAGGAGATGACGGGCTACTCCTTCGAGGAGCTGCGCGGCGCGCATTTCTGGACGCGGCTCCAGCCGCCGGAAGAAGCAGCGCGGGTGAAGCGGAACTTCGCTGTGCTCGCGGCGGGGCAGGGGCACGAGCAGTACGAGAGCCACTGGATGACGCGGACGGGAGAGCGCCGCCTCATCTCCTGGTCCAGCAACGTCCTGCGAGGCGAGTCGGGAACAATCGAGTACGTCATCGGCACCGGCATCGACATCACCGAGCACCGCCGGACCGAGCAGGAGCGCGACCAGACGTTTCAGCGGGAGCAACAGGCGCGTGCCCGGGCCGAGGAGCAGGAGAGGAGGTCCGCGCTCCTGGCGGAGGCCTCCGGGCTGCTCACCAGCTCGCTCGCCCCCAAGGACGCCCTGCGGAGCGTGGCCGCGCTGACCGTCCGCCGGTTCGCGGACTGGTGCGCGGTGGATCTCCTGGACGGGAGTCCCTCCCCCCAGCGGATCACCGAGGCCCGCTCCGAAGCGCTGCGGGCCACCGCGCTCGCGCGGATGCACTGCGCGCTGCCCGACCTGGAGGCCGCGCATGGCCCGGGACGCGTGCTCCGCGTTGGCGAACCGGAGTTCTTCCCGGAAGGGGGCGCCTCCCTGTCACTGGGCTGCGTCCGGGACGGGCAGGACCTGGCGGAAGTCGTCGAGTTCCCGTCCTGGATTTCCGTGCCGCTGCTCGCACGGGCGCATGCGCTCGGCGCGCTCACCCTTGCCCGCATGGAGGGTGGGGGCCGGTATGGACAGGCCGACTTCGACCTGGCCCAGGAGCTGGCCCGCCGCGCGGCCATGGCCCTGGACAACGCCCGCCTCTATCAGCAGGCCCAGATGGCCATTGGCCTTAGGGATGAGTTCCTCTCCATTGCCTCCCATGAGCTGAAGACCCCCGTCACATCCCTCCAGTTGTCGGTGCAGGGCTTGATGCGCCTGGGCCGGACCGGCGCGCTCCGGACCGCGCCGGTGGAGACGGTGACCCACTCGCTGGAGGTCATCGAGCGTCAGGCGAAGCGGATGGCGAAGCTCGTCAACACGTTGCTGGACGTCTCCCGCATCCACGCCGGACGGCTCGAGCTCGAGTTCGAGGAGGTGGACCTCGCCGCGCTGGTCCGGGACGTCGCGGCACGCTTCGCGCCCGAACTGGCCACGTCGGGAACCCGGCTCCAGTTGCACGCCGACAGGGCGATGCCGGGAGTGTGGGACCGGTCGCGGCTGGATCAGATCTTCACCAACCTGCTCTCGAACGCCATCAAGTACGGCGAAGGCAGGCCCATCGAAGTCCGGGTGGAGGGGGACTCCGTGATGGCCCGCCTGGAGGTCCGGGATCAGGGCATCGGGATCCCGGCGGAGCGGCACGCGCGCATCTTCCGGCCCTTCGAGCGCGCGGTGTCGTCACGCCACTACGGAGGGTTGGGACTGGGCCTCCACATCGTGAACCAGCTCGTCGAAAGGATGGGGGGCTCCGTCCAGGTCGCAAGCGAGGCGGGGCATGGGGCCACCTTCACGGTGGAGCTCCCACGGCGGGGGCCCCACGCGTCTCCCGCCGCGGAGCCGCCCGCGCACGCGGGGCCTTAAGCCGGCTTCGGCTCCACCGCGGGATTGCGGCCATCCATGGGGGCCTGCGCGTCCGTCTGGTAGTAGTCGCGCACCACGTAGCGGCGGGCCACCAGCGCCATGCCCACGGCGGCCACGGCCGCCAGGGCCGCGTAGAAGAAGAACTGCGCGGAGCCCGTGAAGACGTTGAGCGCCGCGGCGATGGCCACCGCCACGTTGGCCAGCGTGTTCGTCACCAGCCACACGCTCTGGATGGTGCCCTTCATCTCGCGGGGCGCCTGCGTGTACGCGAACTCCAGGCCCGTGGTGGACACCAGAATCTCCGCCACCGTCAGCACGATGTACGGCAAGAGCTGCCACGCGATGTTCAGCGTCGTCCCACCCTCCATGGCCACCTGGAAGAAGCCCGCGATGACGAACGACGCGGCGCCAATCACCAGGCCCAGCGGCATGCGCCGAAGCGGCGTCAGCTCCCAGCCCGCCCGCTGGAAGGCCGGGTACACCACGGCCGTCAGGAAGGGGATGAGCAGCATCACCAGCATGGGGTTGATGAACTGCATCTGGCTGGGCTGGAACACCACCCCACCCACGTTCGGATCCATGGACCGCGCCTGCACCACCCAGGTGGACGCCTTCTGATCAAACAGCATCCAGAAGAAGGGCACGAAGGGCAGCAGCAGCGCGGACACCCGGAACACCGCCTTCACGCCCTCCACCGCCTCCGCGGGGTGCTCCGCCTTCGCCTTGTCCAGCCAGGTGCCGCCCGCCACGTCCTTGCCCCGGAACGCGCTGCCCAGCACCTTGAAGAAGGAGTGCGGATTGGGGCCCGTGGGCGGCACCAGCACGTAGTGCTTGCGGCCCGCCCAGAAGATGACCGTCGCCACGAACATCAGGATGCCCGGCACGCCGAAGGCCACCGCCGGTCCGTAGTTCTTCATCAAGAGCGGGACGAACAGCGACGCGAAGAACGAACCGAAGTTGATGGTCCAGTAGAAGATGGCGAAGACCTTCTTCACCAGGTGCTTGTTCTTCTCCGAGAACTGGTCGCCCACCATCGCGGACACGCACGGCTTGATGCCGCCGCTACCAATCGCGATGAGCGTCAGGCCCGTGTAGAAGCCCTTCGCGTTGTCCTCGAAGAGCGCCAGGCATGCGTGCCCCGCGCAGTACACGAGGCTCAGCACGAAGATGGTGTGGAACTTCCCGAAGAAGCGGTCCGCCAGGTAGCCGCCAATGAGCGGGAAGAAGTACACCCCCGCCATGAACAGGTGCATCAGGCTCTTGGCCTGGGCCTCCCGCAGCCCCGTCTCCGGCACGTGCGTGCGCAGCAGGTAGTCGATGAAGAACACCGTGAGGATGTTCCGCATCCCGTAGAAGCTGAAGCGCTCACAGGCCTCGTTCCCGATGATGTAGGGAATCTGGGGCGGGAAGCGCTGGGAGGTGGGGGCGGTCGAGGTCTCGGCCATACCCCCACCCTACCGGGGCCCCTCAGGCCGCGTCCACGCGCTTGCCAATGCGGGCCCGGCGCGCCTTGCCCAGCACGTGCTTGAGGTAGCGGCCGGTGTGGCTGGCCTCCACCTTCGCCACGTCCTCCGGCGTGCCGGTGGCCAGAATCTGCCCGCCGCCAGAACCGCCCTCCGGCCCCAGGTCGATGAGCCAGTCCGCGCTCTTGATGACGTCCAGGTTGTGCTCGATGACGAGCACGCTGTTGCCCGCCTCCACCAGCCGGTTGAGCACGGACAAGAGCTTGCGGATGTCCTCGAAGTGCAGGCCCGTGGTGGGCTCGTCCAGGATGTAGAGCGTGCGGCCGGTGGCCACGCGCGCCAGCTCGCGCGCCAGCTTGATGCGCTGCGCCTCGCCGCCGGACAGGGTGGGGGAGGGCTGGCCCAGCCGCAGGTAGCCCAGGCCCACGTCGGTGAGCGTCGTGAGCACGCGCATGATGTCCTTGTGCGCGCCGAAGTGGTCCACCGCTTCGCGCACGCTCAGGTCCAGCGTCTCCGCGATGTTCTTGCCCTTGTAGCGCACGCGCAGCGTCGCTTCGTTGAAGCGCTTGCCGTTGCACACCTCGCAGGGGACGTAGACGTCCGCCAGGAAGTGCATCTCCACCAGCTTCACGCCGTCGCCCTCGCAGGCTTCGCAGCGGCCGCCCTTGATGTTGAAGCTGAAGCGCCCCGGGCCGTAGCCGAAGGTGCGCGCCTCCGCCGTCATCGCGAACACCTCCCGGATGGCGTCGAACACCTTGGTGTACGTGGCCGGGTTGCTGCGCGGCGTGCGCCCAATGGGCCGCTGGTCGATGTCGATGACCTTGTCCAGGTGCTCCAGGCCCTTGATGGACTTGTGCTTGCCCATGGGCTCGCGGCTCTCGTAGAGCGCGCGCGCCAGGGCCGGGTACAGGATCTCGTTGATCAACGTGGACTTGCCCGCGCCGGACACGCCCGTCACCGCCGTGAAGATGCCCAGCGGGATGTCCGCGTCCACGTTCTTCAGGTTGTTCTCCGTCGCGCCCACGATGGAGACCTGGTGCTTGGGATTGGGCGCGCGGCGCGTCTCCGGGATTTCAATCTCCTGGCGCCCGGACAGGTACGCGCCGGTGAGGCTCTTTTCGTCCGCCATCACCTGCTTGGGCGTGCCCTGGGACACCACCTGCCCGCCCAGCTCGCCCGCGCCAGGACCGAAGTCCACCAGGTAGTCCGCCTCCTCCATCGTCTCCTCGTCGTGCTCCACGACGATGACGGAGTTGCCCAGGTCACGCAGCCGCTTGAGCGTGGTCAGCAGCTTGCCGTTGTCGCGCTGGTGCAGGCCGATGGAGGGCTCATCCAGGATGTAGATGACGCCCGTCAATTCGCTGCCCATCTGCGACGCCAGCCGGATGCGCTGGCTTTCACCGCCGGACAGCGTGGACGCGGTGCGGTCCAACGTGAGGTAGCCCAGGCCCACGTCCACCAGGAAGGACAGGCGGCTGCGGATCTCCTTGAGCAGCTCCTGGGCGATCTTCTCCTCCTGTGCGCTCAGGCCCATCTGCGTGAGGAAGGTGCGCGCCTCCGTGATGGTCATCCGGCTCAGCTCCACCAGCGTGCGCAGGTGCACCTTCACCGCGCGGCTCTCCGGACGCAGGCGCTCGCCCTTGCAGGAGGGGCAGGGCTTGTCGCTGAAGTACTTCTGGAGCTCCGCCTTGCGCGCCTCCGACGTCGTGGTCTTGAAGTTGCGCATGGTGCGGGCGAGCAGGCCCTCCCACTCCATGTTGTACTCGCCGTTGTCGCCCCACTGCACGGTGAAGGACTTGCCCTTCACGCCGTTCATCAGGACGTCCTTCTCCCGCTTGGACAGCTTCGCGTACGGCACGTCCAGATCAATCTTGAACGCGGACGCCAGGCTCTCCACGAAGTCCGCCGTCCAGCCCTCGCCGCGGTTCATGCCGCTGGCCCACGGCTCGATGGCGCCGTCGCGGATGCTGCGCGACGGGTCCGGCACCAGCAGGTCCGCGTCCATCTCCGGGCGGGTGCCCAGGCCGTTGCAGTCCGTGCACATGCCCAGCGGGTTGTTGAAGGAGAACGACGCCGGCGTGAGGTCCCCGAAGGACAGGCCGCACGCGGGGCACGCGTTCAATTCGCTCATCACGCGGTCGGACGCGAGCGTGCCCTTCTCATCCGTGATGATCAGCGTGCCCTTGCCCTCGCGCAGCGCGGTCTCCACGGAGTCCGTCAGGCGCGTGCGCAGGTCCGGCTTCAACACCAGACGGTCGATGACGAGCGCGATGTCGTGCTTGGACTTCTTGTCCAGCTCGATGCGCTCCTCCAGCTCCCGCACCTTCCCGTCCACGCGCGCGCGGGAGAAGCCTCGCTTCTGCGCCTCCGCCAGCAGGTCCTTATGTTCGCCCTTGCGGTTGGTGACGATGGGCGCCAGCACCTGGAGCTTGGTGCCCGCGGGCAGCTTCATGATCTCATCCACGATCTGCTGCGCGCTCTGCTTGCCCACCTTGCGGCCGCACTGGGGGCAGTGCTGCACCCCGATGGAGGCGTAGAGCACGCGCAGGTAGTCGTGCACCTCCGTGACGGTGCCCACCGTGGAGCGCGGGTTGTTGCTGGCCGCCTTCTGCTCGATGGAGATGGTGGGCGACAGGCCGCGCAGCGTGTCGTAGCGGGGCTTCTCCATCTGCCCCAGGAACTGGCGCGCGTAGGAGGAGAGGCTTTCGACGTAGCGGCGCTGGCCCTCCGCGTAGAGCGTGTCGAACGCGAGCGAGCTCTTGCCGGAGCCCGACACGCCGGTGAACACCACGAGCTTCTTCTTCGGGATGTCCAGGGAGACGGTCTTGAGGTTGTGCTCCCTGGCTCCACGGATGGAAATGACGTCGGGCTCGGACATGGGGGCGCGCTTTATCACTGAAAGGGTGTTCCGGTGCACGCAAAGGCGCACGCCCGGAGAAGTTCAGGCAAAACACCCGGGACGTCCGCCCGCATCCCCCCGCCAGACGGGCACGCGGCCGTCCCGCGCGCTCCACTCATACCTGCTGAAAGTCGCACGGCCCCAGAGGGTGAAGGGTCGGTGTGGCATCCACCGTTTTAGAAGCTTTTGCAGTCGCTTCCACGAAACGTGGAATCTCCTGCTTTACCCGTTAAACGCCCCGACCCAGCGTGGGCGCCCGTTTGCCATGTTGGCGGCGTGACGACGCCTCGTTGGGACGTCCAGGCACCAGGGTTGCACCTTTCTACGCCGACCGGATCCACGTGCAGGGCTGTGTGGGGGGACACCGGTGCCGTGTGTAGGAAGGACGGGACTCTGTATGCGTGGACTCCGATGGTTGGTGTTGGCGGTGGTGGTGGCGGCGGGGACGGCGTGTGAGCGGCCCACTTCACAGCAGGCACGCACGGGCTTCGCCGCGCGGCCGGAGCTCCTGGAGTTCGGTCCCGCTGCCGTGGGCCGCACCAAGGCGATGAAGCTGCGGCTGTCGAACGAGGGGCGCGCGTCGTACCGCGTGGAGGGGGCGCGCTCGTCGCTGCCCAACGTGAGCATCCCCGCGTTCGAACCCTTCACGCTGACGGCGGGCGCGGAGCACGAGATTGAAGTGCGCTTCACGCCCGACGTGGAGGGCGCGGTGCAGGGACAGCTGGAGGTCTTCACGGATGCCTCCGGCGGCGCGGCGACGCAGGTGCCCGTGAGCGGGCGCGGCGTGAGGGCGCTGGTGGAGGTGCCGGAGTCAGCGCTCGACTTCGGCAACGTGAACCTGGGGCTGGTGGAGATGCGCGAGGTGACGGTGCGCAACCCCTCCGACGTGGAGAGCCCGCTGGTGCTGTCGGTGGAGGGGGCGGACGCGGACGAGTTCTCCGCCGGGGCGGGACTGCCGTCCACGCTGGCGCCGCACGAGACGCGCAAGGTGCCGGTGGCCTTCAGCCCGGTGCGGCTGGGCAACGCGGATGCGGCCCTGCACATCGCCGTCTGTGACGGCTGCGAGCCCGCGGTGGTGACGCTGACGGGAATGGGCGTGGCCGGCGCGCTGGAGGTGACGCCGCTGCGCGTGGACTTCGGCCGGGTGGCGGTGGGCGCCACCGCCGAGGAGCGCATCACCGTGCGCAACCTGGGCAATGAGCCGCTCAGCTACAAGGGCGCGTCGCTGCTGGAGGACCCTTCCGGCGTGTTCAAGGTGGTGAGCGCGCCCGCGCTCCCCAGCGACATCCTGCCTCCGGGCGCGGTGGTGGAGCTGCGCGTGGCCTTCACGCCCGTGGCGGCTGGCAAGGCGCGCAACGGCCGCGTGGAGGTGTCCGTGCGCAAGCCGAAGTCGACGTCGCCCGGCCCCAAGGTGACGCTGACGGGCGAGGGGGGCGCATCGTGCGTGGAGGTGACGCCCGCGCACCTGGCCTTCGGGCCGGTGGCCTTCGGCATGACGGCCACGCGCGACGTCACCGTGTACAACCACTGCCGCGAGGAGACGTCCATCACCGGCCTGCACCTCACCACGCAGGCGGGCGGCTACTTCACGCTCGCGCAGCCGCCGTCGAGCCAGCCGGTGGCGCCCGGGGGCACGCTGAAGGTGGGCATCACGTTCAGCCCGCGCGCGGGCGTGGGCAGCGCGAGCAGCGGGCAGCTGGCCGTCACCTCCACCCAGCGCACCTCCACGGCCACGGATGGCGTGACGCTGTCGGGGGAGGGCCGCGCCTTCGCGCCGTGCGAGTACGCGCTGCCCTCGGTGCTGGACTTCGGCCAGGTGCCGGTGGGCTCGGAGGTGGCGCTGGGCGTGACGCTGCGCAACACCGGCACGGAGGCGTGCTTCGTATCGGCGCTCCAGCTGGCGTCGGGCTCGGACCCCGCCTTCCGCGCTTCGACGGTGCCCAACAGCGTGCTGGAGCCCGGCAAGAAGACGACGCTCATCGTGCGCTTCCAGCCGCCCACGGAAGGGGAGTTCCAGGGACTGGCGGAGGGCTGGGTGAGCCACCCCACGCACGGCCACCCGCTGGTGAACCTGGTGGGCCGGGGCGTGCAGGGGTGCTTCTCCGTGCAGCCCACCACGGTGGACTTCGGCATCAACCGGCTGGTGTGCGGCCCGCGCACCCGCGAGTTCATGGCCTACAACGACTGCCCGGGGGACGTGAAGGTGACGGGCATGAAGCTGGAGCAGCCGGGGCATGAGTTCGCGGTGTCCGGCGCGCTGCCCGCCACGATTCCCGCGGGCGGGCGCGTGAAGCTCACCGCGAAGTACGCGCCCGTGGAGGAGGGTGAGGACGCGGCGACGGTGCGCTTCACGCTGAAGGACGGGAGTGTCTTCAACGCGGGGCTCGTGGGCCGGGGGATGGACAAGACGGACCAGACGGATCGCTTCATCCAGGAGGCGGAGGCGCGCGTGGACGTGCTCTTCGTCGTCGACAACTCGGGCTCCATGATGGAGGAGCAGCAGAGCCTGGGGGAGAACTTCGCGGCCTTCCTGTCCGCGGCCACCGCCGCGCAGGTGGACTACCGCATCGGCGTCACCACCACCGGCCTGGACCCGTCTCCCGGCGGCTGGTCCGAGTGCCCCGGCGGCGCGCTGGGCGGTGAGAACGGGCGCCTGTTCCCCGTGGACGGCACCAGCCCGCGCATCATCACGCCGGAGACGCCCAACGCGGCCGGCGTCTTCGCCACCAACACGCACGTGGGCGTGTGCCACTGGAACGAGCAGGGCCTGGATGCCGCGTACCGCGCGCTGTCGGATCCGCTGATCTACGACCTGGATGATCCGCGCACCCCCGAAGCCAACGACGGCAACGGCGGCTTCCTGCGCGAGGACGCGAAGCTGGCCATCATCGTGCTGTCGGACGAGGAGGACTTCAGCGCCCAGCCGGTGACCTTCTATGAGACCTACCTCCTGGCCCTGAAGGGGAACGACCCCTCCAAGGTGAGCTTCAACGCGGTGGTGGGCCCGGAGGACCTGACCACCTGCACCACCTCCAGCAGCTCCGGCAGCCGCTACATGGAGCTGGCCCGGAAGCTCAACGGCGTGGTGGACAGCATCTGCACGCCCAACTGGGCCACCTCGCTGGAGAAGCTGTCGGAGAGCGCCTTCGGCCCCAACCGCGCCTTCCCCCTGTCGGAGGTACCCTCGGACCCGGGCGCCATCACCGTCCGTGTGGATGGCGTACCCGTGACGGAGGGCTGGTCCTATGACGCGCGCGCCAACGCTGTCATCTTCGACCGGCAGCGCGCCCCGGCCCCGGGCGCCGTGGTGGAAGTCACCTATCCGCTGGGCTGCCCGTAGCCGGGGCGGCCATTCGTCCGTCACCGGAAAGTGGCGGGGGTGGATG
>NZ_RAWE01000013.1 GCF_003611695.1 Corallococcus carmarthensis | reverse complement strand
GGGCTGGGGGTAACGTGGGGGCGTGATGCCTTCCGTCCAACAGCTCCGCCCGTTCGCCTACGCGCCCGTGCAGGCGTTCCTGCAAGCCTCCGGGCCGGTGGTGCTCATCCAGCAGCCGCCCGAGCCGGTGTTCCAGCAGGTGGCCTTGAGGCTGGCGGAGGCGCGCACGGTGGGCATGGCGCACCGTTCGCGGCTGGTGGACCGGTTGCTGGTGATGCTCCAGGCGTTCGATTCGCTGGAGGTCCACTTCCTGGGGCCGGAGCAGGACGGGCAGGAGATGAAGGTGGGGCGCATGGAGGGGTGCACGCTGATGGTGCACGACCCGTCCGTGTCGAAGCAGCACGCGGTCCTGCGCTGGCACGCGGCCCAGGGGACATGCTCCGTGAACGACCTGGGGTCCATGAACGGCACCTGGCTGAACGCCGCGGAGCTGGGCGAAGGCGAGGTGCGGATGCTCACGGACGGGGACGCGCTGGCCTTCGGGGATGCGCAGTTCCTGTACCTGCGCGCGGAGACCCTGCACTCGCACCTGCGGCTCGCGAGCCCGGGCGGGGGGATGTGACTACTCCGCGGGAAGCTCGCGGTAGTGCACGTCACTGGGGCCCAGGCGCTGCACGGTTTCGACGAAGCGTTCGCTGACGACGCGCGGACTGGCCCCTACGAGGCCGAAGACGTCGAGTCCCTCTGGGATGGAGGAGCGCAGCAACCAGCGCTTCGGCGGCAGGCGGAAACTCTCCGGGCGACCACAGATGTCGCATGCGGGCGTCTTGAATTCGCCGATGCAGTCGGGATGCAGCTGCGCCAGGGGGCGCGCTTCCAGTTCGTAGAGCGCGGGCATCGTGCTCCGGCGGGACCTGAGTTCCATCCGGACCGCGATGATTCCTTGCAGCCCTTCGGCCTTGAGCAGTTCGACCGCGTCCTCACGGAGGACCAACTGCCAAGGAGGATCGCATGTGACCGGGCCGAACCTGCCTTGGGCGAATCCGACCATTGGCCCGAACGAGCCGCCTGCACGGATTGGAAGCTCCGGAGGAACAAAGGGACGCACCAGCGTCACCAGCCGTTTGTATTCCTCCAGGGACATGGGGCCCTTTGGATTGGCGAGGACCGGCTCAGCCACGGCTGATAGGTCGACGGTGGGGAACGCACTCTTACCTGACCAGATGCCTTCCCGAGGACAGTCGACACCGGACAGGCGCCACCGATGGCTCGCCCGGTACTGCCCACTCCACTGCCCCGGCTCATCGAAGTCGAAGCTCTCCACCGTGAAGTAACGCATCGCTCAGTCCTCGAAGGGCACGGGTGAGAGATCTACCTGCTGCCAGTAGGTCATGGGCAACCCGAAGAGCTCATACTTCTGGATCATCCAGGAGGCATGCTCGAAGTACGCGAAGACGAGGACCGTTTCATCGTCCCGATCAATGAAGCTGCGCCAGTCCCGGTTCCAGGGTCCGCCTCGATCGCCTCGGTGGATGCGCGCGTGCACTTCCGCGTCGATCATCAAGACGTACTTGTGGATCTCGATGCCTTTGATCTCGAATTCGGCCTTGAACGCCTGCGGGAAGATGTGGTGCCGCTCCTTCGGCCGCTTCGCCCACTCCTGTTGTGCCTTCTCGCGACGGACTTCACTGGGCAGTTTCTCCCGCCGGTGCCAGCGGAACACCATGACGGGCACCGCGTCGCCCGGCAGGCCCTGCGCGCGTCCCCACGTCCGCTGAGGCCCACTGCCGGGCGCCACGAAGATGGGCGCCACAGGCATGGCTCCTCGTGTCCGCACGATGCGGTTCGGTGCCAGGTCCTCGCACCGGAACAGCGCGCAGACGTCGCCCTCGCACACGTGCGTGAGGCACTCGTCCTCGTCGCTGGCGTCGCACTCCCGCGCCTCTTCCGCCCGCTCCCAGTCATTCGCGGGTGACGGCCCGGGTGCGGACGCACACCCCAGCAACACCAGCAGCCACAGCCACCTCGCGCGTACACCGGCTTTGGGTTCTCTCCTCATTTTCTTGTTATTCCATGTTCAAGCCCATGGAGCCCAGGCGAGCAGTCCGGTGACGGGACACAGCGCGCTGTCAGGGGGTCCGTTATCCTCGGGCTTCCTCACACGGAAGAGCGCGCACACGATGGGAAGGCTGCTGGTCCTGCTGTTCGTCTACCTGGGCGCTTATCTGGTGCTGCGCAGGCTGTTGCCCGCCCTGACCCGGGGCTGGCGCCATGGCGTGCTGCTGGGGCTCAAGGTCTTCGCGTTCGCGGCGTGGACAGTGCCCGCCGTCACCGGTTACGGCCTGCACCACACGCCCCCGTTCCTCGTGCCGGTGAAGCTGTTCGCCGTCGTGTGGAGCATCGCCGCGTTGCTGGTGATGCTGATGGGCCTGCCGTTCCTCGTCATCAAGCTGCGCGCGGAACGCCGGCAGAAGGCCGCGCCCCCGGGCGTGGACCTGGAGCGCCGCAACCTCCTGGTGAAGGCCGGCCAGGCCATGCCCGTCTTCGCCATGGGCGCCAGCGCCGTGGGCGTCGTGGGCGGCAGCCTGGGCTTCACCGTGCGCGAGGTGGAGGTGAAGCTGCGCGGCCTCCCCGCCGCGCTCGACGGCTTCCGCATCGGGCAGATCACCGACGTGCACGTGGGCCCCTTCATCTCCCCCGAGTACCTGCGCGGCGCCGTGGAGGTGATGAACACCGCGGGCGTGGACCTCCAGGTGATGACCGGGGACCTCATCGACGACGTGAACCAGATCGATGAGACCATGGCCGCCCTCGCCTCCACGACGGCCCGCCACGGCATGCTCGCGGTGCTCGGCAACCACGAGCACTGGCGCGGGCTCGACGAAGTCCTGGACGGCTACGCGCAGCTGGCCCAGCGCGGCGCTCCGGTCCGGCTGCTCGTGGATGAAACCCACGTGCTGGAGCACGGTGGCCAGCGCCTGCGCGTGGTGGGCGTGGACTTCCCCATGTCCGGCGCCAGCCGCACCGGGCGCGACCGGCGCTGGCAGCACTCCGCGGAGACGGCGTTCACGGAAGGCCATCCGGACGACGTGGTCCTCTGCCTCTCCCACCACCCGGACTTCTTCCCCTACGCCGCCGAGCGGGGCGCGCGACTCACGCTCGCGGGCCACACCCACGGCGGCCAGGTGGCCTTCCTGGGGGTCCCGCTGTTCGGCTTCGCCTTCAAGCACATGCTGGGCCGCTACCGCTTCCGCGACAACCACCTCTACGTCTCCGGCGGCACGGGGCACTGGCTCCCCTTCCGCATCGGCGTCCCGCCCGAGGTCACGCTGCTCACGCTGCGCAGCGCCTGAGCCTCCTTCATCTCAAGGTGAAGGGCGCTACAGCCTGTCGAGGCGGCATGCCATCACCCTGAAGAGGGATGCCCAGGGTCCAGGCTTCCTCCTACCCTCCGAGGATTCATCGCTCGTGCAGGGGGCAGCGACCATGTCGGAAGAGGTCACGCGATTCGGCAAGCTCGAGGATCTTGCCTGGCAGGTCTACCGGGTCCGCACAGGCTCCAGTAGCTACACGGTCGGCGTCTACGAGTATGAAGGGCGCCGCTTCGCGGTCATGCGTGGCCAGTCCAAGAACCTCGGGGGACACGTCGACCTGAGGGATTCAGACCCGAAGGTGGATGGGCGTTCGCTCTTCCAGGTTCCCCCCTCGGAGTGGGTGGGCAAGAGCCTGGAAATCGGAACCGCGACCACCTCCCGCGTGGTCGAGGTCCGGCAGGAACAGGATCCAGAGGTCCTCACGAACATCACCCGGATCCAGGTGCTGGCGCCATCCGCGCCCGCTCCTGCGGCAAGGCAACCCCAGGCCTCCCCCGAGCCCAAATACGAGGAGCCGCCCTATCCGGAGAACTGCGTCCAGGATGTCCGGGCTGCGGCGTACCTTCTCCGTAGGGTCTACAACCAGCGTCGGTTGATCGAGGACCTGGAGCAGAGCCCGGAACAGTTCGACCGGTTCAAGGTCGCCCTGGCGGATGCCGCCCTAATGATGAAGGCCATTGGCCAGAAGCTCGGATAGCTCCCGCCATGACAATCAAAGCTCATTTCGCCATGACGCATGGCACGCCCCATGACCAGAAGCGGAGCTGGCCCATGTGGAGCGGGTGGCAGCGACGTCACTGGCCCACCTTCATCCTTCGTCCCGGACTTCACCTCTACGGCTACGACAAGAAGACGAAACGCTTCACCACGCTCCTCAAGGTGACTCGCGGTAGGGCGTTCGAATACGAGAACAAGCGTCAGTTCACCCGCACGGTGAACCGCCTGATCGGCGTCGATACCCATGACAACTCCGAGTGGCTGAAAGCAATGCAGCCAGCGGGGTTCGGCGTGGCCTTCGAGTACGAACTGGTCGCCAGGGTCGACATCGATTTTCCCGGAAGCCGCTTCCCTCACCTCGGCTGGTACAAGATGCCGACGAGAGCGGCTCGTGCGGCATTGCTGGATGACCCGGGTGGCCATGAAGAAGGTGGGAAGCAGTACCGAACACACCTGACCTACGAGCGAAGCGCCCAACTGCGCGCGGAGGCGAAGTCCCACTGGAGGAACAGGCGGGGCCGGCTCACCTGCCACGTGTGCGGGTTCGACTTCGTCGAGCGCTACGGTGCGCTGGGTGAGGACTTCATCGAGATGCACCACGAGGTCCCCGTCTCGGCAGGGAAACGGATGAACTCCGTGGAATCACTCATCCCCCTGTGCGCCAACTGCCACCGGATGATTCATCGGAATCCGCAGGAGCTTCTCAGCACCCAAGCGCTTCGGCTCCTGATCCAGAAGCCCGCATCGACGAAACGCTAGAGTCAGGGCCGCGCGGCCGCCTCCAGCAACCGCAGCGGCGTGTCCCGCCCCATGGCGATGAAGGGCGCCCAGTAGTGCGGATGGGGCTGCGCGATTCGCAGCTCCCGCATCGCCTCACGCAGCGCCGTGGCCAGGCCCTCGCCCCCGAGCAGGTGGCGATAGTAGGTCTCCATCAGCGTGCGCGTCGTCGCGTCGTCCACCTTCCAGAGACTCATCACCACCGTCTCCGCTCCCGCCACCAGGAAGGCCCGGCGCAAACCGTAGACACCCTGGCCTCGCCGGACCGCGCCCCGGCCGGTGTCACAGGCGGACAGGACCACCAGCTGCGTGCCCCACAGGTCCAGCCCCGCCAACTCCAGCGCCGTCACCAGCGCGCTGTCGGAAGAAGCCCCAGGAGCCGTCTCCTTCGCCGTCTCCCCCGCGAGCAGCAGGCCGGAGCGCAGCAGCGGATCCGGCGGGCGCGCGGCCTGCGGATCCTCTCCCAGCGCGCCAAAGGTCGCGACGGCCCGCGAGTTCTCCTGGGCGGTGGCGTCCTCCAGGAAGAAGCCGTGCGTGGCCAGGTGGAGGATGCCGGGCGTGGTCAGGTGCAGCAGCCGGTCCTTCGTCGCCTTCGGCCCCAGGAACAGCTGCGCCTGCGGGAACAGACGCTGGATGGCCTCCGCCTCCTCGCGCGAGCCCGGCAGCGGCACGGGCGCCCAGTCCCGCGCCACCAGGTCCTCGCGCCGCAGCGAAGGCGAACGCTCGGCCACCACGGACGCGCCTCCCGTGGGGATGGCGGAGGTCCGCTGCTCCGTGTTGAACGCCGGATCCGCCAGCACCACCACCGACGACGCGGGACGCGGCTGCTGCGGACGCGGCAGCAGGTCCTTGCCGGAGGTGACGTAGGTGAAGTCGTAGGTGTCCACCAGGTACTGCTGACCGTCGTGCAGCGCCGCGAAGGGCACCAGCGCCAGCTGTCCATCCGGTGAGAGGAAGAGGCGGCGGGCCTTCCCCAACAGCGGGAGCAGCGGCCGGAAGGCGAGCTGGTAGAGCGCGTGCGACGAGTCCTCGAACGCGGCGTCCCGCCGGGCCAGCGCGTCCCGCAGAGTCGAGGCCGCGGCTTCGATGGGCGCGGCGGGGCCCAGGTCGAGCGCGCGGATGCTCGCGTCAGGCATGAGCACCAGCGCCAGACAACGCAGCTGGGGCGCACCGGTTCCCGGCACCAGGGGACGGTCCTCGTAGGTGATGAACTCCACGAGGGCGCCATCCTCCGGCAGGGCCCCGGCGACACGGTCGACGATGTCACCGGGCGAGGGCAGCGCGGCCAACGCGCGCAGCGGAGCGGAGCGGATGGCGAGGGTGGCTTCGAGCGCGTCACCCTGCGCGGTCAGCGCCGTGAGCTGCCGCTGGTAGGCGGACGGCGTCAGCGCGCCGAGCCCATGCAGCGAGAGACTGGCCAGCTGGGTGCGCAGCTTGCGCAGCCGCTCGAAGGTGCCTCGCTCCTCCGTGCCCAGGCTCCGGTAGACCGCGCGGGAGATGTCGGCCGTCTCCTCGACGGAGCGGCCCTTGAGGAGCAGCGCGGCGCTCAACGCCAGACGCCGGACGTCGGGAGAGTCCGGGTGCGCGCGCAGCAACGCGTAGAGCTGCTCCTCGTCCGCGCGCAGGTGCTGGAGGAAGCTGGCCAGCCGCGCCTCGGAGAACTCGAGCGCCTCCCGGCGAAGGCGCTGCTCGGAGACCCCGAAGGCCCGCGTGAACAAAGGCACGGCGTCATCCAGGCGGTGCTGCGCCAGGCGCAGGAGGGCCAGGTTGTTGAGCGAGGCCGCGAGGTCCGGGTGGTTCCGGCCCAGCACGGCTTCACGAATCGACAGCGCGCGCTCGTAGAGCGGCTCCGCCTGACGGTACTTCCCCTGGTCCCGGTAGAGCGTGGCCAGGTTGTTGAGCGAGCCGGCGACGTCCGGGTGGTTCCTACCGAGCACCTCCTCCCAGATGGCCAGCGCCCGCGCATAGAGCGGCTCCGCCTGGCGGTACTTCCCCTGCTTCCGGTAGAGCGTGGCCAGGTTGTTCAGCGAAGCGGCGACGTGCGGATGCTTCTGGCCCAGCGCCTCCTCCCAGAGGCCGAGCGCGCGCGCGTAGAGCGGCTCCGCCTGGCTGTACTTCCCCTGCCCCTGATAGAGCGTGGCCAGGTTGTTCAGCGCGGCGGCCAGGTCCGAAGCGCTCCGCTGGGGAGCCGCCTCCCGGATGGCGAGGGCGCGCGCGTAGAGCGGCTCCGCCCGGTCATACAGCCCCTGGTCCTGATAGAGATTGGCCAGGTTGTTGAGCGAGTCCGCGACCAGGGGATGCTTCTTGCCCAGCTCCGCCTCCCGGATGGAGAGCGCGCGCAGGCCCAGCGGCTCCGCCCGGCTGTACTGCCCCTGGTCCTGGTAGAGCGTCGCCAGCGTGTCGAGCGAGTCCGCGACCAGGAGGTCCTCCTTGCCCAGCTCCGCCTCCCGGATGGAGAGCGCGCGCACGTAGAGCGGCTCCGCCCGGCTGTACAGCCCCTGCTCCCGGTAGAGCAGCGCCAGGTTGTTGAGCGAGTCCGCGACGGTGAGGTGGCGCTTGCCGAGCACCGTCTCCCGCAGGTCCAGCGCGCGCGAATAGAGCGGCTCCGCCCGGCTGTACTGCCCCTGCTCCTGGTAGAGATTGGCCAGGTTGTTGAGGGACTCGGCGTAGGCGGACTGGTTCTCGTTGAGGGCCGCCTCCTGACTGGCGAGCGCGCCCATGCGGCGGCGCTTGTCCAGGCTGAACAGGTTGTTCGTCCGCCGGGAGAGGGCATGCCCGTGGTCGTAGAAGCCCCCGGCCTGACGATCCGTCTCCATGGTGGGGGAGGCGGCGAAGCCGAGCAGCCTGGCCGCGGTGACGGACTTCGCGGCGTCGTCGTTCACCACCGCTTCCCGGATGGCCAGGGCGCGCTCATGGAAGACCCCGGCCCGGGTGAAGTCCCCCTGGAGCCGGTACAGCTCCCCCAGCAGGCTCAGGCAATAGGCCACGTCCGGGTGCGAGTCCCCGAGCACGGCCTCCCGCAGCGCCAGGGCCTGCTCGCCGGGCGCCACGGCCTCGGCGTACCGGCCCGCCTCGTACAGCGTCGCGGCCTGGTCATAGGCCTGGAGCGCGGCCAACAGCCGCGCATCCGAAGGCTCCCGCCCCACCGGCATGATCGAGGCACACCCCAGTGCCATCACCACCATGCACCCGAGAACCCACCGCATGCCGCCTCCTTCCGAGGACTGAAGGGTGGCCCATCCGAGTCCCCTCGCGACTATGAGACAGGGACCCGGAGAATCATGCAGGAACGTGTGTGCGAAGGGGCGCCTACTGCCCATACCCCCGGAATTGCTGGAACACGCGCTCCATTTCCGCGTCATCCAGCAGCACGGGCTCGCCAATCTGGAGCGCGCGCCAATACATGGCCGCCAGCGTCTCCACCTCCACCGCCAGCTTCCAGGCCGCGGGCAGGTCCGCGCCCACCGCCACCAGGCCGTGGTTGGCCAGCAGACACGCCTTGCGGCCCTCCAGGGCCACCATCATGTGCCGCGCCAGCTCCGGCGTGCCAAAGGTCGCGTACTCCGCGCACCGCACGTCCGTGCCGCCCGCCGCGGACACCATGTAGTGGAACGCGGGGATGCCCCGGCGCAGGCACGCCAGCGTGGTGCTGAACATGCTGTGCGAGTGCAGCACCGCCCCCACCTCCGGCCGCGCCTGGAGGAGGTCCCGGTGCAGCTGCCACTCGGTGGACGGCTTGCGGGGGCCCTCGTGCGAGCCGTCGAAGCGCATGAGGACCAGGTCCTCCGGCGTCATCGTCTCGTAGTTCATCCCGGACGGCGTGAGGAGGAAGCCGCCCTCCACCCGCTGGCTCAGGTTGCCGGAGGTGCCCTGGTTCAGCCCGGACGTGTTCATCCGCCGCGCGGTGGCCACCATCGCCTCGCGCAGCGCCTGGTGGCCCCCCACCCCGCTCACTTCGCCGCGCTCCGCTCCGCGCGCCGCTCCGGGAAGAGCGACAGCATCCCCTCCTCCGTCGCCGGACACACGCCCCGCTCCGTGATGAGCGCCGTCACCAGCCGCGCGGGCGTCACGTCGAACGCGTAGTTCGCGGCAGGGCTCCCCGGAGGCGTGATGCGCACCGTGGCGATGTCCCCCGACGGCAGCCGGCCCGTCACGTCGCTGAGCTCCGTGCCTTCGCGCTGCTCGATGGGGATCTCCTTCACGCCATCGTGGATGGTCCAGTCGATGGTGGGCGACGGCAGCGCCACGTAGAACGGCACCCCGTTGTCCTTCGCGGCCAGCGCCTTCAAGTACGTGCCGATCTTGTTCGCCACGTCGCCGTGCGCCGTCGTGCGGTCCGTCCCGACGATGCACAGGTCCACGTCCCCGTGCTGCATCAGGTGGCCGCCCACGTTGTCCGCGATGACCGTGTGCGGAACGCCGTGCTGCCCCAGCTCCCACGCGGTCAGCACCGCGCCCTGGTTGCGCGGGCGCGTCTCATCCACCCAGACGTGCAGGGGCAGGCCCGCGTCGTGCGCCAGGTACATGGGCGCCAGCGCCGTGCCCCAGTCCACCGTCGCCAGCCAGCCGGCGTTGCAGTGCGTGAGCACGTTGAGCCGCCCCTTGCGGCCCTTCTTGTCCCACGCCTCCTGGAACAGCTTCAGCGCGTGCTCACCGATGGCGCGGTTGATGGCCACGTCCTCGTCGCACAGCGCCGCCGCGTGCCGGTACGCGGACGCCACGCGCAGCTCGGGCTTCAGCGGCGCGAGCACCTGGCGCATCCCGTCCAGCGCCCAGTGCAGGTTCACCGCCGTGGGCCGCGTGGCCCGCAGCATGGTCAGCGCCTTCTCCAGCGCGCCGTCGGACGGGTCCTCCCGCATGGCCAGACACACGCCGTACGCGGCGGTGGCGCCGATGAGCGGCGCGCCTCGCACCAGCATGCTGCGGATGGCATGGCCCGCTTCGTCCGCCGTGGTCAGCTTCACCTTCACGAACGCGTGCGGCAGGCGCGTCTGGTCGATGACGCCGACGCTCCAGCCGTCGGACTCGACCCAGATGGAGCGCATCAGAACGCCTTGGACTTTCATCGCCGTGTCTTTCCTTGTTCCTCTGTTCAGCGCTTGAGGACGCGGCCCGCCACCGCGGAGAGCTTCTCCACCATGGCCGGGTCGCGCGCGTCGGGCGACGTCATGATGGCGTGCTCCAGCGCCGTCTGGCAGCCGGCACGGCACAGGGCCGTGTGCTGGCTCACGAGCGGCGCGATGTTCTTCACCACCCCGCGCGCCTTGCCCGCGTTGCCCAGCAGGACCGCGATCACCTGGTCCACCGTCACCGCGTCGTGGTCCGGATGCCAGCAGTCAAAATCCGTGACCATCGACACGCTCGCGTAGCAGATCTCCGCTTCCCGGGCGAGCTTGGCCTCCGGCATGTTGGTCATGCCAATCACGTCGCAGCCCCACTGCCGGTACATCTTGCTCTCCGCCAGCGTGGAGAACTGCGGGCCCTCCATCACCAGGTACGTGCCGCCGCGCACGACCTTGATGTCCAGGCCCTCGCACGCGGCCATCACCGCGTCGCCCAGGCGCGAGCACGTGGGCTTCGCCATGGACACGTGCGCCACCAGCCCCGCGGAGAAGAAGCTCTTCACGCGCGCGAAGGTGCGGTCCACGAACTGATCCACCACCACGAAGGTGCCCGGCGGCAGGTCCTCGCGCAGGCTGCCCACCGCGGAGACGGAGAGGATGTCCGTCACGCCGCTGCGCTTGAGCGCGTCGATGTTCGCGCGGAAGTTCAGCTCCGACGGGGGAATCTTGTGCCCGCGTCCGTGGCGCGGCAGGAACACCACCGGCTGGTCGCCGATGCGGCCAAAGCAGAACTCGTCCGACGTCTCACCGAAGGGCGACGACACGCGGCGCCACGAGACGTCCGTCAGGCCGTCAATCTGGTACAGGCCGCTGCCGCCGATGATGCCCAGCACGGGCTTGTTGGAACTCGACATGGGGGAGGCTCCGCTCCACGAGGCTCGGGAGGAGGCTTGGGGAGGATGAAGGGATTCAGGACACGCGCGCGAACGGATCGAGCGACGTGAAGTCGTGGAACACCGGGTGCCCGTGGCCCGGTGGCAGGGCCACCTCGCCCCGGTCCAGGGCCGCGGTGCGCATGCCCGCCTGCTTCGCCGCGTCCAGCTCCGCCACGTTGTCGGAGAGGAACAGGATGTCGCCGGGCGGCAGCTCCAGCGCCTGGGCAATCTTCGTGTACGACGGCGCCTCCACCTTGGTACCGGTGGTGGTGTCGAAGTAGCCGGAGAACACCGGCGTCAGGTCCCCCGCCACGCTGTAGCCGAAGATGAGCTTCTGCGCGGCGATGCTGCCGGAGGAATAGACATACAGGCGCAGGCCCTTGCCGTGCCATTCACGCAGGGCCCGGGCCGCGTCCGCGTGGACGTGGCCCTTGAGCTCTCCGCGCGCGTAGCCGTCCGCCCAGATGAGTCCCTGGAGCGTCTTGAGCGGCGTGGCCTTGCGGTCCTCGTCCAGCCAGCGCTGGAGCAGCGCGACCGTGCCCACGTCGCCCAGGCCCGGCTCGCCCGCGAGCGTGCGGGCGTCGGACAGGCACTGGCGCACGGCGGCCTGCTGGCCGTGCGTGGCGACGTACTCCGCCAGGTGCTTCCGGGCGAAGGGGAAGAGGACGTCCTTCACGAAGGCGATGGAGCTGGTGGTGCCTTCGATGTCCGTGACGATGGCCTTGGGTGCACTCACGGCGCGTACTTCGGGAAGCGCTCGGCGATGGTCTCGCCGGTGAAGTGGCCCACCCAGCCGTCCGGGCGGATGAAGAAGCGGATGGCGGCGAAGCGGGGCCTGGCGCCCATGTCGAACCAGTGCTTCATGCCTTCCGGCACGCTGATGAGGTCTCCGCGCGTGCACTCCACCTGGAACACCTTGTCCCCGGCGTGCAGGTAGAAGCAGCCGCTGCCCTCCACCATGATGCGCGACTCGTCCTCCGTGTGGGCGTGCTCGGAGAGGAACTTCGCGCGCGCGGCCTCCACGTTGGGGGCGTCCGGCTTGATGCGCGCCACGTCCACGGTGTTGTAGCCGTGGGCCTTCATCTCCGCGTCCACCACGTGCTTGTAGGCCGCGAGCACCTCTTCCTGGCCCGCGCCATCCGGCAGGTCCACGGACGCGTCCACGCGCTCGAAGCGCACGCCCGCGGGCTTCAGCTCGCGACGGATGTCCTCGGTTTCGGTGTAGACGCCCAGGGGCGCCTCCGGCTGGTGGTCCTGGTAGACAATCAGCTTGCTCATCGCCGCACCTTCATCTTCTCGAGTTCGTACGTCAGCAGGTGTTCCAGCGCCACCACGTGGCGGCGCGCCTCGGCCATGCTCCGGCCCCAGGTGTACAGCCCGTGGCCGGCAATGAGATACGCGACCAGGTCCGCGCGTTTCTGAAGCATCGCGGTCACCTTCTCCGCGAGCCGGGGGATGTCCTGGTCGTTGGGGAAGATGGGGATGGACACGGCCGCTTCGTGCGTGCGGGTGTCGCCCAGGGCCTTGAGCAGCTCGAAGTCCTGGAGCACCAGCTCGCCTTCCGGCAGCCGCAGGTTCGACAGCAGCGCGGCCACCACGGAGTGCGTGTGCAGCACGGCCTGCGCCTCCGGGCGGTCCCGGTAGAGCTGGAGGTGCAGGGGCGTCTCCGCGGACGAGCCCTTGGGCGGCGGAGCGTGGATGTCCGCGACCAGGATGTCCGCCTCCACCAGTTCGCCCTTGTCCACGCCGGAGCGGGTGACGGCGGCGGTGCGCGCATCCAGCCTGCGGGAGAAGTTGCCGCTGGTGGCGGGCACGAAGTTGCGCACGCTGAGGAAGCGGCCCACTTCGACGATTTCACGAGCCGCTTCGGACAGGGTCGCGGCGGGGGCCGGTTCGATGCTCATCCATCCCTCGGGGGAGCTTGAGGACGCGATGAAACATCGCGTTGATGACACCGAGCATAATCCGGCGATCACCGGTAGGCGCAAGGGAACGCAACGCAGGACGTCATGCGTCCTGCCGGGCCGCTCAGGTCCCGTCGAGCGCGAACGTGGCCAGCCGCGCGAACTCCTGCTGGCCGTCCCGCTCCAGCACGTCGTTGTGTCCCGCGCCGGGCACGGTCACCACCCGGGCATGCGGGAAGCGCTGGCCCAGCGTGCGGCCCATGTCCACGGGGACCACTTCGTCCTGCTCGCCGTGGATGATGAGGACGGGGATGGGGATGTGGGGCGCCTTGTCGAGCGACTGGTAGCGGTCGCGCATCAGCAGCGCCGCGGGCAGGAAGGGCACGGTGCGCTGGCCCATGGCGACCATGGACGTGTACGGGGACACCAGCACCATGCGTGCACCGTACCCGCGCCGCGCCATCTCCACCGCGACGCCGGTGCCCAGGCTGCGCCCGCTGAGCACGATGTCCTCCGGCTTCACGCCCTGGTCGCGAAGAAACTGGAGCGCCGCCTCCGCGGCCGCGTACAGGCCCGACTCTGAAGGACTGCCCGGCGACGCGCCGTAGCCCGGGTACTCCACCGCGAGGAAGCCCAGCCCCGCGTCCCCGAGCGCCTGCCCCATCCCCTGCTGCCACAGGAGCTGCTCGCCGTTGCCGTGGAAGTGCACCACCGTGGGGGCTCCCGGCGGCGCGGGCAGGTAGAAGCGGTCCACGTCGAGGCCCGTGGCCAGCGGCACCACGCCAAAACCGGGCTGGTCGCGCAGCGTCTCCGGCGCGGTGTGGGGCGCGGGGTAGATGAGGGAGCGCTGCGCGGCGAAGAGGACCGCGCACAGCGCGAGGTACAGCATGCCGACGATGACGAAGAAGGCCATGAGGAGGCGACGAAGGCGTTGCACGGCGCCAGTCCATCACACCGGGCGCTCCCGGGGCGACACCCGGGCGATGAAGAAGATGGGCCTCCGAGCCCGAGCGCGGCACGAACGGGTCCGACTGTCGGACCCGTTGGGACCGCGTGGGGCGGGAGTGGAGCTCAGGTGAACATCCCCAGGACGCTGTCCTCCAAGTAGCCAGGGAACACCTTCGACAGGTCCGCTCCGGGCCGACAGGCGCGCAGGGCTTCGGCCAGCGGAGCGCGCACGTCGGTCCAGGACGGCACGTCCCGGCCGTCCTGGAGACGGTCCACGGTGAGGGCTTCGAAGCGGCCGTGCATGCCGCCCTTCACGCCGCCGCCCAGCGCGAACATCACGCCGCCCACGCCGTGGTCGGTGCCCTGGTTGCCGTTCTCCTTCACGGTGCGGCCGAACTCCGTCATCACCAACACCGTCACCGCATCGAGCTTCGGGCCCAGGTCCGCCGCGAACGCGGCCAGTGCATTGCCCAATTCGTCACAGCGCTTCGCGAACGCGCCCTGCGCCACACCCTGCGCGACGTGGGTGTCCCAGCCGCCCATCTCCGTCGCGGCGACTTCGAGGCCCACGTCGCCCTTGATGAGGCGCGCGATGTCCTGGAGGCGGCGGGCCAGAGGGGTCAGCGGGTACGTCACGCCGGGGGTGGTGGGCAGCTTCGCGAGGCGGGCACCGTCCAGCTTCGACATGGCTTCGAAGGCATCCGCGCCCGCGCCCTTCAGGGCCTGATCCACCGCTCCGGAGTAGAGCGCGGAGAAGCCCTGGCGGGCATCGCCGTGCTGGCGTCCGGTGCGCAGCCGGAAGTCCTCCAGGCGCCCCATCGCGAGAGCACCCGCGTTGCCGTAGAGCGCTCGGGGCAGCGTGGGTTGCAGGGCCACGGCGCGCAGCGGTGCGTCGTCCTTCGCGTCCAACAGTGCGCGGTTGAGCCACCCGTCCGCGGTGGACTTGCGGCCAGGTGTGCCGGACTCCAGGAAGTCCTGCGCGTCGAAGTGCGAGCGCGGCGCGATGGGAAGGCCCACCCCCGGAAGCACCGCGAGCTTCCCTTCCGACCACAGGGGCATCAATGCGCCGAGCGCGGGATGTAGACCGAAGGGGCTCGTGAGTTTCAGCGCGGCGTGCTCGCCCTGGAACTTGAGCGCCAGCGTGGGCCGGGCGCGCTGGTAGGCGTCGTCCTCCACGGGTGGCACCAGCGACAGGCCATCCGCGCCGCCGCGCAGGAACACTGTCACCAGCGCTCGACGAGCGGGCGCATCGCCTGGACTCGCGGCCCAGGCGCGGGCCAGGAAGGACGGCGCGAGCACGAGGCCCGCGCCCGTCACGCCCAGGGCCTGGAGGAGCTGCCTGCGAGAAAGACGTGCGGTCATGGGTCCTGGACCTCCACAATCACAGACAATTGACTCTGGCTCTCGGTCATTGTTTCTGGAACTCTGGCGAGCCGAGCAGCAGCCCCGCGATGAGAGGCACATCCACCGGTGGCGCTTCATCCACGGCGCTCGCGGCCTCTCGCTTCTCCGCCAGCGCCGCGAGGATGGTGGCCCGCGTCTCCTCCGACGGCTTCGCGCCCAGCAGCGCCTGCCCCAGGCCGTCCACCCACTCCACTGCGCTCGGGGCCTGCTTCGGTGCGAACGCGTCCAATGACACACGCGCTCCAGGCAATCGGCCTCCCACCAGGTCCAGGCCGAAGTTGAGCCGAGCCACCAGGGCTCCGCTGTTCACCCAGGGCCCCGCCACCTCCGGGAAGCCCGTGGGCGCGGGGGCTTTGTAGAGCGGCTCTCCCATCAAGGCCAGGTGGCGCAAGAGCCGGGGCGTCACCTCCACTTGCGCGTTCGTCGCTCGCAGCGCGGACACCACGTATTCGAATGGCGTCTTCACCTTCGCGGCCCGCGCCTGTGGCGACTGAAACTCCGGCGACTGGAACAGCGCTCGATACACCGCGCGCAGGTCTCCCTTTGAATCGAGGAACACCTTCGCCACGCGGTCCACCAACTCCGGCGGCGGTTCGTCTGCGACGAAGCGTTGCGCGAGCTTGCGCGCCACGTGACGCGCCGTCGCCGGATGGCTGGCCAGCAGGTCCAGCACCTGCTCGCCGTCCTTCTCCCCTCCTCCCGCTGGAATCGCCTTCCCCAGCACTCCCTTCGCATCCGCGTCGTGCGCCACCTTGCGGAAGACGAAGCCCGGATCCTTGCGCGGCTGGCGGATGCTCCAGCCCGTGAAACAGCGTGCGACCTCGCGCACGTCGTCCTGCGTGTAGCCGCCGTCCACGCCCAGCGTGTGCAGCTCCAGCAGCTCGCGCGCGTAGTTCTCGTTGAGGCCCAGCTTCGGCTTCGCCTCTTCGTCGTCCTCCGCATCCTCCATCATCGCGGCCTGGCGCTTGAAGCGGCGCGGGTGACGCAGCTCCTCCTGACTCAGCCCCTCACGCGTGCTGCGCCAGTTGTCGAGGTAGAAGAGCATCGCCGGGTGGTGCGCCGTCGCGCCCAGCAGCTCCCGGAACGTGCCGAAGACGTGCGGCCGGATGGCGTCGCGCTCGTAGGACGTGGCCAGCCACCTCACCACGCCTTTGTCCTCGGAGACGTTGAAGTGGTTGAACCAGAAGTCCACCAGCACCTCCTCCAGTTGGCGCGGACTCTCCACTGCTCGCAGCACCCGCGCGGAGGAACGCTCGAAGACGACACGCGCCGGGCCCCGCTCGCGCTTCTCCTCGGGTGGCATCTCCTGCGGCGGCCGGGGGTACTCCTCCACGAGCTGCCCCATCGACAGTCCCAACGTGGGGAACGCCTGGAGCTTCGACTTCAGGCCGGGCAGCAGCGCTTCAGCGGACGCGGGCTGGAGCTGGGCGTTCACCCACCCGTCCACGCCCAGCCGCTTCACCTCCGCCAGGTCCCTCGCCGAGGGGCCGTACGCCAGCCGCTGGAGCACGTGCACCGCGCGCGCTTCATCGAACGGAGTGGCGGGCGCCTCGGGTGCCGCGACCTGCGAGCGGGACGCACACGACAGGCACACGGCCACCAGGGGCCAGACAGGGAGGGCGCGCATGGTGATGCATTCAACCCCGGACGCGCCCGGAAGTTACGTGCCTGCCTGGAAACTCAGTGCAGCAGCGCTCCGAAGAACGACATGCCCAGGTTCACCGCCGACGCGAGCACCAGGCCCGCGCCCACCAGGCCCGCCGCCGTGAGGGCCATGGGGTTGCGGTCCGCGATGCGCAGGCCCTTGTGCAGGGTCTTCTTCAGCATCGTGCGCTGGCATTGCACGTGGATGCGGCCCTCCAGCGCGGCGTGGAGCTGCGTCACCATGTCGTCCACCGACACGAAGCGCTCCGCGACGTCCTTGCTCATCCCCTTCTTCACGAACCACATCAGCTCCGCGGGCACCGGACCCTGCGCGCTGTTCAGGTGCATGGACGCCATGTCCAGCGTGCGCGTCTGCACCGCCTTCATGATTTCCGGCACGGACTGGAGGCCGTCCAGGTAGTGCGACAGCGACAACAGCTCGTGGAAGAGGACGGACAGGCTGTAGACGTCGCTGCGCGCGTCCATCGTGTCGTGCTCGCCGCGCGCCTGCTCCGGGGACATGTAGAGCGGCGTGCCCACCACGGAGCCCAGCTCCGTCTGGAGCGGCCGGGCCGACTGGAGGTCCATCGGCGTGCCGTCCGCGATGGCCCGGGCGGCGGACGCACCCACGCGGCGCGCGAGGCCCCAGTCCAGCACCGTCACCTCGCCGAAGGGGCCCACCATGATGTTCGCGGGCTTCAGGTCGCGGTGGATGAAGCCCTTGCCGTGCGCGTACGACAGCGCGTGCAGCACGCCCAGGAAGATCTGCACCCGCACCTGGAACGGATAGCGCACCAGCGCGTCCAGCTCCGAGCGGCGCAGCCGGGAGATGATGGACTCCAGCGTCTCGCCCTTCAGGTGCTTCATCAGGAAGTAGTAGCGGCCCTGCTCATCCACGCCCACGTCGTGCACGGGCGCGATGTTCGGGTGGTCCAGCATGCCCACCGTGCGGATCTCCTCCACGAAGCGCAGCACCCGGTCCAGGTCCGCGCCCGGGGGCAGCCGCTTGAGCGCGACCTCCCGCTCGATGTCGTGGTCGCGGATCAACACCACCTCGCCCATGCCGCCCTGTCCCAGCGGACGCACTTCCTCGAAGCGCTCGCGCTGCAGCGGCACCACGCTGGGCTGCTGGCCCTTCCACTCCACCCGTGGCAGCACCGTGTTACGGCGCTGGGTCGTGGAACCCCCGGGCGCGAGCGTGGGCGCCAGCTGCGCCCCGGAGGACGGAGAAATGAGCGTGTTTTCCAGGCCGACCGAGAGCGTTTGACTCATGGGACGCCAGGAATAGCAGGCACTCCGTGCGCGCGCCCACTAACGCGCAGTCCCTGATGCAACCGCGCGAAACCACTGGGCTGGCGAGCAGCCAGGCGTCACCCCGCAGGGGTGAAGGGCACGTCCAGCACCGGCAATTTCGTAGCGCCGGGCAGGTCGTAATGCCACCACTCCATCCGGTTGCGCTGGAAGCCGGCGCCCTCCGCCCTACTGGCCGGGAACGCTGTTGCCGAAATTCGTGTCTCCCACGCGGAGTGCGGGCCCTGTTGGCTGCGGCAGCGCCCCCCCAGGGGGAATTTCGCCAGAACGCGATTTCGTTCCTCCTGGAACATCGAAGGCGTCCGTCGCATGAACCCCGAACCCCTCGCCTTGCGCGTCAGCCACGAGGCGAATGGGCTCGCTGGGCGGAACGTCGATCTGGAACGCGAGTTCGCGGCTGTAGGTACCTTGCTGAGCGTCAGCCGGGACCACCCAGGAGGAAGGACCATCCACCATGCGGACGCCTTTCGGTGACTGCACCTGCACCGTCAGGTCGGTACCGAAAGCCGCCAGCTTGCGAATATCAGCGCGAAGCCGGAGCCGGTTCGCGCCCTGGTCAAGAAGGACCCAGCGCACCACCGCAGGAGCCTGCGGGCTTTCCGCAGCCGAAGGAGCCTCTTCTTTCGCGGAAGTCTCCCTCGCGATGCGCGGCTGGCCTCCGCCAGAGTTAGGAGCAGCCGCGTCAGGGTGATGACAAGCTCCCACGAACAACATCAGTGTCGACACCAGTAATCCACGAAACACAAGGCGAGCCATAGCAACCTCGGCGTTCGCAACGCCTACAGACGATAGAGAGCAATAACACTCAAACCTGTTAGACACATCCGCTAACCAGCGGTGCACACCCCGGCACTACAAACCTGGCCAGCACCACATGATTCGCAGGCGGCACCGGGCCCACCACATGCGGCTGCCGCAGTGCCCGCCAGACAGACGCCCGCCCGGCAACAGCCAGAACAAGTACTGCGGCAGCTCGAGTCCAAGCAGATAGGAGCGTTGCTTGGATATGGGTATGCCACCGCCGGCTCCGTTGCCGAATCCACCGCCTTCGACGGGAAGCCTTCACACACCATCGCATCCAAGAAGTCCGCCAACATGGGGCGCGGAAGACCAGTGTTTCTCACGTTGACGAACTGACCAGTCCCCATGTCCACGTCCCACGTATGACGCGTATATCCCCGCGTGAAGGGAGCCGCGTTCAATTGCCGCGAACCCAAGGCGCGATCTATGGCTTGGGGGCCCCATGGACGCGACATCGAAAGCCGCCAGAGGATGGCTGAAACCTCATTTTCATCCATGAGCTGTATCAGCCCCTTGCTCGGGGACGGACGCGACCAAGGAAGATTTCCATACGAATAAGCTCGCGCATCAAGGTTCAGCCAGAACATGGCCCCCCCCTGCTTGTCCACGTAGTAGCTGTCGTTCCGCAGGTTGGAACTGAACCAAGTTGCGTAGCCCTCCGACCAAGCTTGGCCAGGAAAGGTCGGATTGCCTATCGAATGAAAGCCACCCTCGTCAGGGGTGGTTCCGTAGCTTGCCATGGCCCAATGGCCCAGCTCATGCCCGGTGACCGAGTCCGCCCAATACTGTTGATTTCCGTCAGCTGGAATCCACATCTGCGCAAGAAATGGCAGATTGAACACGCGCGCAGGCACTGGCGCGAAGCAAGCGCCACAAGACCAACTCGTTCCATATCCCAGCCAAACAACAAGCGGCAATCCAGGGCGCCCGTCGTAACGCTGGCGTGCAACCGCATAAGCGTATCGCAAATAATCATAGACCCGCACAGCGCCCGACCCCATTGACTCGGTGATCGTAAGCGAGGAGGAGGCACTGACAATTGATGTCTTGAACGCATAAGACCAAAGGGAAGGGTTTGGCTTGTTCCCCAGAATCTCCTGCGTCCCGGGCGCAGAATAACCTGGAGCAACAACAGCGAATGCAAGCGAGTTGGCCCCATCACTTGACGCAAGAGCAACGGCAACTACGTCCGATGCCTTGGGGGTTGTCGGAACATCAATGGTGAAATTTCCATCGTTTCCCGCGACCGCCACGTCCAGCAATTGCCCGTCAGCATACGAAAGAACCAATACACCAATGGCAGGCACCTTCCCGAGCGGCCCCCAGTCTGTCCGCTGAGCATTGGGGCCGCGTATTTCATAGGCCACATTTGCACTCAACGATTTCTTCAATATCGGCGGAGCGCAAAAGCTACCCAGCACGCTCGAATTACACCCACCCGCGCAAGCCGTGGCCACCCACTTTCCGCTCGAGCAAGTTTCCAGGGCGCCGGTATTCGCACACTGGGATTCGCCCTCGCGGCACGCTCCAGCAAGTACGCACACCGCCTTCCCCTGCCGGGTGGCACAACTCTCTCCGCGCTCACAGTCGTAGCCAATCACGAGAGGAGAGGAGGCGCCGGTTGGCGTCACGCATGCCTCGATGCGTGTCGCCGAGGCACAACGCCCTGTATCTGGGATGCCATCACAAACAGGGGTACCTGCATCCACCACCTGCGTCCCTGAGTCAGGGATACCGGCATCCTCCGGCGTGCTACCCGCATCCTGACGCGATGGAGGCAGTTCGCCCGGGTCGTCCGGTTCAGATGCTCCACATGCGCCAAGAAACAGCACTAGCGTCATTAACCACACTCGTAAGCGCATAGTCCCCCTGCCGGCCCATGCACCCATCAGGGCCGGTGAGTTATTGCCACGGTTTAAGAAGTGGCAGGATTTAGCACTTTCGCCCACTACCGAACAGAGGCGGAAATACCCCACCCACAGGGTTCGACAAACGCACTCGTTGAGGAACAAATCGTGCGCTAGGCCATCGTCCGGGCCTTCCACTGCCCGTCAGCCAATGATTACTCGGCTGGGGTGAAGGGCACATCCAGCACCGGCAATTTCGTAGCGCCGGGCAGGTCGTAATGCCACCACTCCATCCGGTTGCGCTGGAAGCCGGCTCCCTCCATGGCCTTGCGCAGCACCTCCCGGTGCTCGCGCGAGGCGGGCGTGCCGCCGGTGTAGCCGTGGTGCGCCGCAGGGGTGAAGTCGTCGAAGGGGGTGGGCATCTCCACCTCCGCCCCGTCCTTCGTCACCAGGGTCAGGTCCACCGCCCCGCCCCGGTTGTGGTTGGAGCCCTTGCGCGGGTCCGCCACGTAGCCGGGCTTCGGCAATATCTTCCACATCTCGTACTGCACCGCGCGCGGCCGGTAGCAGTCGTACACCTTCAGCCGGTAGCCCTGGGGGCGCAGCGCGTCCGCGGCCTGCGTCAAGCGCTTCACCGAGTCCGGCAACAACAGACACCGCGCGCCGTCCGGGTACACCTGACGCTTGAGGAAGTTGTCCTTCGTCGCGTAGCGCAGGTCCAGCACCAGGTCCGGGATGACCGTGGCCGCGTCCACCAGCTCCGTCTTGGGCGCGGCGGCCTTCGGCTTCGCGGCCTGCTTCTCGGCCTTCGCGTCCTGCGCGAGGACCGGTGCGCTTCCGAGCAGCGCCAGGGTCAACGTGAGGCCCGTCGCCGCGCGCATCAGCGCACCCCGTCCGTGTACACCGTGGGGTCCGGCACGCCCGCTTCCTGGAAGCCCTTCGAGCGCAGCAGGCAGCTGTCGCAGCGGCCACACGCGCGGCCCTGGGCGTCCGGGTCGTAGCAGGAGTGCGTCATCCCGTAGTCCACGCCCAGCTTCACGCCGGCCTGGATGATCTGCGCCTTGGTGAGCCCGGAGAGCGGCGCGTGCACCTTGAAGGTCGCGCCCTCCACGCCCGCCTTGGTGGCCAGCTGGGCCATCGCTTCGAAGGAGCGGATGAACTCCGGACGGCAGTCGGGGTAGCCGCTGTAGTCCACCGCGTTGACGCCGATGTAGAGGTCCGTGGCGCCCACCACCTCCGCCAGGCCCAGCGCCAGCGAGAGGAACAGCGCGTTGCGCGCGGGCACGTAGGTGACGGGGACGTCGTGGGACATGTCGTCCTCCGAGCGGTCCTTGGGCACCGGGATGTCATCCGTGAGGGCCGAGCCGCCCACCTGCCGCAGGTCCACCGTCACCACGCGCACATCGCGCACGCCCATGATGGCCGCGACCTTCTTCGCGCGCTCCAACTCCACCGAGTGGCGCTGTCCGTAGGCGATGGACAGGCACACCGGCTCGAAGCCGTCCGCCTTCGCCATCGCCAGGCACGTCGTTGAGTCCAGGCCTCCGGACAGGAGCACCACCGCACGCTTCGCCATTCCATCCTCCACTTCGGGGCGGCGCACGTTACACGACGGGCTGGAGCCCGGGGTGCTTCAGTCGATGCGATCGCCGCTCACCGTGTACACGGTGGTGCAGGTGACCGGGTTGCATTTGCAGGCCGCTCCCTTGCCCGGCAGGAAGATGTCCTGGAGCGTGCCGCACGCGAGCGACACGTCGTAGCCGTTCTCCGTGGGGGCCGGGAGGTCGCCCTCCGGCACGCCACCGTCCAGGCGCTTGCAGTCGCGCGCCACGTTGCGCGACTGGCTGTCGCTCAGGAGCATGACGTTGAGCGCTTCTTCGATTTCAGAGTCCTCGCAGCCGGTGCCGCACGAGTCGCGGCGCGCGGTGGCCCGGTGGGTGGAGGACACGCTCTGGCCCGTGTAGCCCGCGTCGCGCGAGAAGCCCTGCACGGTGAAGAAGCCCGTGCCCGCGTCGGTGTCGCGGGAGAAGGTGCCCTCGAAGAAGAAGCTGCCCGCGTCGTCCAGCTGCGCGAAGTCGCGCGAGCCCGCGTCGCACGTGGTGCGCGCCGCGTCCAGCTTCGCCTGGAAGCGGAAGGTCCCCATCACCTGGTTGCCCGGGTACACGGGGTCGGAGAAACAGCCCACCGCCACGGCCAGGGCCGCCGCGGGGAAGAGCGCCACTGCGAGTCGCTTCAGGTGCATGACGCGCTCCAGGTTAGACGTCGAGCGACGCGAGGGCCAATTGGCGGAAAGCCTCGCTGCGCGAGAGCACGGCACCCACATCCACTCCGGCCGGGTCACCGCCGCGCACGTCCGAGTCCAGCCGCGCCAGCACGCGCCCCGCCGCCAGCGACGCGGGCATCGCGCGCCAGGCCACCACCGCCGCGTCCTCCCACGCCAGCACCGCGCCGGGACGGGTGAGCTCCACGCCTTCCGACTCCAGCGCCAGCGCCAGCGCGCACAGCCAGCTCAGCTCCACCGCACCGAAGCAGCCGAGCGCACCCGCGCCCAACACCAGCGCGTCCGGCGACGTGAGGTACGCCTCCACGCCGCCTCGCGGATCCACGGACACGCGCACCGCTTCCGCGCCCAGTGACACCAGCACCGGCTTCAGCGCGACGTGCAGCCGCGCGAGGCTCTGCTCCGTCACCGGCACCAGGCTGTCGGGTTCCGGGTGCTGGAAGTCCTGCTCGGGACGCTCCAGCCGGGACACGGGCGCGCGCGGCGCGGGGGCGTCGCTGCCCACGAGCGCGGCGCCGATGCCGTCCGTGCGCTCCGCCTCCGGACGGCCCAGGGCACGCAGCGCTTCCGCGTACAGCGTCCAGCCGTCCACGTCCGGCCACTTCTCACGCAGCAGCGCGGGCCAGAAGCGCACCGCGAGCACCGCGCCGTCCGGGGACGGAGAGAAGCGCTCGGTCACCCACCGCGTCAGCGCGGGCGTGAGCTGCTGCGCGTCCGCGAGCCGCTCCGCCAGACGCACCGCCGGGCCCACGAGCTGCGCGTCCAGGTAGCCGCGAAGGATGACCTCCAGCTCCGCGGGGTCCTGCGTGAGGCGCTCGCGCAGCCGCAGCGCTTCACCCACCATGCCGCGCGCTTCGGCGAACTTCACGCGGCGGGCCAGCCGCTCGTCCGTGTCCGGGAGCTGCTCCAGCTGCGTGGCCGCTTCGGCCCAGAGCTGCTGCGCTTCGTAGGCGTCCGCCAGGCGCTCGCGGTACGGCGTCCACGCGTCGGCGCCCGCGAGCTTCGCGAGGGTTTCCGCCAGCGCGAGGAACACCGTGGACTCGCGCGCCTCGTCCACCAGCGCGAGCAGCGCCTGCACGGCGGCGAGGCTGTCCGCGTCGTCGGTGAGGGCGGCCTCGAAGGCCTCGCGCGCTTCGGCGGGCTGGGCCAGCGGGCCCTGCAACAACTCACCGCGCTCCAGGTGCAACAGGGCGCGCGCCTTGGCGTCCTTGGTGTCCTGCGCGATGAGCGCCAGCGTGCGCTCCGCGGACTCCAGGTGTCCCAGCTGGCGATCCAGGGCGTAGCGCTCGCGCAGCAGCTCCTCGCGGCGCGCGGGCCAGCCGTCCGCGGCGAAGGCCAGGGACTCCAGCCGCGCGGGCTCCGGCAACTGGCGCACCTGGGTGAGGACCGCTTCGGCCAGGGCCTCGGGCTCCAGGCCCAGCTCCGGCAGCAGGAGCATCAGGCGCGCGGCGAGGCCGGGCTCCCCGCCCAGTTCTTCCAGGGCGCGTAGGCGCGCGAGCACCGGGGCCGGACGGGCGCGCAGCACTTCATCGCGCAGCGCCACGGCGAAGGCGGCGTCACGTTCCTGGGACAGGGCCGCCAGTTCCAACAGGCCTTCCCACTCCGCGTCCTCGCGCAGCCCGTCCGCCAGCGCGGCGGCGTGGGCGGAGTCCGCGTCCGGCATCGCGACCAGGGCCCAGAGGGCCACGCGCGTGCGGGGCACGTCGCCCGCCTGCGCGGCCATGGCCAGCGCGTCGGTGTACTCGCCCGCGGCCATGGCGGGCGCGAAGCCCACGTCCAGGGCGCGTGCGAAGGCGCCCAGGCGGGCGAAGCGCTCGGCCAGCTCCGACGCGGACAGCATGTCCGGTGCGTCGGTGGCGATGCGCTCGACGACCTCCAGCGCCTCGCCCATCTCGCCCGCCTTCTCCCAGAGGCCGGCGGCCTCCAGCAGCAGCGGGGGACGCTCTTCCGGCGCGGCGAGCCGGGCCGCCTGCAACAGCGCGCGGGCCGCGCGGGGCGCGTCTCCGGAGGCGCGGTGCAGGTGCGCGACGAGCAGCGCGGCACGCAGGTCCGGCTCCGTGGCGACGGCGGACTTCGCGGCCTTCAGCGCGTCTTCCAGCAGGCCTGCCTTCTCGAAGGCACGCGCGGCGGCCACCAGCAGCGACACCCGCTGGTCACCCGACGCGAGCTCCGCGCGGGCCACCCGTACCTCGGCGCGGCGAGCGTGCGCATCACCGAGCAGCGGCTCCAGGGCCTCCAGCGCGTCGGCGTAGCCGGCACCAGAAGCGCCTCGCGTCACCACGAATTCCAGCGCGTCGCGCGCGGCGTCCTCGCGGCCCGCGTCCTTCGCCAGCCCCGCGAACTCCAGCCGGAGCACCGCGGATTCGTCCGCGTCGTCCGTGAGCGGAATCAGCCGCTCCAGCGCGGCGAGCAGCGCCGCGGACTCCTTGCGCGCGCGCAGGCCGTCCACCAGCGCGCGCAGGGCGGCCGGGTTCTCCGGATCCGCTTCCGCCGCGCGGCGAGTGAGAGACCACGCCGTGTCCGCGTCCGACAGCGAATCGTTCGCCACGGACGCGGCGGCGAGCAGCAGCTCCGCGGCGCGCGAGCCTCCCGCGGCCTCCGCGCCCACTTCGTAGATGCCCAGCAGGTCGCCGTGGCGGCCCAGGGCGCGCAGGCCCTCCACCGCACGGTCGATGACGCTCGCGTCCGCCGGGCGCAGCCGCGCCAGGGGCACCAACGCGTCGATGGCTTCGCGCGGATCATCGAAGAGGTCGGCCGCGCGGCGCAGCAGCACCTCTTCCGTCGCCGAGTCCTGGGCCCTGCGCGCCAGTTGCAACGATGCCCGGTACAGCCCGGGGCCATTGCCCGTGCGCGAGTGCACCTCCGCGAGCAGCGACAGCGCCTCACCGCCGCGCGCGCCCTCGGGCTCCAGCGACACCACGGCTTCAAAGGCATCCGCCGCGTCGTGGAACGCTCCCGACGCGAGCGAGGCATGGCCCAGCCGCAGCCACGTGCGCACGAGCACCGGCACGGGCAGCGAGTCTCCGCCCAGCGCCAGCACCCGGCGGTCATACGGCTGCGCGGCGGCGGGGCCTCCACCCTGGGCGGCCAGTTCGGCGCGAGCGCAGAGGGCATCCACGTCGCCGCCCGCGCGGCCCAGGTAGTCGTCGAAGGCCTCCGCGGCCTTGAGCGCTTCTCCCGCGTCCAACAGACGCTGGGCCCGCTCACGCAACAGGGGCAGCGCTTCCGTGGGGGCCACGGCCTCCGCGCGCTGGCCCAGCAGGTCCGCCAGCCGGCGCACGTCTCCGGCGGCGCGCTCGCGCACGTGCTGGAAGGCCTCCGCGTTGGCGGGGTCCAGCTCGAACGCGCGGTCCTCGCAGAGGATGGCGCGCTCGCGGGCACCACCGTCGCGGAAGGCGCTCGCGGCGGCCAGGTAGCTCGCGGCGGCCTCAGCGGGCTTCTGGCGCTCGGCGCGGCGGAGCATCAGCTCGGCCAGGGCCTGACGCTCGCCGCTCTCCTCCAGGAAGGCGCGGTGGCGCGTGAAGACGGGCTCCCGGAACGGATCCGCCTCCAGGAGGATGGCGTCGAACTCCGCGGCGTCCGCGGGGCGGCGCACCTGGTGCAGCAGCTCCGCGGCCTGCGCGGTCAGGTCCAGGTCGTCCGGCTTCGCGGCGCGGGCGGCGATGAGCGCGGCGGCGGCGGCCTCCGGCTTGTTCGCGCGGTCGCGGTAGAGGACCGCGGCCTGCAACAGCAGCGCCGCGTGACGGTCGGCGTCGATCTCCGCCTCCGCGCACTCCTCGTACCAGGCGGCCAGCTCCGCGAGCCGTCCGTCGCGCTCCAGCAGCTCCGCGAGCAGGCCTTCGGCTTCCGTAAGCCACCGGTCCTGGCGCAGGGCCTGGCGCAGGAAGCCCTCCGCCTTCGCCGCGTCCGCGAGCTCGCCCAGGTTCAGGCGCGCGAGGCGTAGCAGCACCGCCGCGCCCTCCCGCGTGCCCGTCATCCGGGGCAGCCCACGCTCCCACCAGCGAGCTTCGGCGGCCGCGTCGTCACGGCGCTCGGCCAGGGCCGCGCCCATGCGAGCGGTGTCCAGCTCCGCGGCGAACCCGAAGGCGCGCTCCAGCGAGGCCTCGGCCGCGTTCAGGTCCAGCTTCACGTCGCGCAGCAGCTCCGCGCGGCGGCGCTCACACGCGGCGGCTTCCGCGTTGCGCTCCTCGGCGGCGAGCAGGTCGCGGGCGTTGGCGAGCGAGCGCAGCGCTTCGTCCGCGCGGCCCAGCGACTCTGCGAGCCGGGCCTCTTCGTCGTAGGCCGCGAGCGCGGCGTCCACGTCCCCGGCCTGGAGGCTGAGCGCGGCCACCGGCTGAAGCTCCGCCAGCAGCTCCGACGTGCGGCCCGTCTCGCGGTAGAGCGCGACGAGCCGGCGGCGCAGCGGCAAGGGCTCCTTCGCCATCTTCGCCGCATGCGACAGCAGTGACGCCGCGATGGTCGCGTCCGCCAGTGCATCACGCGCACGCTCCGCCAGCGACACCAGCCGCGCGACGGTGTCCTCGGACGGCGCCAGCACGCGCGCGTGGGCGACGCGCACCTCGAAGGCACCGCGCGGGTCATCGCGCTCCAGCAGCGCGGAGAGCCGCTCCACGGCGCGCTCGCTCAGCGGACGCTCCGTGAGCAGGTGCCGGTACGCGGCCACCGCGCGCTTCACGTCGCCGGCCTGCTCCGCCAGGTCGCCCAGGCGCAAGCTCGTGGCCTCCGCCGCCTCCGGGGCCGCGCGGAAGTCCGCCGCCTGGACCAGGGCCTCCTGCAACGGCAGGGCTTCGCGCACGACGCCGCGCAGGTAGAGCAGGTCCGCCAGAGTGGCCAGGTCCTCGCCCTTCGCGGGCACCCGCGCATGCGCGCGACGCGCCAGCGCCAGCGCCCGGTCCAGCTCCTGGGCCTGCCGGGCGTAGGTGACACCTTCGCGCAGCAGCGCCGCGGCCTCGGCGGCGTCGGCGTCCTCCGCCGCGGCCTCCAGCAGGCCCGCGGCCTCCAGCAATTCGCCGCGACCGGCCACCAGCGACACCAGCCGGCGACGCACCGTCGCGTCGGCCGGAGTCAGCCGCAGTGCCTGTCGCAGCGCGGCCTCGGCGGGCGCGACGTGCCCCAGGCGGTCGAGGTAGAGGCTCGCGAGCTCCGAGTACAGCGACGCGGCGACGGCAGGCGGCGCATGGGGCGCCTCGGCGGCGAGCAGCTCCGCGAGCCGGGCCCAGTCCTCCAGGTCGCGCAGCACGCGCTGCAACGCGAGCGTGGCCTCTTCGTGGCGCGGCGCCAGGGCGAGCGCGGCTTCCAGGTCGCGCGCGGCGGCCTCGCGGTCGTCCTGGCCTTCGAGCAGCGCGGCACGCAGCAGGAGCGCTTCCACGCGGCGGGCGATGGGGCCCTGACGCGCGGCCTCGGCCAGCGCGGCGGCTTCGTCAACGGGGTTGCCGTCGCGGCGGGCCAGCTCGGCGAGCGCGAAGAAGGCATCGCACCGCGCGTCGGCGGGCGGCTCCAGCGCGATGGCGGCGCGCAGCGCGTCTCCGGCGGAGGCGCGCTCGTCCTTCTCCAGCAGCACCGTGGCCAGGGCCAGCAGCCGCTCCCGGGCGCGGGCGCCCAGCGTGGCATCGGCGGCGACAGCGCGGCGCCACGCATCCAGCTCGGCGGGCGCATCCGACGCTTCGCGCGCCAGCTCCGCCAGCATCAGCAGCAGCGGCGCGGGCCGGCGCGACAGCTTCGCGGCCTGGGCGCAATCGTCCCGCGCGGGACCCGTGCGGCCCGCGCCGCGGTGCAATGCGGCCCGGCGCGCGAGCAGTTCGGCGCGAGCCTCACCCGACGCGGCGGACACCAGCGTGCCCAGCAGCTCCAACCGCTCGGCCTCTTCCTCCGTGGTGCCCGTACCGGGCGGAGGCAGCAACTCCAACAGCGCCTGCGCCGCCCACGCGTCCTGCGACTCCTCGGCCAGCAAGCTGCGCAGCGAATCCGCCGCGGCGCTCGCACGGCCCAGGGAGAGACACAGCTCGGCCAGCTCGCGGCGGGCCTGACGGCGGGCGTCTCCGGAGAGGCGCGGCCACAGCTCCACCAGCAGGTCCGCCAGGGCCTCGCGGGCGCCTGCCTTGCGGTGCAGCGCGGCCAGCTCCAGCCGCGCATCCAGGTCCTCCGGCGTGCGCGCGCAGAACTCCGCGAGCAGGCGCCGGGCCGCGTCCGTGCGGTTCGCGCGCACGGCGGCGGTGGCGGCCTTGCGCGTGAGGGCGACACGCTCCGCTTCGCGAGGGGCATCCACGTCCGCGGGCGGCAGCGCCAGCACCGCCTCGAAGTCCTCCAGCGCGGCGCGGGCATCCGTGGTCAGCCGCAGCTCGCCCCGGCGGATGCGCGCGGGCGCGAAGGTCGCATCGCGCTCCAGCGCTTCGGCGAGGAAGGCCTCCTCGCGGCTCGTGCCCGCGGCCAGCAGCGACGCACGGAAGAGCAGCTTCGCGCCCGCCCGAGCCTCCGGCACCAGCGTGGCCCGACGCGCATACAGCCGCGCCGCTTCCAGCTTCTCGCCGCGCTCCAGCTCCAGCTC
Organism: Corallococcus carmarthensis; assembly: GCF_003611695.1. GTDB lineage: Bacteria > Myxococcota > Myxococcia > Myxococcales > Myxococcaceae > Corallococcus > Corallococcus carmarthensis. Next base: position 67,696 of record NZ_RAWE01000013.1, on the reverse strand, counting down.
GGCCAGCGCCTCCAGCACCTCGGCGGCGAGCGGCCCTTCGGGGCTCGCTTCCAGCGCGGAGGCCAGGCGCATCAGCGCGGCGGCCTTCTCCCCGCGCTCCAGCAGTGCACGCGCGCTCTGGAGGAACAGCGGCGCGGCTTCCTCCGCCCGGTCCGCGCCCGCCAGCGCCTGCGCGCGCGTGGCCCACAGCTCGGCCAACGCCTGCGTCTCGCCGGCCTCCGTGTAGAGGGCCTCCAGCCGCGTGGCCAGCACGTCGTCCAGCCGGCGCAGCGGGAACGCCTGCGCGTACGCGGCGATGGCGCCTTCGCGGTCGCCCAGGAGTTCGCACGCCCGGCCCAACCGCGCGCGCACGTCCGCCAGCTTCTCCGGCGCCGCGGTGCGCGGCAGCATGGCCAGCAGCGACTCCAGCGCGCGCCGGGCGTGCTCGGGCCGCTCGCAGCGCAGGCTCAGGTCCGCCAGGTCCAGCAGCACCGCCGCGTCCGGCGCGAGCCGAGCGGCCTTCTCCAGCGCCACCAGCGCGTCGCCCACGCGCCCCAGCCGCGCCTCCAGCACGCCGGCCAGTTCGCGCAGCGCCGCCGCCGCCAGCCGCTTGTCGCCCTGCGCCTCGGCCACGCGCGCACGGGCCTCCAGCGCCGTGGCGAGCCCCGCCAGGTCGGAGCGCTTGCGCTGCAACGCGCACAGCTCGCCCAACGCCGGCAGATCATCCGGCTCCGCGCGCAGCACCTCCTGCAGCGCGTGCACGGCGAGGTCCAGGTCGAACGCCAGGTCGCGCGCGGCCACCGCGAGCCGGCGGTACTTCTGCGCCCGCTCCTTCGGCTCCACCGTCAGCCGCGCCAGCGCCGCGAGGCACCGGGTGAGCTGCGCGCCATCGCGACGGGCCTCGGCCAGCGCCAGCAGCGACTCCAGCGCGGGCCGGTGGTCGCCGTCCGCCTCCAGCGCGAGCGTGAGCAGCTTGTCGGCCTTGTCCGCCTGCTGGAGCTTGCCCCGGTACAGCTCGCCCGCCTCGGCCCACAGCGCGGCGCGAGCCTTCGGCTCCTCCTTGAGGGCGGCGGCCTTCTCCAGCGCCTCGGCCAGCTCCTGCGAGCGGCCGGTGACGCGGAAGTACGGAATCAGTTCATCCAGCGCCACCGCGTCGCGCGGATCCAACGCGAGCGCCGCTTCCAGGTGCTCACGGGCCCGCGCAGGGTCACCCAGCTTCGTGCGCGACAGCCGCGCCAGCGCGTGGTGGCTCTCATGCGCGGCGTGGCGCACGCTCTCCGAACGCGGCGCCGGTCCCGCCAGCTCCAACGCCTGCTGGTAGCCGCTCAGGGCCTCCTGCAACCGGCCCAGGCCTTCCGCCACACGCGCCGAGGCGAACAGCGGCTCCGGCTCGCCGGGCAGCAGCGACACGGCCTCGCGGTAGCGCAGCAGCGCGTTCTCCGGCTGCTTCAGGCCCTCTTCCCACACCCGGCCCGCGAGCAGGTCCGCCTGTCCCACGCGGTCCAGCTCATGGCGCGCCATGGACACTTCGCGCAGCCGATCCAACGCCTTCAGCGCGCGCAGGTGTTCACCGCCGCGGTGGCACAGCTCACCCAGCAGGAGCAGCGCGTCCGGTTGATCCGGCGACAAACGCAGGGCGGCCTCGCAGTGCAGCCGGGCCCCCGCGATGTCGTCCTCCGTCTGCGCGCACAGCCGCGCCAGATGCACGTGCGCGTCCGCGGCCTCCAACGGATCGCGAGCCAGCGCCGCGAGCCGCCGGTACGCCCGCACCGCTCCAGCCCGGTCGCGCGCCTGATCCGATGCACGCGCCAGCGCCTTCAACGACGGCAGGTGGTCCGGCTTGAGCCCCAGCAGCTCGTGCAGTGCCTTCACCGCCACCTGGGGCGCGGTGTCGCGCGAGGAGCGCGCGGCGGCTTCCGCCGCGAAGAACGCGGCGGCCTCTTCCGACGTGCGGCGGGCCAGCGCGCACAGCGCCAGGTAGCGCTCCGCCGCGCGGGCACCCTCGCCCCGGCGCTCGCGCACCACGGCCTCGCCCCACAGCGCCGCGGGACTGCGGTCCCGGCGGCGCGACAGCGTGGCCGCCACATCCAGCGCCAGGTCGTGCGCCTGCGGATCCGCGACGAGCAACGCCAGCAACCGCTCCGCAGCGAAGGGGTGCGCGTCCTGCGCATCTCCGGCCTGGAGGTACGCCTGCCGCGCCTCCGCGAGCCGACCCTGCGCGACCAGCCCTTCCGCGTCCGCGAAGGCCCGGGCGCCCTCCAGCGCCAGCATCAACTCCTCGTCCGGCGCGGCGGGCGGCGGCAGCCCTCCGGCGGCGAAGCGCAGACGCAGTCCGGTGCTGGAGACCTCCGCCGCGGACAGGCGCGCGGTGTCCAGCGTGGGCACCTTGTAGCCACGGCTCAGCGCGGCCCGTTCGCACAGCGCGGGCAGCACGCGGGTGGAGAAGCCGGTGGCGCCGCGCACCTCCACTTCCGGCAGGAGGCCCAGCGCGCCCACGGCCTCGGACAACAGGCCCGGCAGCTGCACCGACGGCGTGGCGGAGAAGCCATACAACCGCACGTCGTAGACGTAGACGGCCAGCCGGTCCCCGTCCGCGTCGAAGGCGATCTTGAACGTGAACGGCGTGCGCTCCGGCGCGGGCAGCCGGCCCTGGCCCTCCAGGTAGCCGGGGCGGAAGTGCAGCCGCAGCTCCTCGATGCCCACGAGCCGCCCGGCCAGCTCCGCCACCTTGCGCGTGACGAGGTCCGCGTCGACCGTCAGCTCCAGGAAGCCGAAGAGCAGCTTCTTGCGCTGGTAGCGCGTGGCGCCCGCGCTGACGTTGAACGGGAAGCTGACGTCTGGAATCTGGAGCGCGAAGTCGGCGATGCGCAGCCCGGGCTGGACCTCCAAGGCCGGAAAGCCCACGAACGCACGCCGATCCAACAGGCGAAGCTCGGGGGCGGCGCCGGATGCGGGCGCGGCGGGCTTGGGGGACTCGCTATCGGTGGCCATCGTCGGAGCTGGGGAGGCTACCATGACCCCTAAGCCCTGGAATTTTTAGGCAATCCCCCGCCTGGGAGGCAGGCGGCGGGGCATGGCATACCCAGGTGATTCCGTCCTGGAGGAACGTCATGCGCCCAAGGCGGAAGCCGTGCAAGATGCCGCGCCGTGCTGGCCCCCGACGCACTGGTTCTCGACGGTCGTTTCCGGGTCCTCGGACCCTTGGGCTCCGGGGGCATGGGTGAGGTGTACCTGGGCGAACAGGTCTCGCTGGGCCGCAAGGTCGCCATCAAGGTCCTGCACCACGATCTGCACGCCCAGGCCGGCATGGCCGAGCGCTTCAAGCGGGAAGCCCGCCTCCTGTCCGCGGTGGAGCACCCGGCGGTGGTGCGCATCGTGGACTTCGGCGAGTCCGGCGACGCCGCGTGCCTGGTGATGGAGTTCGTGGAGGGGCAGAGCCTCCACGACGCGCTCCAGGGGGGGCCCCTCATCGCGCCCCGGGCGCTGGCGCTGCTCCAGCAGTTGGCGGAAGGCTTGGCGGCCATCCACGACAAGGGGATCATCCACCGCGACCTGAAGCCGGAGAACGTCCTCATCGCCCCGTCCGTGCGCGGCGAGCAGGCGCGGCTCCTGGACTTTGGCATCGCGCGGCTGGTGGAGCCGGACGCGAACAGCGCGCTCAGCCAGGTGGGCGTGGTGCTGGGCACGCCGGAGTACCTGTCCCCGGAGCAGGCGGTGGGCGCGAAGGTGGACACGCGCAGCGACCTGTACTCGTTCGGGGTGCTGGCCTACCGCGTGCTGTCCGGGCGGCTGCCGTTCGACGGGCCTACGCCGCGCCACTTCCTGTCCCAGCACGCCTCGTCCGCGCCGCTGCCCCTGGAGCGCGCGGCTCCGCAGCTGTCGCGCTACGTGGGGCTGCTGTCGCTGGTGATGCGGCTGCTGGACAAGGACCCGGCGAAGCGTCCGCAGACGGCGAACGAGCTGGCGGACGCGCTGGGCATCGCGCATGCGGCGCTGATGGCGTTCACGCCTGGCCAGGGCACGCCCATCGTCCACGCGACGCCCTCCTCGGGCACGGCGGCCTTCGGGATGAACACGGCGCCGGCCCTCTCCGGGTCGGGCACGGCGGCGTTCGGCGTGAATCCCGCGCCCGCGGGTCCGGGCTCCGGCACGGCGGCGTTCGGCGTGAATCCGGGAGCGCCCTCGGTGACGGCGCCTCCGGTGCAGTCGCAGCCGCGCACGGGCACGGCGGCGTTCGGCACGGCGGCCCGGATGACGGGCGGGATGCCCTCGGTGACGGGCGGCGCGGCGGTGACGAAGGCGCAGAACGTGACGGTGATGCTCACCGACATCCAGGGCTTCACCGACCGCATGAGCCGGCAGACGCACGAGGAGAACGCGCGGATGCTGGACACGCACGACCGGCTGTTGATGCCGCTGGTGCGTGAACACGACGGGAAGCTGGTGCAGAAGCGCGGCGACGCGTTGCTGGCGGTCTTCCGCGCCCCGTCCACCTCCATCCGCTGCGGCATGGCGATGCAGCAGGCGTTGTGGCGCTACAACCAGACGGTTCCGCTCGAGCACCAGCTCCACATCCGCGTGTGCCTGCATGCGGGCGAAGTGCTGGTGACGAACGACGCGGTGCTCGGCGAGCCGATGGAAGTGGTGAAGGCGGTGGAGCACGTGGCCGCCGCGGACGAGGTGACCTTCACCGAAGCCGTGAACATGGTGCGAAACCGCGCCGAGGCCTCCGCCGAGCCCTGCGGCACCATCCCCCTGCCCGGCCGCGACGAGAAGGTGCAGCTCTACCGGGTGACGCGCGCGGCGGAGGGCTCGCCGTTCGGCGCGGCGCTGGGCATCCCGGAGGACGGGACGAAGCAGTCACCGCTGGACGGCCTGCGCACGAAGGCGCGCGAGGGCATGGCCGGACTGCGCACGAAGGCGCGCAAGGGCATGGCCTTCCTGCGTCAGCGTCCGCGCGTGCTGGCTGGCGTCGCGGGCGCCCTGGTGCTGCTGGTGGCGGGCGTCGCCTGGACGGTGCACGCGAATGATCCGCGGGTGCGGGCGCGCGCATTGCTGAAGGACGGCAAGCCCAAGGAGGCACTCCAGCAGTTGGATGCGCCAGATGCGCCGAAGGGCGCGGAGACGACACGGCTGCGCGCGATGGCGAAGCACTCGGTGGGCGCGCACAACGAAGAGCACGCCCTCATCCTGGGCCTGGACAAGGAAGGCCAGACGGCGCCCGAGATGGCGCTCCTGGACGGGCTGGCGGAGGACTTCGGGGACAACGAGAAGGACCTCTCCGCGCGCAGGGCCCTGGACGCCCTGCCTGCCCCCACGGTGCATTCGCACCTGGAGTCCCTGACCCGGGGGCAGCCTTCGACGAAGCAGTGGGGCGCGCTGCGCTACCTGGACTGGAAGGAGCATCCAGGCCTGGACCGCCTGGGGCTCTATTCCGCGGCGTTGGAGTCCAGTGACTGCAACGTGCGCACGAAGGCGGCCCAGCGGCTGGGGAGCCTGGGCGACCCCGCCGCCCTGCCCGCCCTCACGCGCGCGCTGGAGCAAGCCCCTCAGAAGCCGTCCAATGGTGGCAAGGCCTGCAACACGCAGATTCTCAGCCGGGCCATTGAAGATCTGAAGAAGAAGTCCGCGCCCTGAGCGCTGGCGTGGCTCCCCGGACGCGCGTGTGGCCCAGGAGCCGCGTGCCCGCCCGGGTTCCTGAATGGAAGCGCGGCGGATCCGTTGTGCATACGGTTTGCATTCGCGGCGGGCCTCCCATGCGTTCCCTTCTCAGGAGCCCCATGAAGCCACTGCGCTGCATCACCCTGCTCGCCGTCCTCGCTTGCGCCTCCACCGCCTCCGCGGCGCCTCCCAAGACCTCCAAGGCCCCCAAGCAGGAGGAGACCGTGCTCGCGAAGGACGTGCGCGTGCGCCGCATCGCCCCCGGCGTCTGGATGCACATCACGAACGCCGGCAAGGACTGGGGCGGCACCGCCGCGAACGGGCTCCTCGTGGAAGACGGTGACGCGTCCATCCTCGTCGACACCGGCTGGACGCCGGAGCAGTCCAAGGCGCTGCTCACCTGGGCAAAGGACACGCTCCACCATCCCGTGCGCGCCGCGCTGGTGACGCACTTCCACGTCGACCGGACCGGCGGCATTCCCACGCTCGACGCCCAGGGCATCCCCGTCCATGGACGCGAGGACACCGCGCTCCGTGCTGGCAAGCAGGGCAACCCCGTTCCCTCGAAGCGGCTGGCGGACGCGCAGGACTTCGGACCGCTGTCGGTGTTCTTCCCCGGCGCCGGCCACACGCCCGACAACCTCGTCGTCATGCACCCGGCCTCGGGCGTCCTCTACGGCGGCTGCTTCATCCGCGACGCCAAGGCGAAGGCCATGGGCAACCTGGAGGACGCGGACGTCGCCGCGTGGCCCGCGAGCTTCAAGGCCGCGCGCGAGCACTTCCCCAACGCCCGCATCGTCGTGCCCGGCCATGAACAGCCCGGCGGACCGGAGCTGCTCGACCACACCGAGGCCCTGCTGAAGAAGGCCTCGCGCTAGGAAACGCGGCGGATCAGTCGTCCCGGTGCGCGTGGCCCTTCTTCTTGCCACGCCCCGGGCCGTCATCGTCGTCGTCCCAGTCGCGGCCGCCCTTGTCCTTCACCTTGTCGTTCACCTTGATGAGGTTGCGCGAGTACGCGTCGTAGTCCAGGTGCAGGTGCCCCTTCTCGCCCCGGCCATCCACGCGGAACTTCACCTTCCACACGTCGTTGCCGGTGAGGTGCGCCTCCTGCAACTCGCAGCGGTAACCGCGGGAACGGCACTGGTCGAACCCGCGCCGCACGGCCTCGTCGTAGCCCATCGCCACCGGACGTGACGGGGGCGGCCTCGGAGGCGGACGCGAAGGACGCGAAGGGCGCGTCTCCGCCACGATGCAGCCGGACGACAGCAGCAGGCTTCCGAGGAGCAGCGGCAGGGGCAATCTCATGCGCGGGATGACGCCACACCCGCGCAGGGATTCAAACGCGCTCGCGGTGCGAGCCATTGAGACTGACTGCCGTGAGACTACAAACCTCCAGGTGAAGCGAACGCGACGAACAGCTCGCCCGCGAGGTACGCGCGCATCCCCTTGCTCGCCGGCCGGATGAAATCGTTGAGCAGCGCACCGGAGTTCAGCCGGTGCACCGTGGGGAACGCCAGGTTCATGTGGCTGCGCGCCACGCCCTTGCCGCCCCGGTGGATGAACGTCACGGTGCCGTCCGGCGCCACGGCCTCCACGACCGCGATGTGCGTCATGCCGTCGTTGCGCTTGCCGTCGCGGTTGCGGTCGTACGTCTCCTTGAAGAACGCCAGGTCGCCCGGACGCGGGTTCAGCCGGTGCACCGCGTTGGCGGCTTGCGCGCGACGGAAGATGCCCGTCACCGCGTTCTCGCCCGCGAGGAAGCCGTGCGCCACCAGGTCGATGCCGGCCTGCAGGTAGGCCAGCCGCACCAGCCCCGAACAGTCATTGGGCACCGAGCGGTCCAACCGCCGCGCGCCCACCAGCTGCGCCGCGCGCGCCACGATGCCGCGCGCCTGCTTCGACGGGGGCGGCAGCAGCTCCTCCCAGAATCCGCCCGGCCCCTGCGTGGGCCCGGTGAAGAGCGCCGCGGCCTCCAGCGCCGCCGCGATGACGCCCGCCTCCTCCGGCACCGGGTGCGGGTCGGCGTCCAGCAGCGCGGCCAGCCCCTCGCTGCCTTCCGGCGTCACGAAGGCCAGCGGAGGAGGGGCTTCGGCCTTCACGCCAAGTGCGCCCTCCGCGCCCACCGGCGCGCCCCTTGGTGCTTCAACGACGGGGGAGCGGATAGCGGCCGAGACCGGGAGTTCCACCGCCATGCGAGGCGCGGCGTCCGGGACGTGCGCACAACCCACCAGGCAGCCCAGCGACATCAGGGTGACGAGCGACGAACGGCGCAGCAGCAACAAGTCCTCCGGGGGTGAACGCGGACGCATTCAACCCCGGAATCGTTTTACGTCAAACAGGGATCATCCCTCCCAGGTCGCGAGCAGGTCGCGCACCCGCCCGTACTTCTGGAGCAGGGTGGCGCGGTGGGCGCTGAGCACCACCATGAATCCCACCACCAGCAGGCCCAGCATGGACAGGAACAGGGCGCCGATGCGGTGGTCGCGCATGCCGAAGCGCACCAGGTTGGCCGCCACCGCCGTCACCAGGAACGCCGAGCCCAGGTACACGTAGGAGCGGATCCTCAGCGCGATGCCCGCGCCCACGCCCACGAGGCAGAGAAAGACGCACAGGAGCATCGCCTCGCCGTCGTTGAAGAGCAGCGGCTTCCAGGCGCCCGCCACGTAGATGCCCGTCACCGCCAGGGCGCGCAGCTGCGCGTAGGCGTCCTGCGACAGGCTCTTGCGGAAGACGCGCAGCAGCAGGAGCAGGGAGAGGCCCGCGGGGATGACGTAGTACTGCGGCTCGCCGGAGCCGGTGCCCAGCCACACGAGGTACAGCGCCGTGTTGAAGGCGGCGACGGACATCAAGGACGCCGCGCCCTTCTGCTTCGTGAACGCCCCGAGCGCCGCGAAGTGCGCCGCGTAGCCCACGAGCAGCGCCATCGCCACGAAGGGCTGGCTCCACGGCACCGTCAGCAGGCCCGCCAGCGGGAAGAGCCACGCGCCCGCCACGGCGGGACGGCGGAAGGCCTCGAGGCCCGCGCCCTCGCGCCGCACGAAGAGGTACAGGCCAATGAAGGCCGCGCCCCCCATGATGGACATCAGGCTGTCCGCGGCGTCGGGGCTTGAGCCCAGGCCCATGAAGCGCACGCTGAAGTAGCCCAGCGCCACCACCGCCTGCGCGAGCCACGCGGCGGCTTCGTCCTGCTCGCGCGCCGCGTGGCGCACCAGGGCGAACAACAGGAACACGAGCCCGCCGCACGCCACCCACGCCTCGCGCGCCGCGCCACCCGGCACGTGCACCGCCAGCACCGCGAACAGCACCTCCACGAGCGCGATGATGGAGAACGCCCGCCCCATGCGCCCGCGCACCGCCTTGCCCGCCACGGACAGCACCAGCGTGGCGAGCAGCGCCGTCGCCGCGGCGAAGTACGGGATGATGAACTCCGCGCCCCGGCCGGTGGAGTGCGTTGCCCCATGGTTCAGGATGAAGGCGTGCACGGCGAAGAGGGACGCCAGCCACCCCACCCACTCGCGGTCCCGGCGGCGCAGCACCACCACCCACGCCGTGGCCCACGCGAAGAGCACGCACAGCGGCATGCCCGGGTGCTTCAGCGAGCGCAGGCCCGCCAGTGACAGCAGCGCCAGCAGCGCGCCGCCGTGGTGCAGCGCCGCGCCAACCTCCACGCCGCGCTTGTCCAGCGCGAAGCCCACGGCCGCCAGCAGCAGGCCCGTGCCCGCCACCACCGCGGGCGCCCACAGCGGCGGCACGGCGGCGACCAGCACCAGCCCGAGCAGCGCCGTGGCGGCGTTCATCATCAAGCGCTCGCGCGTCACCATCAGCGTCAGCGACGCGGCACCCGCGACCAGCGCCACGGACAGGGGCAGCGCCCCCGGGCCCGCGTCCACCAGACGCAGGCCCACGAGCAGCGCCACGGTGCCAGCGCCGCCGGCCCACAGCGGCTCGCTCCAGGTGCCCTCGATGCCGGGCGTCAGGCGCGCGGTGACGTTCGTCAGCGTGCGCTGCACGGCGCCGGACTGGCACAGCGCGGACAGCAGCGCGGAGGCCAGGCCCACGGCCGCGACGAGCAGGCCGCCCTCCGGACGCCACATGCCCACCGCCAGGTCCGCCGTCTGGCCCAGCGGCGCCAGCGCGAACGCCGCCACCGCCGCCGTGAGCAGCCAGCGCTGCGACAGCAGGAACGCGGACACCAGCACGACAGCGCCCAGCACCGCGAGCGCGCCAGGAGTCGGCGACACCAGCGTGGACACCCCCGCCACGGCCAGGGCCGAGCCCGTCGCGGCAACACGCAGCGCCGTGTCACGAGGGCCGCGGAAGAAGGAGGACAGGGCCTGGGGCGCGTGATGCTCAGCCAACGCCAGGGCCAGCAACAGGCCGGTGGCCCAGGGCCGCGCTTCCGGGAGGAACAGCAGCAGCAGGGACGCGGCGATGACCCGGACGGACGGCAGCGGGCCCGTCATGGGCACCAGCGCGATGGCGCAGAAGAGGGCCGTGCGCTGCCCCACTTCCGACTCCGGAATCAACAGCACCAGGCCGCCCAGGCACGCGACCGCCACCTGCATCCACTTCGACAACTCGTGGCGCGGGCCTTCCTCGCGCGAGCCCAGGAGCAGCGAGGCCACGGCGGGCACATGCTCCACGATGCGCACCACGAGCAGCGGGAAGAGCGGCAGCAGCGCGGTCCACCCGAAGGGCGGGTGCCAGGCCGTCAACGTCAACACGCCGTAGGGCACCATCAGCGCCGCGGCGAAGGGATGGCGCAGCGCGCGCGTCCACAGGAGTGGCAGCAGCGCTGGACCGAGGAGCGCGAGCGGGATGGCGCCGCGGAGCTCCGACAGCGCGTGCCCGTGCCACGCCCACGAGGCGTCCGCCAGCACCACCATCGCGCCCACCGCGGAGACGACGCGGAAGGACTCGCCGCCCGCGGCGATGCGCCGCACGGCGGGCACTTCCTCCAGGAGGGCCAGGACACTGAGGAACGCGGCGAGCCCCACCAGGGCCAGCGGGCCGGACGCGTGCAGCGCGAAGGTGGCCTCGAGGGTGGCCAGCACCAGGCCCAGCGTCACGGGCAGGGTCCGGGCGGTGAACAGCGCCGCCAGCGCCGCGCCCATCAGGAACACGGACCCATCACCGGAACGGGACAGGGCCACCGGCAAGAGCGGCAGGAGGAGCGCGAGGATGCCCGCGGTGGTGGTGCTCGCGCTCTTCCCCTTGCGCGCGGCGACGATGGAGGCCACGAGCGACCCCAGGATGAGCAGTCCCAGCGACAGCCCCGGCGGCAGACCCCATGCGGTGTACACGTGCGGCACATCCGGCAGGAGCGCGAAGCCCACGAGCACGACCGCGAACGGCCGCACGCCGGGGAAGCTGCGGGAGGTCACCGCCACGGACGCGGCGGCGGTGAGGAGCACGGGCCCCATGAAGGCCTGATCGACCAGGCCCCACATCACGGCGAGCCCCGCGTACAGGAGGCCCGGCACACCGAACCGCTTGAACAGGCCGCCACGCTCGCCCAGGAGCGCCAGCACCAGCGAGCCGCCCACCATCGTCGCGAGCAGCGCCTGCGTGGAGTGGACCGCGGCGAGCTTCGGCAGGATGGCACCCGCGAGGAACGCGCCGTAGGCCAGGTAGCGCTCGTCGCGCAGCCGCAGCGCGGCCACCAGCACGCCCGCGCCTCCCAGCGTCATGCCCACGACGGGCGCGGCGACAGGCGTCGTGCCGAGCGCGATGGCGAAGCCGCATGTCGCGATGACGCCGACCACGGCGGAGACGAAGCGCCGCGTGCGCTCGTCCGTGAGCCGCCAGACAAGGCCCGCGAGGCCCAGGGCCAACACGCCCGCCACGACGGCCGCGGTGCCCGCGCCGTAGACGCGGAAGGCGGTGAAGGGCAGGAGGCCGAAGAGCACCGAGCCCACGGCGGACAGCGGGAAGCGCTTGAACAGCAGGCCCGCGCCCAGGGACATCACGGCCAGGGCCAGCGTGGCGAAGAAGGAGGGACGCGAGTCGGCGCCCAGGTGCGAGTAGAGCGCGAACGCGGGCGCGGCCCAGGTGGTGGCTCGCAGCAGCACGTCCGCGACCCCCAGGGAACGCGCGTCACCGGTGCGCTCGCCGCGCTTCTGGGAGAAGAACGCGAGCACCAGCCCCGCGAGCACGAACGGAAGGGCCGTCAGCGCGCCGTAGTGGAGGGGCAGCGGCGCCGAGGGCGGGTAGCCCATGCGCGTCTTGAGGGCATTGATGAGGAGGGTGAGCGCGTGCGGGATCAACTGCGCGCTGGACGCATAGCTGAAGTAGGCGCCCACGTACGCCGGGTAGAGCCACGGCAGGCGGTTCACGGGGCCGCGCGACAGCGACACGACCGTGCCGGTGAAGATGGCGGCGGTGAAGAAGAAGGCGGGCTTCGTGCCGGTGATGGCGCCCGCGAGGCAGGCCACCTGGAGCGCGATGATGAGGACCGCGAGCGGATCCGCGGCGCGCTTCTCGTCGAGCGTGCGGAAGCGCAGGCAGGTGGCGAGCAGGAACGCGACGAAGGGCGCGTAGGTGCCTGGAGGGACGGAGGTGCCCTCGGCGCCCAGCGCCAGGTGCAGGCGGATGGCGAACAGCGCGGTGAGGTACAGAGGCGCGGCGAGCGCGAAGGCGAGCGCATCACCCTTGCGCGGGGTGGTGAGGGCCTTGCTCGACAGCAGGAAGAAGAGGATGCACGGCAGGGCGTTGAGCCACACCGCAGGGGCCCCCAGGCGCGCGGCCAGCGGGGCCAGGCCCATGATGAGCGTGGCGCCGACGAGGCCCAGCTGGATGAACGGCCGGGAGGGCGCGTCGAAGGACTCTGCGGGCTTGCGGGCGAGCCAGGCCGCGGCGCCGGACCAGGCGAAGAGGAGCGGCACGAGCAGCACGGGGCGCACGCCGTCGAGTTGGAGGGCTTCACCGAAGCCCATGGGCCCCAGCGCGAGGCCACCGAGCGGAGCCACGGCGGAACCGATGAGGCCCAGGATGTGGCCCGGCTTGCGCAGCGATTCACGGCGGGCGAGGTAGCCGCCCCAGACGGAGAAGCCGACGGAGTAGCCCACGGTCATGAGGAAGACCGTGAGCGAGCGGGTGACGGACGTCATCCCGGCCCAGGACTCGAAGACGAAGTAGAGCGTGCCGGAGAGGATGAGGAACGCGCCGATGAACCACGCGATGCTCTCGTAGAGGAACGGCCGCCACACGCGGCTCCACGTCGAGGTCTCCTCGACGAGGCGGGCGGTGCGGCTGTTCGGAGCGGGAGGCTCCATGAACGCTTCGCCCGGGTTCGGGGGCAACTGGCGGGCCGCGCGCTGTTCGTTCAAGGCCCGCGTGCGGGACTCGGCAGAAGCACGGGCCGCGTTCGAAGCGTGAGCGGCGCGGGGGAGCCCGGGAGACGGAGGGGCGATCCCCAGGGCCGCGGCGAGGTCGAGCGTGGTGAAGCGGACGGCGGAGGCGCTGGTCGCGGCAGGGGGCGCTGAAGCGTCGGTGACAGCGGCGGAAGCGTTCGGAGCTTCGGAGACAGCGTCGTTGGCGACGGAGGCGTGAGCGGTCGGAGCTTCGGAGACAGCGTCGTTGGCGACGGAGGCGTGAGCGTCAGGAGCAGCGGCACCCGCGACGAAAGGCTCGGAGCCAGCCTCCGCGACGACATTCGCAGCCGCATGCGCGACGGAGGCCTCTTCGGCATCGGAGCTCACGCCGTGCGCGACAGGCACTTCAGCGGAAGCAGCGTCCCCGGTGGAGAACGCCACGGGGCCGAGGGCGACAGCCCCCTCCCCCATCGCCTGAGGCGCCACGGCCTCGTCGCGAGGCTCGACGGGCGCGGACGTCAGCGCGTCGACGGGAATCTCGGTGAGGACGGAGAGGAGGATGCGGGCCTGGCGCTCGTAGCGCTCGGTGAGGCGGCGGCCGACGTGGATCGGAACGTCGTGGGCGTCCCAGCGTCGCACCTCGTCCAGGAGGAAGTGGACATGCGCGAGCTCGGCCTCGATGGCGGACCGGGCTCTGGCGGCGAGACGATTGCCACAGACGACGCACTGGGACGCGCTTCCCAGGCGTTCTTGTCGGCAGGCAGGACAGTACATGGTGCTTCCCCCTCTACAACGACCGTGCCACGCACAATGCCCTGGAAGGGCACGGGATTGAAACCCACCGGGGTGCGTCGGGCGCGTGGCGGTTGTGCAGGGCGCTGCACACGTGCACACCCGACGCCGCTGGCCGGCGGGGCGGAGTCATGGGACCGTGGAGGTCATGAGCACGGAACTGACGTTGCGGCCCATCGAGGCCCGGGACGACGCGGCGATGGCCGCGGTCATCCGCGCGGTGATGCCGGAGTTCGGAGCGGACGGCCCGGGCTTCGCGATCCACGACCCGGAAGTGGACGCGATGAGCGCGGCCTACGGCCGTCCCCGGCACGTGTATTTCATCGTGGAGCATGGGGGCCAGGTGGTGGGAGGCGCGGGCATCGCGCCGCTGGACGGAGGCGCGCCGGACGTCTGCGAGCTGCGCAAGATGTACTTCCTGCCCACGGCCCGGGGCCACGGCATGGGCGAGCGCTTGTTGAGACACTGTCTGGAGTTCGCGCGAAGCGCCGGCTTCAAGCAGTGCTACCTGGAAACGCTGGGAGGCATGGAGCAGGCCCAGAAGCTCTACCGCAAGGTCGGCTTCGAACCGCTCTGCGCCCCCATGGGCCGCACCGGCCACTTCGGCTGCGACCGCTGGTACGCGATGAACCTCACCCCGCCCGCCTGAGCGCTACGGCATGAACGCGCGCCGCCCAAGGACCTTGCCCTCGGGTGACACCGCGTACAGCTCGAACCAGTCGAACTCCAGCTGGCTGCCCACGGGCCATCCACATCGGTCGAGCCGTCGATCGACCCGGACAAAGTAGACGCCCCCCTCCAGGCCCACCACCACGTCCAGCGAGCGGGCAGACGACTCACACGCCCCCGCGTCCTGTTTGGGGAAACTGGAAAGGACGCGCTGGAGCACGGCATGGGCCGCCATGACCGCGGGCCCCTCCAGCGTCGCGAGCGGGCGCAAGTCCGTGGGCCACTGGATGCCTGCATCCGAAGCTGCGGCCACGACTCCCCCATCCGGCCTCGCAGGAGTCCCGGCATCGGTTCGAGAGGGCGGGCTTCCGCCATCCGCCACGAGCGACACCAGCAGCAGGACGTGATGAGGCTTCAGCAAGTGGCACCTCGCCCGCGGAGACGATGAACCCGCATCATCGTGGGTAGCACTTCGGAGGAGAAAGGGTCGAACCGATATTGCTGGGAGGAGCGGGCTCGCAGCGGGCCTCGCCAAGTCTGACCGCTGGAAACACCCGCAGGTCCGCACTGCTCATGTCCGTCCCACACGGATGGTTGTGCGCGAAGCCGAAGATGGGCAGGTCGCTTCCGAAGTCCTGATCCACGACACCTCCCATCGGGGACTGACAGCCTCCTCGCTCCCCTATCTGTTTGCGGACGGGCCAGGAGACACGCCAGTCCTTCGGCGTCCGATACACGGCGAGGCAATACTCGGTGGCATCGGGTCGCGGGCGTCCTGTGTTCGCGTCACACGCATCCGTGGCCCCAGGAAGTGCCATCAAGGTCTTGAGTGCGGGTAGCACCAAGTCATCAGGGACAGCGCCCATGTCCGCGTACACCACGGGGACATCCGGATGCGTCCAGGGCCCAGGCGCGACAATCAACCTCGGGTTGTTCTCCAGTTGAGGCAGTTCACTGCTCAGGAAGTAGAGCCTGGGGCTCGCGCAGGCGAGTACCAGCCCAAGGAGGCTCCACAGGATGGAGTAGTAACGTTGCCGCATCACCTCACCAGCCTGACCGCCCGCCCACCGGCCCGGCAAGTACGCCCGGCACGTCACGTCCTCCAGACCCAACTTCCCAGGTCAGGAGGCCCGCATGGCGGCCAAGAAGCAGCCCCGGTCCACGACGACGTCAGCACCCCTGCGTGCACCGCGCGCCCAGAGCGCCCGCACCGCGCACTCCGCTCCGTCGAACACGGACAATCTCCCGTTCGACATCGAGGAGGTCCTCCGCCGCGTGCGCCATGAAGTCCGCTCCTTCGCGGACGCGGCCATGTTCGAGCTCGCCGCCAAGGGCCATGGCTCCCTCTTCGAACAGCTCATCGCGTGCATCCTCTCCATCCGCACGCTCGATGAGATCAGCCTCCCCGCGTCCCTCCGCCTCCTGAGCCGAGCGCACACGCCCGAAGCCCTCGCGCGCCTCACGCCGGAAGAGATCGACGCCCTCATCCGCCCCGCCACCTTCCACGAAGGCAAGGCCTGGCAGGTCCACGCCATCGCGGTGCGCACGCGCGACGAGTTCCACGGCCAGCTCCCCGCCGACGCGGACGTGCTCCAGTCCTTCAAGGGCGTGGGCCCCAAGTGCGCGCACCTGGCGCTCGGCATCGCTTGCAGCCACGAAGTCATCAGCGTGGACATCCACGTCCACCGCGTCACCAACCGCTGGGGCTACGTGAAGGCCTCCACCCCGGAACGCACCCTGGCCGCGCTCGAAGCCGTGCTCCCCCGCCCCTACTGGGTGGAGCTCAACCGGCTCCTCGTCCCTTTCGGCAAACACGTGTGCACCGGCAACCGCCCGAAGTGCTCCACCTGTCCCGTCCTCCCCTACTGCCGGCAGGAGGGCGTCACCTCCCACCGCTGAGGAACGCCGCTACCGGTCGTGCCCCGCCCACTGCGTGGCCCGCCGCGCGAACCTCCGCCACGGGTTCGTCCGGCCGCCGTTCTCCAGCGAGATCTCCTTCGAGTGCCGCACGTCCTTCTCCCAGCACCCCTCCAGCTTCGAAGCAATCTCCCGGTCCTCGAACACCAGCGACCCTTCGCTCAACTTGTTGAGCGACAGCGAGTCCATGTTCGTGGAGCCCACGACACACAGCCAGTCGTCCACCAGCATCGTCTTCGAGTGCAGCATCGCCGGCTGGTACTCCCAGATGCGCACCCCCGCCGCCAGGAGCCGCTCGTACGTGGACCGCTGCGACGCGCGCACCACTGGCACGTCGTGGTTCGGTCCCGGGCCCAGCACCCGCACGTCCACGCCCTGCCGGACCTTCACCTCCAGCTGCTCCAGGATGTCGTTGGGCGGCGTGAAGTACGCGTTGGCGATCCACAGCCGCTTCGTCGCCGCCGCCACCACCAGCCGCACCATCCGCTCCGCCTCGGTGATGCCCAACCGCCCGGCGCTGTCGATGAACGCCGCGCACCCGCCGCCGTCCGCCTTCAGCTCCGGGAAGCAATCGCGCGGCAGGAACCCTCCGCCCGACTCAATCCAGTGCTTGGAGAACGTCACCTGGATGCGCCGCACCTCCGGCCCCTCCACGCGGATGTGCGTGTCGCGCCAGTTGTCCGGCTTCAGCCCGTCCCCCTCCCACACCTTCCAGATGCCGAAGCCGCCCGTGTACGCGATGCGCCCGTCCACCACGACGATCTTCTGGTGCGACCGGCTCAACAGCCGCCCCAGCACCTTGCCCGCGAGCAGCCGGTAGTAGTGCACCTCCACGCCCGCGTCCGTCAGCCGCTTCTCGATCTGCTGGTCGAAGTCCTTGTCCCCGGTCGTCTCCTCGCTGCCCACCGGATCCACCACCACGCGGCACTGCACACCCGCGCGCGAGCGTTCAATCAACGCCTCCACGAACCGGTCCGACAGCTCGCACGGCCGCCAGATGTAGATGAGCATGTGCACGCTGTGCTTCGCCGCGCGGATGTCCTCCAACATCCGGTCGAAGACCTGGCTGTTCTCCAGGAGGTGCATCCGGTGCCCCGGCGACAGCCCCACGCCCGTGGCCTGGTAGAGCGCGAACGAGAAGCCCTCGGGCCCGGGTGGCAGTTCGAACGGGCCCTGCATCTCGTGCTTGCGCGTCTCGTCGCCGCCGTCGAACCCATGCGCCCCCGGCTGGGGCAGCAACTCGTCCGTAAGCTCGCTCATGGTCCCTGCAACGTAGGGACGCCCGCCCACTCCTGGGAGTCTCCGCCCGCCCTCCGGCTCCGCCCGGTGAACAGGTCCCCATTCCGTCGTTGCCGGAGCCTTCCGCCATGGCGACACTGCCCGGATTCGGTTCCCTCGCCTGGAGAGACTGCATGCTCGACGCCCCATCACGCCCCTCCGCCCGGGAGCTGCTGTCCCTGGCCAGCCTCGCGCCGCTGGTCCCCATGCTGTACGTCGCCTGGACGGACGGCGAGCTGACAGGCGACGAGCTCCGGACCCTGGGCGCCGCTGCCCGCACCCAGCCCTGGCTGGACCTCAAGTCCAGCTCCGTCCTGGCCCTCTGGGTGGATCCGCTGCGTCCGCCCCCGCCCCGCGAGCTGGCCCTCCTGCGCGAACACATCCGCGCCACCGCGGAGAAGCTGGCCAACAGTCAGCAGCAGAACCTGGCGGAGCTGGGCGTGCAGCTGGCCCAGGCGCTCGCGGGGGATGCGCCCCTGAGCATCGCGCCGGCGGAGCTGGCCAGGGCCCTGGCCTCCATCGAGGCCACCCTGGGCGTGGACGGCAAGGAGGCGGTGCGCTCGCTGGTGCCCAGGGCGTCGCGCGTCCCGCGCGCGGAGCCGCGTTCCCACACGGCCTCGTTCGACCCCGCGGCGATGACCGCCGTGTTGGACCGCACCTACGCGGACGTGCGCCAGCGGGTGCGCGGTTGGCTGGAGGACGCGGACTTCCGTTACAAGGAAGGGCTCGGCACCACCGCCTACCGCGACCAGGTCTTCGACTGGCTCAAGCACCTGGCCGATGACGGTCTGGGCCAGCTCGCCTTCCCCAAGGGGCGCGAGGGCGGCGGGGACCTGGGCGCGTTCATCGCCGCGTTCGAGACGATGGCCTTCTTCGACCTGAGCCTCGTCATCAAGGCGGGCGTGCACTTCGGCCTGTTCGGCTCCAGCATCCTGTTCCTGGGCACGAAGCGGCACCACCAGCAGTACCTGCCCAAGGTCGCCTCGTTCGAGCTGCCCGGCTGCTTCGCGATGAGCGAGCTGGGCCACGGCTCCAACGTGCGCGACTGCGAGACGGTGGCCCGCTACGACGCGGCCACCAGCGAGTTCGTCATCCACACGCCGTCGGAGACCGCGCGCAAGGAGTGGATTGGCAACGCCGCCCGCCACGCGCGCATCGGCACGGTGTTCGCGCAGCTGGAGGTGGATGGGGAACGGCTGGGCGTGCACGCGCTGCTCGTCCCGCTGCGCGATTCTCACGGCAAGGTGCTGCCGGGCATCCGCATCGAGGACTGCGGCGAGAAGATGGGCCTCAACGGCGTGGACAACGGCCGGCTGTGGTTCGACCACGTGCGCGTGCCGCGCGACAACCTGCTCGACCGCTACGGCCAGGTGACGGAAGCCGGCGAATACACCTCCTCCATCACCGGCGACTCCAAGCGCTTCTTCACCATGCTGGGCGCGCTGGTGGCGGGCCGCGTGAGCGTGGCTTGCGCGTCGCTGTCCGCGACCAAGAGCGCGCTGACCATCGCGGTGCGCTACGGCGACCTGCGCCGCCAGTTCGGCCCCCAGGGCGCGCCCGAGGTGCGCCTCCTGGATCACCAGTCGCACCAGCTGCGGCTGTTGCCGCTCGTGGCCAAGGCCTACGCGGTGGACTTCGCGCTGGAGTACCTGGTGGACCGCTACGTCCACCGCACGGAGGACGACGCGCGCGAGGTGGAGGCGCTGGCCGCGGGCCTCAAGGCCTACGCGTCGTGGAACGCCACCGCCTCCATTCAAGAGTGCCGGGAGGCGTGCGGCGGCCAGGGCTACCTCACCGCGAACCGGTTCGCCTCGCTCAAGGCGGACACGGACGTGTTCACCACCTTCGAGGGCGACAACACCGTGCTCATGCAGCTGGTGGCCAAGGGCCTGCTCACGGGCTACCGCCAGCGCTTCGAGGACGACCGCGTCTTCGCGGTCTTGCGTCTCATCGTGGACCAGGCCACCACGGTGATCACGGACAGGAACCCCATCGCGGGCCGGCGCACGGACACGGACCACCTGCGCGACAGCGACTTCCAGCTGCGCGCCCTGCGCTTCCGCGAAGAGGCCCTGCTCGCGTCGGTGTCCAAGCGGATCCGCAAGCGGCTCACCGCGGGCGTGGAGGCCTTCGAGGCCTTCAACCAGGTGCAGGCGCACCTGCTGGCCCTGGCGCACGCGAGCGTGGAGCGCATCGTGCTGGAGCAGTTCCTGCGCGGCGTGGCGGCGGTGAAGGATGAAGCGCTCAAGCCGGTGCTGGGGCGCATGGCGGACCTCTTCGGCCTGTCCTGCCTGGAGTCCGCCAGCGGCTGGTTCCTGGAGCACGGCTGGCTCACGGCCCCCAAGGCCCAGGCCATCCGCAAGGAGCGCGTGAAGCTGTGCGAGGAGCTGCGGCCGGACGCCGTGGGGCTGGTGGACGCCTTCGGGATTCCGGACACGTGCCTGGCGGCGCCCATCGGGCTGGGGCGGCTGGCGCCCGGCGGTGAACGCTTCGACGACACGGCGGCTGACAGCGCCCGTGCGGGCCCGGCAGATTCCCGCGCGTCATGAGGACCTGTGTGTCGTGGGTGGTGGTGGGGCTCGTGGGGCTGACCGGTTGCGCGACGGTGTCCCCGGCGGAGCGGGCCCGGCAGGTGGGCGAGTCCAACAAGGAGCGCGCCCGCCTGTTCACCGAGGAGATCTACAACCAGAAGCGCCTGGAGCGCATCCCGGAGTACGTCGCGGCCGACTTCGTGGACCGCTCCGAGGGCGCGCCCCAGGAGCTCCGGGGCCCGGACGTCGTGCGAACCCAGGCGGAGCAGGGGTTCACCCTCTTCCCGGACCTGAAGTTCGAGCTGCTCCACGTGATGGCGGAGGACGACTGGGTGCTGGTGCGCTGGCGCGCGACGGGCACGGACACCCAGGGCCCGCCCACCCTCGGCGGCAAGTCCCGTCCGGTCACGTTCCACGGGGACTCGCTGTACCGCCTGCGCGACGGCCGGCTGGTGGAGTCGTGGGACCTCACCGACCGGCTGGCACCGCTGCTCCAGCGCGGGTTCAAGATCGTGCCGCCAGACCCTTGAAGAATCTCCGCAACCTCTTCGCCAGACGCGGGTTGAAGGGGGCTCATCCCTCCGGAGGCCCCTGGTGCCGAAGACCGTCCAAGCGTTGCTGCTGGCCCTCACCCTGACCGCGTGCGGGGGCGCCTCCACGTCCGGAGGCCCCGCGGACGACGGCGGCACGGCGGAGGCGCCGGACGCGGGCGCCGTGGATGCCGGGGGACAGGACCCGTGGTCGCGCGTGGATGCCATCGTCACGGCGACCGTGGCGGACGCGGGCGTGCCGGGCCTGACGCTCGCCGTCTACGACGCGCAGGACCGCCGCGTCTTCGTGAAGAGCTACGGCGACTTCGAGCCCACGCGCCGCGTGGCCATCGCGTCCGCCTCCAAGATGGTGTCCGGCATGGCGCTGCTGCGGCTGGTGGACGCGGGCGTGCTGTCGCTGGACACCACCACGGGCCAGGTGCTCGGGTGGACGGGGCTCAAGGGCACCATCACCCTGCGCCACCTGTTGTCCTTCACCTCCGGGATGAACCCCCGGGCCGACTGCAACGTGCAGTCCGGCATCACGCTGGCCCAGTGCGTGGATCAGATCGCCGCCGCGGCGCAGGTGGCCACGCCCGGCACGCGCTTCGACTACGGCTCCACGCACCTGCACGTCGCCGCGCGGATGGCGGAGGTGCTCACCGGCAAGACGTGGCAGCAGATCTTCACGGAGCAGGTGAAGACGCCGCTGGGGCTCACCAGCGACGAGCTCGCGTACTACACCTTCCCGCGCAACACCCTGGGCACCACCAACCCGCTGATCGCGGGCGGCCTGCGCGCCACGATGGACGAGTACGCGAGGATGTTGGCCGTCGTGTACCACCAGGGCCTCACCGTGGACGGCGCGCGCTACGCGTCCCAGGGCCTCTTCGAGGCGCAGTCGCGCGAGCCGTACACCGTCGAAGTGGGCAGCTCGCCCATGGCGGACGTGGGGCTGCCGTACCGCTATGGCCTCACCGCGTGGTTGGAGTGCGACACGCCGTCCACGGGCTGCGCGGCGGTGTCGTCCCCCGGCGCGTTCGGCTTCACGCCGTGGGTGGACCGCGACAGCGGCTACTACGCCATCCTGGGCATGGAGCTGGAGGTCAGCCAGGAGGAGCGCGTGGCCGCCTTCTCCATGGGGCTGGAGCAGCAGCTGCGGCCGGAGATTCGCGCCGCCGTGGCCCTGACCCGTTAGCGCGCCGAACGGCCACGGGTCGTGCCCGACGCCGCTGGAGTCAGGAAAAACCGGTCACCGTCGAAACGTCTCCCCATTGACACCCACGCACCGGACCCATCAGGGTCCGGGGATGAGGATGAACGCGGGACCCATGCGGGCCGCGGACAAGGCCCGCCAGAAGGCCTTCCGCACGGCCTTTCCCTCCTACGGCCAGCGGCCGTCCTGGGGCAGCAGGTTGTTGCGCCTGTTCGGATGGGGCCTGCTCCTGCTGGGCGTGGTCCTGCTGATTGTCGTCATCGACGGGTGGCGTGCGTTCGGCACGGGGGCGGAAGGGGCGCGGCTGGAGCGGATGGCGCGCTCGCCGCAGTGGCACGACGGCGGGTTCGTGAACCCGCAGCCCATCCTCAACAACTGGGAGCGCACGCTGTCGGACCTGTTCCACTCGAGTCCGGAGAGTTCGCCCCGGATGCCGGTGGTGGTGGACCGCATCGACCCGAAGCGCTTCGCCACGCCGCCCGCGGACGGGCTGCGCGTCACCTGGATGGGGCACTCGTCCACGCTGGTGGAGATTGACGGGCTGCGCGTGCTCACCGACCCCATGTGGGGCGAGCGCACGTCGCCGCTGGAGTGGATTGGCCCGAAGCGCTGGTTCCCGGCGCCCATCGCTCTGGACGCGCTGCCCCCCATCGACGCGGTGGTGATCTCCCACGACCACTACGACCACCTGGACTTCGCCACCATCACGGCGATGAAGGACTGGAACACCACGTTCGTGGTGCCGCTGGGCGTGGGCGCGCACCTGGAATACTGGGGCGTGCCGGCCAACCACATCGTGGAGCTGGACTGGTGGGAGCGCACGAAGGTGAAGGGGCTGGACATCGTGTGCACGCCCGCGCGGCATGCGTCGGGCCGGTTCCTTCAGCAGGACAAGACGCTGTGGGCGGGATGGGCGCTGGTGGGGCCGCAGCACCGCGTCTACTACTCCGGCGACACCGGCCTGTTCCCCGCGATGGAGGAGATTGGCGCGAAGCTGGGGCCGTTCGATTTGACGATGATTGAAACGGGCCAGTACGGCGCGGGCTGGCCGGACTGGCACCTGGGCCCGGAGCAGGCGGTGCTCGCCCACCGGCTGGTGAAGGGCCGCTTGATGCTGCCGGTGCACTGGGGGCTGGTGACGCTCGCGTACCACGGCTGGACGGAGCCCATCGAGCGCTCGCTGGTGGCCGCGAAGCACGACGGCGTGGGCATCACCGCGCCCCGGCCCGGGCAGGACTTCCTCGCGTTGGCGCCGCTGCCCGTGGAGCGCTGGTGGCCCGACCGCCCGTGGAAGACGGCGGAGGAGGCCCCCATCGTGGCCAGCCAGATTCCGCCCAAGCTTCGGGAAGGACACCCGGCGCTGCCGCTGCTCCTGGTTCCAGCGGCCGTGAGCCCGCAGGGCACGGGCACGCAGGCCGCGAAGCCGAACGCGCAGACCGCGCCGCCCACCGGGAGCGTGCCGGCCGCGAATCCACAAGCCGCACCGCAAGGCGCGAATCCGACGGCCGCGAAGCCACCGGTCACACCTCCGGCCACGAATCCTCCGGAGATGAACGCGCCGGCAACGGCTCCGCGGGGCGCGAGCCCGACGGCCGCGAATCCGCAAGCCGCACCGGCGACCGCGAGCCCGCCGTCGTCGCCTCCGCAGGGTGCCGGGACGAAGCCCGCGAACCCACCCGCCGTGGCCGCTCCGGCCACCAGCCCGCAGGGGGCGGGCCCGGCGGTCGCCACTCCGCATGAGTGACGCAGGACGGGCCGCGCTGCACGCGGCCTTCAAGGCCACGGGCTACGTCGTGCGTCCGCACCCGCTCGTCGGAAACGCCAAACACGTGCTGCGCGTGGACGCCGAGCACCCATCGCTCGACGCCGCGCTCACCGTGCACGGCTTCACCACCTGGGCCTTCCTCACCGCGTGGAACCCCCACGCGCAGGCGCGCCCGCCCCGCACCAACGCGCGCCTTCAACAGCGCCTCGTTGCACTGCTCGAAGCCCAGAGCCACCCGAGCGTGTCCGGAGTGGGCGTGGCTGACGACCGGCGCTGGTTCGAGGAGAGCCTCTTCGTCCCCGGCCTGTTCCGCGACGAGGCCCTGCGCCTTGGCCGCCTGTTCGACCAGGAGGCCGTGCTCTGGGGCGCGGTGGGCGGCACCGCGGAGCTGGTGATGTGCCTGGAGCCCTCCCGCTCCTGAGCCCGCCGCGGGTATCGGACAGGTCACATCCACCTGGACGACACCCATTCGGAACCCGGCCCTCACAGGCGCGCCACGTGACGATGCAAGGGTCCCCCCTCGCTTGTCAGCCCCAGGAGCCGCCTCGATGCAGCCTTCCGCCCCGCGCGCGCGTGATGTCGCGCGTCCCAGCGTCTTCCTCCTCGCCGGCGCCTTCGTCACCGGCCTGCTGCTCGCCTTCCACGGCGGCTGTGGCAACAACGAGTGCACCAACGCCTTCGACTGCCAGGCAGAGAACCCCGCGCCGGAAGGCCAGGGCTGGACCTGCGTGGACCACGTCTGCAAGGCCGTCACCTTTCCGCCTCCGGGCGGCGGTGACACCGACGCGGGCACCGGCGACGCGGGCACCGGCACGGACGACGGCGGCACCACCGTCTCCGTGAAGATCATCGCATTCAACGACTTCCACGGGCAGCTGGAGCCCGCGGCCGGCAGCGGTGGACAGATTGCCCAGGCCCTCCTGCCGGACGGTGGCGTGGACACCACCAGCCGGGTGAACGCGGGCGGCGCCGTGTACTTCGCCCGGTATGTCGCGGACCTGCGCGCGAAGACCCCGAACTCCATCGTGGTGTCCGCCGGTGACCTCATCGGCGCCACGCCGCTGCTCTCCGCGCTCTTCCACGACGAGCCCACCATCGAGGCCATGAACGACATCGGCCTGGACATCAGCGCCGTGGGCAACCACGAGTTCGATGAGGGGGGCTCGGAGCTGCTGCGCATGCAGGCTGGCGGCTGCCACCCGAAGGACGGCTGCCAGGACGGCACCGGCTTCACCGGCGCGAAGTTCAAGTTCCTCGCGGCCAACGTGGCCACCGGCCCGGACCGCACCCTCTTCCCGCGCTACGACGTGCGCACCTTCGAAGGCGTGAAGATCGCCTTCGTCGGCATGACGCTGGAGGGGACGACGACCCTCGTCACGCCCACGGGCATCGCCGGCCTCCAGTTCAAGGACGAGGTGGAGACCGTCAACGCGCTCGTCCCGGAGCTGAAGGCGCAGGGCGTGAACGCCATCGTCGTCATCGTGCACGAGGGCGGCGTGCCCGCCGTCAACTCGCTCTACGACGAGTGCAAGGGCATCACCGGCCCCATCGTGGACATCGCGGCGAACCTGGACCCCGCCGTGAGCGTCATCGTCAGCGGCCACACGCACAACGCCTACAACTGCACGCTGAGCGGCAAGCTCGTCACCAGCGCCGCGTCGGTGGGCCGGCTCGTCACGGACATCGATCTGACGCTGGACGCGGCCACGGGCCAGGTCGTGAAGGCCCAGGCCCAGAACCTCATCGTCACCCGCACGGTGACGCCCGACCCCGAGGTCACCGAGCTCATCACCCGCTACAAGGGCCTCACCTCGCCGCTGGAGAACCGCGTCATCGGCTGGATTGACCAGACGCTCACGCGCGGCAGCATCCAGACGGACCCCACCGGCCAGTCCACCCTGGGCTTTGTCATCGCGGACGCGCAGCTGGAGGCCACGAAGCCCGCGAACCTGGGCGGCGCCCAGATTGCCTTCATGAACCCCGGCGGCGTGCGCGCGGACCTGGTGCGCGACCCGGCGGACCCCAACGACCGGGGCGCCGTCACCTACGGCGAGGCCTTCACCGTGCAGCCCTTCGGCAACACCCTGGCCACCCTGACGCTGACGGGCGCGCAGATTGAACGCCTGCTGGAGCAGCAGTGGCCCAACGCCACCACCACCCGCATCCTCCACCCGTCCGCGGGCTTCACGTACGCGTTCAGCGCGTCCGCGCCCACGGGCTCCAAGGTGGACCCCGCGAGCATCCAGCTCAACGGCGTGACCCTCGACCCGGCTGGCACCTACCGCGTCACCGTGAACAGCTTCCTCGCGCCCGGCGGCGACGGCTTCAGCGTCCTCCCGGAGGGCACGAACCTGTTGGGCGGCGCGGTGGACTCGGACGCGCTGGAGGCGTACCTCGCCGCGAAGAGCTCGCAGGGCACACCGCTGCGGGCCCCGGCGCTCGACCGCATCACCCGGCTGCCGTAGCCGTCACTGGGGGCCCGAGCCGCCCGTCGCGGGGCTCGACTCGCTGGGCAGGGAAGTGCGGGGGATGGGCGACTGGGCGGAGGTGATGTCCAGGCGCCGCGACCCCGTCACGCGCTGCGCCAGCTCGTCGAAGTCCAGCTCCAGGAACTTCCCGGAGCCCTCCTCCGGGAGCCCGAAGCGGATCCGCCAGTAGTTGGGGCGGATCCGCACCGCATCACCGTAGTCCGCCAGCACCATGCCGTTCTGCCGGGCGTACTCCGCGCCCGCGTCGACGACGTTGCGCTCGCCCAGCTCCTCCTGGACCGGCTGGGAGCTGGGGGGCACGGGCAGGCGGCCCGTCGGGCCAGTGGCGCACCCCACACCGGCAAGGAGGGCAGGCAGCAGAGCGGCAACGAGGAAGCGGGGAGCCATACCCGAACGCTGGGCACGTCCCCGTCAAGCCGCACCCCGGGACGGCTTGCGAAGCCGCCACCCGTCGCATGCCCGCCCGGAGGAACGGCACGGGGCCTGCTCCTCCGGTCTCCTTCGGAATGGAAAGCTACTTGGGCGCAGGCACGCCGGAGGCGCGCTCCACGACCTCGTCGATGAGGCCGTACTGCCGGGCCTCCTCGGCGCTCATGAAGTAGTCGCGCTCGGTGTCCTTCTCGATGCGCTCGATGGTGTGGCCCGTGTGCTTCACGAACAGGCCGTTGAGGTACGTGCGCAGGCGGAGGATTTCCTTGGCCTGGATGTCGATGTCCGTCGCCTGACCCTGCGCGCCGCCCAGCGGCTGGTGGATCATGATGCGGCTGTTGGGCAGGGCGTAGCGCTTGCCCTTGGAGCCCGCCAGCAGCAGCAGCGCGCCCGCGGAGGCCGCCTGGCCCACGCAGATGGTGGACACGGGGCATTTGACGTACTGCATCGTGTCATACATCGCGAGCGCCGCCGTGACGGAGCCACCGGGCGAGTTGATGTAGAGGTTGATGCCCTTGTCCGGGTCCTCGGACTCCAGGAACAGCAGCTGGGCGACGATGAGGTTGGCCACATCGTCGTTGATGGGCGTGCCCAGGAGGATGATGCGGTCCTTGAGCAGACGGCTGTAGAGGTCGTACGCCCGCTCGCCGCGGTGCGTGGTCTCAATGACGAAGGGGACGTTCATGGCTCCCGTACCCTAATCGTCCCCCCGCGCGCGCGCTCCCCCCTTCTTGCAGGAGCGTGCGCTGTCCCACGCTTGGGCGGGTCGGAGGGGGGCCTACAGGTTGCCAGTCATCTTCTCCGGGCGGACCCACTGGTCGAACTGTTCCGCGGTGACGAGCCCCAGCTCCACGGCGACCTCCTTGAGCGTCTTGCCCTGCTTGTGCGCCGTCTTCGCGATCTTCGCCGCGTTGTCGTAGCCGATGTGCGGGTTGAGGGCCGTCACCAGCATCAGGCTGCGCTGGAGGTTCTCCTGAAGGCGCGGGAGGTTGGGCTCGATGCCCACCGCGCAGTTGAGGCGGAAGCTGCGCATGCCGTCCGCCAGGAGCCGGGTGCTCTGCAGGAAGTTCTGGATGATGAGCGGCTTGAAGACGTTGAGCTCGAAGTTGCCGGACGCGCCGCCCAGGGAGATGGCCACGTCGTTGCCCATCACCTGGGCGGACAGCATGGTGAGCGCCTCGCTCTGCGTGGGGTTCACCTTGCCCGGCATGATGGAGCTGCCCGGTTCGTTCTCCGGGATGTTGATTTCCCCAATGCCCGAGCGGGGGCCCGAAGACAGCCAGCGGATGTCATTGGCCACCTTGAACAGGACCGCCGCCAGCCCCTTGAGCGCGCCGTGCGCCTGCACCAGCGCGTCGTTGGCGGCCAGCGCCTCGAACTTGTTGGGCGCGGTGACGAAGGCGTGGCCGGTGAGCTTCGCGATTTCGGCCGCCACGCGCTCGGCGTAGCCCGGGGGCGCGTTGAGGCCGGTGCCCACGGCGGTGCCGCCCAGCGCCAGCTCCAAGAGGTGCGGCAGGGACGCCTCGATGTGGCCCTTGGCGCGGTCCAACTGCGCCACGTAGCCGCTGAACTCCTGGCCCAGGGTGAGCGGCGTCGCGTCCTGCAGGTGCGTGCGGCCAATCTTCACGATGGCCTGGAACGCCTGGGCCTTCTGGGCGAGCACGTCGCGCAGGGCCTGGAGCTCCGGCAGCACGTGCTTCACCACGGCCTCCACGGCGGCCACGCTCATCGCGGTGGGGAACACGTCGTTGGAGCTCTGGCCCTTGTTGACGTCGTCGTTGGCGTGGACCTTGCGCCCTTCACCGCGCTCGCCGCCCAGGAGCTCCGAGGCGCGGTTGGCCAGCACCTCGTTGCAGTTCATGTTCGTCTGGGTGCCGCTGCCCGTCTGCCAGACCAGCAGGGGGAACTCCTCGTCGTGCTGGCCGGCGAGGACCTCGTCCGCGGCCTTCACGATGACCTGGGCCTTCTCCTTGGACAGCGAGCCGTTCTCCTGGTTCACGAGCGCGGCGGCCTTCTTCACCAGCACCAGCGCGTGCACGAGCGCCAGGGGCATGCGCTCCGAGGAGATGGCGAAGTTCTGACGGCTGCGCTGCGTCTGGGCGCCCCAGAGCCGGTCGGCCGGGACTTCGATGGGACCAAAGGTGTCCTTCTCGATGCGAACGTTCTTCGTGCTCACGGTGGGGCCTCTCCAGGCAGGAACGATGTCCCGCGCCATTAACACCGCCGCGCCGCCACGGCAGGCCTGAGTGACGGGCCGCCCCCTCACCAAAGAAGCCCCCCAGCGTTAGTGTCACGTCGTGAGCACCGCAGGCACCATCCGAGCCCTCTTCCTGGCCCAGGAGCGAGGCACGCCCATGCGCCGGGTCCCCGAGGCCCGCGCCGTGGAGCAGCACGGCTTCGAAGGCGACCGCCACCAGCGCAGGGCGGTGGGCCACAAGCGCCAGCTCCTGCTGCTGGATGAGGCCGAGCGAGCGGCGCTGGATGTGCCCGAAGGCGCGCTCAAGGAGAACGTGCTGGTGGAGGGCCTGTCCCTGGACGCGCTGCCGCCGGGACAGCGCCTGGCATTGGGAGACGCGGTGGTGGTGGAGCTGACCGAACCCTGCGTCCCCTGCTGGAAGCTGGACGCCCTGCGCCCGGGATTGTTGAAGGAGAGCTGGGGCCGGAGGGGTCAGCTCGCGCGCGTGCTGAAGGCAGGCACCGTGCATGAAGGCGACACCGTGCGCCTGCTGGACGTGAACCCGGACGCACCGCGCATCATCCGGCCGAAGCTGCCCTGAGCCGTCACCAGAGCCAGAGCTTGCCCATGTTCAAGGGCACCGCATCGAAGGGAGCGGCATTCACGGTTCCACTGCCCAGGTGCACGCCGTGCAGGCGCCACTGCCCTTCCTGGAGACGGTGGATCTCCAGCCCCTCGCCCAGCGGATCAATGAACCACAGCCATTCCACGCCCGCGCGCGCATAGACGCGCATCTTCGGGCCGCGGTCCCACGCCTGCGTGACGTCGGACACCACTTCGCATGCCCAATCCGGCGCGAGTGAGAAGTAGGGCACATCGGGCATGCGGGGCATCCGCTCTCGCCGCCACGCGGTGACGTCCGGAACCAATGCATCGCCCAACGCAGGAAAGCGCAGCTCCGGCTCGAACAGGAAGATCCAACCACCGGGTCCATTGCTGCCCTCATCGAACGGCCCATCCAGCCACCCCCCAAGCTTCGTCGCCGCCCGCGCGTGGGGAGACGCGGGCCTGGGACTGACGACCAGCTCCCCTTCGATGATCTCCCCCACCTTCGTCGGCGGCACGTCCTCCAGGACGGCATACGACACCGACTTCCCCTTCCCGCTCCCGTTTCCATCGCCCATGCGCGCAAGGATGCCTCCTACCCCTGACATCCTCAAGCCAACGGCCGACCCCATCCCCAACACACAGGAGCAGGAAGACAGGCCCGCGCAGTGCTGCCTGCCCTGAAACCGCTGAAAACACGCTTAATTTGAATTATTCAAATCACGCCCGCCTGGGTGACTGCGCGAACGGTTCCATGACACACTTTTCTCAACCGTTCTCACGGCTCCTGGGGGCGTCTGTTGATGGCCATATTCTGGATGGGATTGGCGCTGACCGTTGGGGGTCAGCTCCCTCCCGACGGTGTCGCGCAGCTCCAGAAGGTGGACGGCGTGATGCCGCACCTGCGGCGGCTGGCTGAAGACCCGGAAGTGGTGCGGGCCATCCGCGCCCAGAACGCGCGCCGCGTCCCGCTCGCCACCATCCAGCAGCACGACGCGGAGTGGATGGCGACCCCGGCCCTCACGCCGTTCAAGCAACGCATCCTGGACGGCCCGTGCACGGGCGCGCTCCGCCGCCTGCGGGAGCGGCTGGGCCCGGCGATGGCGGAGGCCTTCGCCATGGACGGCCAGGGCGCGCTCGTCTGCGCCAGCCGGCGCACGTCCGACTACTGGCAGGGGGACGAGTCCAAGTGGCTCCGCACCTACGCCGGAGGCCAGGGCGGTCCCGCGCTGCGCGAAGCCCCCTTCTTCGACGAGTCCTCCCAGGCCTACGTCATCCAGGTGTCCCTCCCCGTCCGCGACGGCGCCCAGGTCATTGGCGCGCTCACCGTGGGCCTGTCCCTGCTCGACCTGTGACACCGACCGTTCCCACCCAGGGTCCTCACGCATGCGCCTGTCCGGATTGAAGTTGCGGGGCCGCCTCACGCTGTGGGTCTGCCTGCTGCTCGTCGCGGCCCTCACCCCCGTCGTCGCGGTAGGGGTCCACGTCATCCGGCGCAACCTGGAGCAGCAGGTGCAAGGCGTCCTCCACGTGGAGGCCCAGGGCCTGCAAGACCTCATCGAAGCGTCCCTGCACGAGCGCGAAGCGAACGCCCGCGCGTGGACCGAGGACGCCATCGTGCGCGGCGCGCTCCTCTTCGACACCTACGCCAAGAGCGACGCGGTGCTCGCCTCCCTCAACGGCCGCCACACCAGCTTCGCGGGCCTGGTGCTGTTCACCGCGGATGGGCGCGCCGTCTCCGTGAGCCGGCCGGAGCTGCGTCAGGCCTTCGCTGGACGCGAGCAGGAGGTGCTCGCCGCCCCCTGGTTCCAGACCGCGCTGGAGGGCCGGCTGGACGCCGCCATCCTCACGAACGCGCTGACGAAGAAGGACCCCTTCTTCGCCCGCCCGGTGATGCCCCTGGCCCTGCCCGTCCTCAGCCCCATCTCCGGCGCGCGCGTGGGCGTGCTGCTGGCCGCGTATGACTGGGGCCAGTTGGAGGAGGTGGTCGCGGGCGCGGTCAACCGCGCCCACGACCGGGGGCAGAGGAGCTTCACCCTGGAGATCTTCGCGCCCGACGGAGGCCGCCTCTTCAGCTCCCGGGCCGCGACCGCGCCAGGCCTCGTGGACTCCGTCCGGGCCGAAGCCCGCGACGACACCGCCCGCTTCACCGCGGGCAAGGGCTGGCGCTTCGTGGCGGCGATGGACGCGAACGAGGCCTTCCTGCCCCTGCGGCGCTTCCTCCAGCTCAGCCTGTTCGCGGTGGCCGTGCTCCTGGGGCTGGCCGTCCTGGCCGCCTGGGCCCTGGCGCGCGGCGTGACCCGGCCCATCACCACGCTGAGCGCGCTGGTGACTCGCGTGGTGCGCGAAGGCGACCTCACCCAGAAGGTGGAGTCGCACGGCCACCAGGACGAGGTGGGCGAGCTGGCCTCCGCCGTCTCACGGATGATGGACCACCTGCGCGAGTCCACCACCAGCCTCCAGCAGGCCACCCGCGTGCTGGGGCAGACGGTGGGCGAGCTCACCCAGGCCACCGAGCAGCAGGAGCGCAACCTCACCCGGCAGGGTGCCGCCATCCAGGAGACGCAGGTCACCGCGAAGGAGATTCAGCAGACCTCGCAGCTCGCCGCGGAGCGCTCACAGGCGGTGCTCGCGCTGGTGGCGCGGGCGCGCGAGGCGGGTGGCTCCGGACAGAAGGCGCTCGGCGCCAGCCTGGACGGCTTCGAACAGCTGCGTGAGCACGGCGCGCGCCTGGCGGATGGCATCTCCTCCCTCCACGAGCGCACGCACCAGATTGGCGGCATCACCCAGACGGTGAAGGACCTGGCGGACCAGTCCAACATGCTCGCGCTCAACGCGGCCATCGAAGCGGTGCGCTCCGGCGAACACGGCAAGGGCTTTGGCGTGGTGGCGCGCGAAATCCGCAGCCTCGCGGATCAGTCCATCCATGCCACCGGCCGGGTGCGCGAAATCCTGGACGCCATCCGCGGCGGCATCCGCGACACCGTGGCGCTCTCCGAGGAGGGCCAGCGCCGCTCCGAGGCGGGCCTGGCCCAGGTGCGCGAAAGCGGGCAGAGCCTGCATGCGCTGACGGACATCATCCAGGACAACGCTTCCGCGGCGCAGCAGATCGCCGCCGCCGTCATCCAGCAGAACGCCGGCATCGCGCAAATCTTCACCGCCGTCACGGACCTGTCCCGGATGATGGACGACACCCTCCAGGCCATGCACGGCACCCAGCGGATGACGCACGCCCTGCGGGGCGTGGCCGAGCGCATGGAGTCCGTGGCCGGCGTCTGGCGCGTCTAGCGGAGCGCCCCCCAAGCCGCCGTCAGACGCGCTTCTCCCAGCGGGGCGTGTCGTCATCCACCGGCGCGTTCGCCACCTTGGACACCCAGTCCAGCGTCCCCTGCAGCGGAGCCTGGCCCCAGGCCCTGGCCGGGATGAACGCCCAGAGCAGCAGGTAGAGCGCCGCGCTCATCCCCCCGGACGCGAAGAACATCAGCACGAACGCCACCCGCACCAGCGCGGGATCCACGCCCAGCTCACGGGCCAGCGCCGCGCAGACGCCCAGGAGCGCCCGCCCCTCGCCCCGGTGCATCGGCAGTGTCCGCGTCCGGCAGTGCGGGCAGCGCGCCGCCTCCCCGGACAGCTCCCTCGAACAGGCCCTGCAACGTGTCGTGACGTCCATGAGGTGACCTCCCGGTCGGTCCCCCGCTTGGCACGATGGGGGTCCCATTCCTACCTACGGAAATCCGCCGCGGTTGATTGCCGTGTCACCTCCGGCGCCCTGATTCCGGGGGTTTATGTCCGGCCGCGTCAGTGGATTTACAAATTTAATCCCGATGATGTTGACAGCCTTACAGGCAAGCAGCTTCTAATTCACCAAGGCTTCCCTTCCACAGACGGCAGGGACATCTTTCAGCCCGTTGAAGCGCTTTTACAACGCATCTCGTCAGGAGCCGACATGGACGCGCGCACCTCCCAGAATCCCCCGGACTTCGGCCCCGGCGTGACCGTGGAGGGGACCTGGCATCCGGATTACGCGGAAGTGCTGACGCAGGAGGCCATGGCCTTCGTCGCCAAGCTGGTCCGCACCTTTGGTGAACGGCGGGAAGCCCTGCTGGAGCGGCGCAAGAAGGTGGCGCAGGCCTGGCGCAAGGGCGAGCGCCCGCACTTCCTGCCGGAGACGGCGGATGTCCGGAAGGGCGACTGGCAGGTGTCCCCGGTGCCCGCGGACCTGCAGGACCGGCGCGTGGAGATCACCGGTCCGGTGGACCGCAAGATGATCATCAACGCGCTCAACTCCGGCGCCAGCGTCTTCATGGCGGACTTCGAGGACGCCAACAGCCCCACCTGGGACAACGTGGTGCGCGGCCAGTTCAACCTGCGCGACGCCGTGCGGAAGACCATCTCCTTCACGGCGGAGAACGGGAAGCACTACGCGCTCAACGACAAGCACGCGGTCCTCTTCGTGCGCCCGCGCGGCTGGCACCTGCCGGAGCGCCACGTGCGCATCGACGGCAAGCCCATCTCCGGCTCCCTCTTCGACTTCGGCCTGTTCTTCTTCCACAACGCGCGCGAGCAGCTGAAGCGCGGCACGGGCCCCTACTTCTACCTGCCCAAGATGCAGAGCCACCTGGAGGCCCGGCTGTGGAACGACGTGTTCCACCTGGCCCAGAGCGAGCTGGACATCCCGCGCGGCACCATCAAGGCCACGGTCCTCATCGAGACGCTGCCCGCCGCGTTCGAGATGGACGAGATCCTCTACGAGCTGCGCGAGCACTCGGCGGGCCTCAACTGCGGCCGCTGGGACTACATCTTCAGCTTCATCAAGACGCTCCAGTCCGACGCGTCCGTGGTGCTGCCCGACCGTGGGCAGGTGACCATGGACAAGGGCTTCCTCAACGCCTACTCGCAGCTGCTCATCCAGACCTGTCACCGCCGGGGCGCGCACGCCATGGGCGGCATGGCCGCCTTCATCCCCATCAAGGGGGACACGGCCGCCAATGACGCGGTGATGGCCAAGGTCCGCGCGGACAAGCTGCGCGAGGCGAAGAATGGCCACGACGGCACCTGGGTCGCGCACCCCGGCCTGGTCCCCGTGGCGAAGGAGATCTTCGACGCGCAGATGCAGGGCCCCAACCAGGTGGCCAACAAGCGCGAGGACGTGCGCATCACGGAAGCGGACCTGCTCAAGGTGCCCTCCGGCACGCGCACGGAAGAGGGCCTGCGCCACAACATCCGCGTGGGCATCCAGTACACCGCCGCGTGGCTGGGCGGCCTGGGCTGCGTGCCGCTCTACAACCTGATGGAGGACGCGGCCACGGCCGAAATCTCCCGCGCCCAGGTGTGGCAGTGGCTCCACCACGACGCCACGCTGGAGGACGGCCGCAAGGTGACGCAGGAGCTGTTCCGCAAGCTGCTCGCGGAGGAGATGGAGCGGATGGGCCGCGAGGGCGCTGTCGAGCGCTACGGCCAGGCCCACATGGAGAAGTCCCGCGCCCTCTTCGAGCAGCTGTCCACCGCGCCCGTCTTCGAGGACTTCCTCACCCTGCCCGCCTACGAGGCCCTGGACCCGCAGGCCTGACGCCTTTTCCAACGCAGCACCGACGTCTTCTTCAACCCTTCACCGCAGCCCGAGGAGTCCTGGCATGTACGACGCGACGCCGACCACTTCCGATGCCTCCCCTCATGCGAAGCTCCATGCCCAGCGCTTCGAGGGAATCACGCGCACCTACACCGAGAAGGACGTGGAGAAGCTCCGGGGCTCCATCCGCGTGAGCCACACGCTGGCGGAGATGGGTGCCCGCCGCCTCTGGGAGCTGCTCCACACCGACGAGTACATCAACGCGCTGGGCGCCCTCACCGGCAACCAGGCCGTGCAGATGGTGCGCGCGGGCCTCAAGGCCATCTACCTGTCCGGCTGGCAGGTCGCCGCGGACGCGAACTCCGCGGGCCAGATGTACCCGGACCAGAGCCTCTACCCGGTGGACTCCGTCCCCAGCGTGGTGAAGAAGATCAACAACGCCCTGCGCCGCGCGGACCAGATCGACCACGCGGAAGGCCGTCATGACCGCAACTGGTTCGCGCCCATCATCGCGGACGCGGAGGCCGGCTTCGGCGGTCCGCTCAACGCCTATGAGCTGATGAAGGGGATGATCGAAGCGGGCGCCGCGGGCGTGCACTTCGAGGACCAGCTGGCCAGCGAGAAGAAGTGCGGCCACATGGGCGGCAAGGTGCTGGTGCCCACCAGCCACTTCGTGCGCACGCTGACCGCGGCGCGCCTGGCGGCGGACGTGATGGGCGTGCCCACGCTGCTCGTCGCCCGCACGGACGCGGACAGCGCCAAGCTGCTGATGAGCGACGCGGACGAGTACGACCACGCCTTCATCGACAAGGCGGCGGGCCGCACGGCGGAGGGCTTCTACCGCATCAAGGGCGGCCTGGAGTGCGCCATCGCGCGCGGCCTGGCCTACGCCCCGTACGCGGACCTGGTGTGGTGCGAGACCAGCACCCCGGACCTGGCGCAGGCCAAGGCCTTCGCGGAGGGCATCCACAAGAAGTTCCCCAACAAGATGCTCGCGTACAACTGCTCGCCGTCCTTCAACTGGAAGAAGAACCTGGACGACAGCACCATCGCGAAGTTCCAGCGCGAGCTGGGCGCCATGGGCTACAAGTTCCAGTTCGTCACGCTGGCCGGCTTCCACGCGCTGAACTTCTCGATGTACGAGCTGGCGCGGAAGTACAAGGACCGCGGCATGGCGGCCTACAGCGAGATGCAGCAGTCGGAGTTCGGCGCGGAGAAGGACGGCTACACCGCCACGCGCCACCAGCGCGAGGTGGGCACCGGCTACTTCGACCAGGTCGCCGAGGTCATCTCCGGCGGCAGCGCCAGCACCCTGGCCCTGCACGAGTCCACCGAGGCCCACCAGTTCTAGGCCGGGCGGATCAGCCCCAAGGCTGAAAGGCATGGAGGCCGCGGCGTCCCAGGGGAAATTCCCCCGGGATTTCGCGGCCTTCGCCGTTCCCAGGGTCCTGGGGCCAGCGGGCTTGGAAGCGGAAGAGGCAACTTCCCGGGGCCCGGGGCGATAATGGGGAGAACGAACTTGAAGCCCCAGAGGCGCGCCCAGGCGCGTCTCGAGTTGACCGGGGCCTTTTGACGGGAGCCGCCATGAACCGCATCACGTCCCTCTCCGGTCCGCGGGTGCAGCCGGCCACGACGAACACCGCCTCCTCCGTGTCGGGCAGCCGCTTCGGCTCGCTGATGTCGGGCGCGGCCGCGCAGCCCAAGGCGGGCGCGCAGCTGACGGGCGCGTCGGTGGTGTCGTCGGCGCTGGCGCAGATGGGGGCCACGCCGCACGGCTCGCTCCTGGGCACCTACACCGCGGGCGCCACCTCCACGCCGGTGAACGTCACGGGCCAGCAGCCGCAGCAGCAGGCCGCGACCTCGCAGACGGGCACGGGCGCGGAGCCCAAGAGCGAGGAGATGCAGGCCATCGAGGATCTGGCCACCATGTCCGCGGTGTCCATGTCCCAGTCCATCCTGCACATGGGCGGCATGAAGCTGGACCTGGAGCGCGAGTAGTCAAAGCGCCCCAGGCCGTTCTTCAGCACCCGATTTCACGAAGCCCTGGGGGAGACCTCAGGGCTTTTTCTTGTCGCTGTCGTCGCTGTACTGGTCGCGGATGCCGTCCTGTCGGCTCCGCGCGTCGTTCCAGGGCTTGTCCACGTCGGTGCGCTGACCGCCGTTCTGTCCGGTGACGTCGTTGAGTTCCTCGGCGCGGCCTTCCGCGGGCACCCTGTCGCCGTCCTCGTCCGGGTCCTTCTGCCTCTCCGGATCCAGTGGGATGCCGGCGCTCTTCTTCAGGTATTCGTCCTTGGGGTCCATGCCGTCATTCCTCCCTTGAGCCCTCAAGGTGGTGACGGAGTGCCGTTCCGGGAGCGGCCGGGCGGCCAGGGCCCCCCTTCCTCAGTTGAGGTACTTCGGCTTCGCGGGGGCCGCTGAAGCCGGTGCCTGGGCCTTCATCATCTCCAGACCCTGGCGGGTGAGGACGAAGCGGACCACGCCGGAGCCGCGCTCGGTCTCGATTTCGGCCTCGAAGGCGGGCCCGGCGATGCCGCCCAGGGACACGTCCTTGCGCAGGTTGTTCACGCGGCCGGAGAGCAGATCGCCGGCCACCTCGCGTGAGCCCTCGCCGCGCGAGTACAGCTCGAAGGCGGCCTCGTGCAGCGTCATGGCCAGCGCCGGGGTGAGGGGCTGGGAGCTGAAGAGCACGGAGATGAGGAGCCAGTAAGGCGTCTGTTCAGCCATCGCGCGAGTGTAACGGGTGCGGCTAGCGGGCGCGCGGCTGTCTGCGGGCGGCGATGGCCTCCGCGAGCACGCCCTGCGCCCTCCAGTGGCCATACAGGCGCCCCTGGGACGCGAGGAAGTCCAGCCGCTGCTGGGTGCGCGCGTCCAGGCGGCCGGGGGCCGCGTCGCGGTAGGGCGTGCCGGGCAGCGGCATGAAGGTGTGGCCGTGCACGCGGGCGCCCAGGTCGGACAGCCGCTGCATGAGGTCCAGGGTGGCCTCCACGTCCGCGGGCTCCTCGCCGGGCAGGCCCAGGATGAAGTCCACGTTGGGCACGAAGCCGCCCTCCACCGCGAGCCGCGCGGCGCGCACCACGGTCTCCACGTCGTGACCGCGGCGGGTGGCCTGGAGGATGCGCTCGGAGCCGGACTGGCCGCCGATGATGAGGTTGTCATTGGCCACGTAGCGCTTGAGCAGCGCCAGGGCCTCCGGCGTGACGTGCTCCGGGCGCACCTCGGACGGGAAGGTGCCGTAGTAGATGCGCCCGTCCGGGGCCATGGCCTCTGTCACGGCGGCGAGCAGTTCCTCCACGGCGGCCAGGTTCACGGTCTCGTCGGGAGTGCCGTAGGACATGGACGTGGGGGTGATGAAGCGCAGGTCGCGCCGGCCCGCGCGGCGCAGCTCGCGGGCCCAGTGGGCGATGTTGGCGACGGTGCGGTGCCGGAAGCGCGCCTTGGACATGAAGGGCGTCTGGCAGAAGCGGCAGGCGTAGATGCAGCCCCGGGTGATCTCGATGGCGCCGAACTTCACGTGCCGCGCGGCGAACGGGGGGAAGTCGTCCAGGCGCACCCCCTCGCCGTGGCCGTGCTGCACGAGCTTGCCGTCCTTCAGGTGCGCGGTGCCGTGCGTGGTGCGCGGGTCCTCGCCCTTGAGGATACGGACCAGCAGGGCGCGCAGGGTGTGTTCGCCCTCGCCCACGGCGACGAGGTCGAAGCCGGCCTGGAGCGTCTGGAGGGTCTCCGCGGTGGCGTGCACGCCGCCCGCGATGCAGAGGACGTCGCGGCCCTCCAGCCGTTCGCGCACCCAGGCCAGCTCCTCCACGGAGGGGCCGAAGCTGGCGGAGTAGAAGGACCACGCGGCGACGACGGTGTCGCCCGCGTCCACGCGCTCGCGCACGGTGGTCAGCAGGTCCTCGCGGTTGCGAGGAAAGTGCAGCGACACGTCCGCGAGCGCGGGGTCCGCCTCCACGGCGCCGGCGAGCACGGTGAAGGCGTACTTGCCGGGGTACTGGTAGCTCAGGACGAGCGAGACCTTGCGAGGCGTCTGCGGCATGGCGGCTGGGGATGATGCCACAGGGCCTGTCCGCAGCGAGGCACGCCTGCCGGGTGCGCGGTCAGAGGAAGCGGCGCTCCCACTGGCGGACCTCGGCTTCGGTGAAGAAGCCCCATTCGCCTTTGTGCGCATAGAGCCAGGGTTCCAGCACGCGGGCCAGCTCGCGGTACGCGGGCAGCGTGTCACCGGCATCCATGTCCCCGGCTTCGGGGACCGGGCCCAGGGACACGAGTGCGCGGTCCGGAGACAGGGATTCGACCTGGGTTGAAGGTGAGCGCAGCTGGGAGCGCAGTCCTTCCACGCCACCCAGTTCGTTCAGGACCGGTGGCCCCAGGAACGTGAGCCACGCGGGGGGACGGAGCTTCGTGCCCAGGTACAGGGCGAGTTTGTTCAGTCGATTCAGGTCGAAGCCCGGGTGACGCCGGGTCACTTCATGGAGGCGCGGCGTGAGGGTCTTGGGCCAGGTGCCCAACTCAAGCGACAGCCCCGCGTGCCCCGAGTTCCAGGGCAGTTCGTGCCCCAGGTCGATGGCCAGCGAGCGGATCCACTCCGGCCCCCGCTCGGCCAAGAACTCGATGGGCAGCCGGAACTCCAAGGCACAGGTACTCTCCTGTTCCTCCTTCTCGAAGCCAGCCGCCGCTTTGCTCCGCCCCTGGTATTTGAATGCGATTCCCGTCACGGAGTCGGGGCGCTCGATCAGCTCGACCAATGCAGAGGTTGCCAGCAGCCGCTTCCGAATGACTGCCTCGCCCTCGGAGTCCAACGGCTGCCAGTCCCCCGAGTAGTCTACGTACCAGCCAGGCTGGCGCGGGCTGATGGCCTGACGGTAGCGCTCCAGTGCTCGCCACACGGCCGAGGCCATCAACTCGTGGGGCTGCCGCATGTAGAACGCGATGCTGATCCCC
Source organism: Corallococcus carmarthensis (assembly GCF_003611695.1). GTDB lineage: Bacteria > Myxococcota > Myxococcia > Myxococcales > Myxococcaceae > Corallococcus > Corallococcus carmarthensis. The sequence continues at coordinate 27,838 of NZ_RAWE01000013.1, read as the reverse complement.
TCCCGCACGAGGACCACCCACTGGTCCTCGATGTCCATGCCTTCACGAATCCTTGGGACTGGCCCGGTCATGGCGTGACTCCAAAATTGGGAGATATCAGCTGAGGAGTCTGCTCGCTCTCAAGCAGCTGCTGGTAGATCTCACCCTGCTCTTTTGGGGCGAAGGGGTGCCCTTCAGGATAGGGATCCCATCGAGGAAAGTTGCTCACCGGGCACGGGAACTTGAAGTCGTAGATCCGCTGTACCTTCAGTGGGTTCCCCAAGGCGTGCAGCACCACATCCGGCGCGATGGTCCCCGTCAGCAGGAAGAACTGTCCGGCAGCCAGCCAGCGGGCCACCTCCTCTGGATCCAACCATCGCGTCCGCCCGGTCTTCGCGTCCCGCAGGTAGCGCGGCTCCAGACTGAACCGTCCCGCGTCCGTGGCGCCCAGTTCCCGCTGTACGCACTCCAGCGCCGCCGCGTGCTTCGCGTTCCCCAACTGCACGGCCCGCGTCATCTCCCGGCCGTTCGCGTCCACCACCTTCTGCTCACAGATCTCGCGAGAGGTCCGCCGTCCGGGCCCCAGCATCCGATCGTTTACCTCGCGGTTCGCCTGCTTCGCGCATTCCACCAGCACATGCTCCACGCGGGCCACCTCCGCCGCCTCCCACAGGCGCATCACCGCCGCGGCCTCCGCAGCACGCACCGCCGCGCGGGACAGCCACGGCAGGATGGCGTCCTGTCCCACCTGGGACGCGCACGCCGGGCTTCGCAGACACCCCGCCGTCGCGGAGTCCATCGCCACCTGGGAGTAGCTTCGCGGCGCACGAACCTCCGGGCCCGCGCACGCAGTCCACAGCAGGAAGCAGCACAGCCACCACATCCTTCGGGGAGGAGTCATTCCGCGCCTCCTCGCATGGAAGCGCGGACTCCTTCAACCCACCTCCCGCTCCGGACGCACCGGAGCGGGAAGGCCCTTCACCCGCGCTTCAGCTCCGGCGGCGGCGCGCCTTCACCAGGCCCAGCAGGCCCAGCAGCGAGAACGCGGCCAGCGACCCACCACTCGCGGAGCAACCGCCGTGGAAGTTCGTGTCGCCTTCGCCCTCATCCAGCGGAGACGGCTTCACGCCCGTGCCCGCGCCCGCATCCACCGACGTGCCCGCGTCCGCCACGGGGTCCGGATCCACGGGCGAGCCCGCATCCACCACCGGATCCACCGGCGAGCCCGCATCCACCACCGGATCCACCGGCGAGCCCGCGTCCACCGCCGAACCCGCGTCCGCCGGAGTGCCCGCGTCCACCACGGGATCCGGATCCGGCTGCACCACCGGGAACACGTCCTCGCGGCTCGTCGCCTGGATGAACCCGTCGTGGTAGACGACGCCCACCGGCTTGATGGTGTCGTCCCGGTACAGGCCCAGCTTCAGGTAGTTGTTCTGGCCAGCGAACATCGTCATGGCCTTGGTCTTCTTCAACACCTGCACGCCGTTGTGCCACAGCTCCACGTAGCCCACGGACGCGTCCGGGGACCACTTCACGTGGAAGATGAACTCCTGCCACACGCCGCGCTTGAGCGCCGTGCTCCACACCGTGCCGTTGTCGTTCAGCGTCAGGCGGATGAGCTCGCCCTTCACGAAGAACTCCACCGGCGGCGACCCGCAGCACCCGTCGTGGTGCCACTGCGTGAAGAGCTGCCAGGCGTCCACGCTGGGGAAGTCGTTCGCGAACATCACCTTCCAGCGGTACCAGTACTCCGAGCCCACCTTCTCGTTGCTCAGGTAGACCAGCTCATTGCGGTTGCCGCTGGAGTTGATGGGGTCATCGCCCTGCTTCACCGTGGCCTTGAGCGCGTACTTGCCCTCCGCCACCGGACTCGACACCACCTGGAGCCGGTCCGAGCTCACCATCTGTTCCGTGCTGAATTGAGAACGGTTTCCCGTCTCGAAATCGCCCCGCCAGACGATTTCCGCCGCAGCGAGGCTCGGGAGCAGACACGCCACGAGCCAGAGGTGCAGTGCTTTCAATGAGGTGTCCTTGGGGGAGGGGGAAGACTTGATGCTTTGCTTTCAAACTTCGACAGCGATTGGCCAACATCATTCCCTGTCTTCATTCCGCCGCCAAACCATTCCCAGACGCCTGACAACACAGCATGCAACCAGGCAAGCCCCCACCTGGATTGAGACATGTTTCACGACGGGACCGGGCCGTCCGTACCCACCGGGCGGACGGCGGAGCGATGTCCTGAACGCAACGCGTCATTGACAAGGGAGCATGCAGGAGGCTGACGGGCCGGGGGCGTGGTGTAAGGTCACGGGCCCTTCCGGCGCTCCCTTCCCGGGGCGCTCTTCAGCGTGCCCCATGCTCGTGTTGCGAGACGTCCAGAAAACCGATTTGCCCGGCCTGAAGCGTCTTGCCGCGGTGCTGAACACGGTCAACCTGCCGAACAACGAGGAGACGCTCGAGGCCATCATCGACAAGTCGGTGAAGAGCTTCGCCGGCAAGGTGAAGGACCCGTTCGAGCGCGAATACCTGTTCGTGCTGGAGGACGTGCGCAACAGCCTCATCATCGGCACGTCGATGATCATCGCCCAGCACGGCACGTACGACGCGCCGCACATCTACTATGAGGTGAGCGAGCGCGAGCACTACTCCGCCTCGCTGGAGCGGCACCTGCGGCACAAGGTGCTGTCCATCGCGTACAACTACGAGGGCCCCACGGAGATTGGCGGCCTGGTGGTGGACCCGCCCTACCGCGCGACGCCGGACAAGCCCGGCAAGCAGCTGTCCTTCGTGCGCTTCCTCTTCATCTCCATGCACCGGCGCCTGTTCCGGCCGCGCGTGCTGGCGGAGCTGCTCCCGCCGCTGCTCCCGGACGGCCGCAGCCTCTTGTGGGAGGCCTGCGGGAAGAAGTTCACCGGGCTCACCTACCTGGAGGCCGACCGGCTGAGCCGCCAGAACAAGGAGTTCATCAAGGAGCTGTTCCCCGCGTCGGACATCTACGCGTCGCTGTTCCCGGACCGCGTGCAGAAGGTGCTGGGCGAAGTGGGCCCGGCCACGCGCGGCGTGCAGCGGATGCTGGAGCGGGTGGGCTTCCGGTACGTGGAGCGCATCGACCCGTTCGACGGCGGCCCGCACTTCGAGGCGGACACGGCGGACATCACTTTGGTGCGCCGCTACCGCACGGTGAAGCTGGCGGACGAGGACTTCGAACTGGAAGGCGACGACGTGCTGGTCGCCGCCGAGCGCGAGTCCGGCCGCAACCGCTTCCGCTCCGTGCGCTGCCAGGCCCGGCTGGACAACACCGTCATCTACCTGCCCGCGCGCGCCAAGGAGATATTGGAAGTGAAGGCCGGCGCGAAGCTGTCCATCATTCCGTTCGAGTAGCGCGCACCACGCGCCAGTCTCCGCGCAGGAGCGACAGCCATCGCTCCCCGGCCTCCAGGCCGGGGCCGTCCGGCGGAACCAGCGCCAACGCCAGGTGCGTGTCCGGACGCACGGAGTCCAGGGACGTGGGGTCCAGGTCCAACGTCCCGCCGCCCCGCAGCGCCACCCGCACCCAGGCGTGCGGCCGGGCGGCGCCGCCGTCCACCACCAGCAGCCCGTGCACCAGCCCCACCCGCTGCCCCCTGGCGCGCGCCAGGGACGCGAAGCGCAGCGCGTGCGCCAGGCAGCCTCCGGCCTCGCCCTCCCCTCCCGAACGCCAGTCCGCCGCCGTGGGCTCCTTGTCCGGGAAGGCCGCGTGCACCTTCGCGGACAGGGCCCGCGCTTCGGCTGTCGTCCACTCCGTCATGTCCGGCAGCCGGGCGGGAACCGCTGGAGCGCGCGGTGCCTCCTGCCGGGCCGGCACGAGCCTCAGGGCGCCGTCGGTGCCGCCCTCCACGGGCACCCCGTCCGCGAAGAGCTCCGGCGGTGCTCGCAGCCGCGCCCCGGGCGCCGCCAGGGTGAAGCGGGAGTCGCCCACCTCCAGCGCCTGGAGCTGGCCCTGTTCGTCATAGCGGGCACGGAAGCGCGCGCCGAGCATCGTGCCCTCGGCGGTGGTGGCGCCTCTCGCCGTGACGCAGTGGGGTCCCTCCTGGCCGGACAGCTCCTCGCGGCCCTTCACGCAGCCCTCGGGCGGCGGCCCGTGCCACAGCCACAGGGCCTGGGGCACCGCGTCCGCGCCCGTCACGCGCCCCGCGGCGTCCACTCGCAGCGTCACCTCACGCACGCGTTCGCCCGCGCGGCCATCGCGCACGTGCAGGTGCCGGCTGGTGTACGTGAACCGCCCCGCGTCCAGGGACAGCCCCACCGTGCCCACCGGCACGCCCCGCCACGCGAAGACGTACCGGGCCGAGCTTGCTGCCCTGGCGGCCTCAGCGCCCGTGCTGGCGGGGATTCCCGGGAGCGCCAGCATGGCGATGGCGAAGAAGGCCTTCATGTGTCGCCAAGCATGCGTCGAATTGAGGACCGGCGCGAGAAGGCGGGATAGCGTCCCCCCGTCCATGGGCGCCAAACGGTACCTCTTCTCGTTCGGGCTGGCGGCGGCCCTGGTTTCCGCGCTCATCCTGGGCCTGCTGCTGCGGTGGGTGACGGGCCAGCCGGATGACGTGGCCGGCTGGGCGGTGCTGATTCTTGGCGTGCCGTTCCTCTGGCTCATCGGCAGCTATCTGGCGTGGTTCCGCTTCGCGGCGATGCGCCGGCGCGAGCGGCGCGACCTGATGTCCCGGCTGGCGGAGGGCGACCTCACCACGCCCATCCACACGGGCTTCGAGGGCCAGGAGGACCTGCGCCGCCTCATCCTGTCCCTGCGCCGCGCCATGTCCCAGGTGCAGCGCGTGACGAGCAACCTGCACCGCACCGGCAACGGCGTGAGCGAGCAGGCCCGCATGCTGCTGGAGGCCGCGCGCCGTCAGGGCGGCGCCGTGGAGCGGACGCTCAGCGCCGTGGGCGGCAACGGCACCAGCCTCCAGGTCGCCATCAAGCGCGTGCAGCACATCGAGACCTTCGCGCACGAGACGACGGGCGCCCTGCTGGAGATGACCGAGCGGCTGCACCAGGTGGTGGACGGCCTGGAGACCGTCAACGACTTCAGCCAGCGCACCAGCGGCCTCACCCAGGCGATGACGGAGCGGCTGACCCACATCGCCGCGTCGGGTGACGAGCTGGGCCGCTTCGCCTCCGAGGCGGAGGACTTCGTCGCGCTGGTGGAGGGCGGCATCGACGCCGTGCGCCGCCGCGCCACCGACACCAACAGCATGGCCATCGCCGTCACCGCCACCGCCCAGCGCGGCGAGGCGCTGGTGAGCGACAGCGTGCAGGGCATGTACCGGGTGGAGGAGACGGTGCGCAAGGCGGCCGAGCTGATGGAGATGCTCGGCACGCGGTCGCTGGAGATTGGCCGCATCGTGGACGTCATCCAGGAGATCGCCGACCAGACGAACCTCCTGGCCCTCAACGCCGCCATCATCGCCGCGCAGGCGGGCGAGCACGGCCGACCCTTTGGCGTGGTGGCCAACGAGATCCGCAGCCTCGCCGAGCGCACCACGCGCTCCACGCGCGAGATTGGCACCATGGTCACCGGCATCCGCGACGCGGTGGAGACCGCCGTGGCGCTGGTGCAGGAGGGCCGCGAGCAGGCCACCGCGGGCGTGGCCCTGGGCGACCGCGCCTCCGAGGCCCTGAGCGAGATCCGCTCCATCACCCAGCGCACCTTCGCCGCCGTGGAGGCCACGGTGATGGAGACGCAGCGGCTGGAGGCGCAGGGCGCCACCGTCGTGGAGGCCAGCAAGCGCGTGGCCCGGCGCGTGGAGGACATCACGCGCATGGCCATCGAGCAGTCCGGCAACGCGCGGGACCTGGTGCGGCAGATTCAGGAGATGTCGCGCGTGGGCCAGAGCGCCGGCCAGAAGGCCGAGGCCCAGGCACGCACCGGCCGCGATCTGTCCGAAGCGGTGATGCGCCTGAGCGCGGCCATCGAGGAGCTGCGGGCCGCGCACCAGGTGCTCACCCGGGGCGACGCGTCCATCCGTGAAGAGATCGCGCAGGTGCGCGAGGACGCGCGCCGGGTCATCCGCATTGGCGACGGGTTGGACCGCACGGTGGACCAGCTGGGCCACGAGACGGCGAGCCTGGAGGCGGAGGTGTTCCGCTTCCAGCTGCCCCGGGCAAGGGCGGGCGGCACGCTGCGGGTGGGGCTGCACCAGTCGGGCTCGCTGCGCGCGCGGCAGGTGGTGGATCCGCTGTTCAGCGTCGAGAACCAGATGGCGGAGCTGACGGCGTGTCTCTTCTCCTGCCTCGTGCGGCTGGAGGACGGCGTGCTGGTGCCCGACCTGGCCGAGCGCTGGGACGCGGACCCGTCCGCTCGCCGCTACCGCTTCTACCTGCGCCGGGGTGTCACCTTCCACGACGGCACCATGCTCAACGCCCAGGACGTGAAGCGTCACCTGGAGCGGCTGATGGACCCGGCGCTGCGTTCGCCGGACCGCAGCCTGCTGGAGGACGTGGAGGGCGCGCGCGAGTACTCCAGCGGCATGGCGCGCGAGGTGACAGGCATCGAAGTCCTGGACGAGGGCACGCTGGAGATCCGCCTGCGCGAGCCCAAGGCGTTCTTCCTCCAGCTCATGGCGCTGACGGCCACGGCGGTGGCGAAGCTGGACCCTTCGGGGAAGCTGGTGGGCACCGGCCCGTTCCGCGTCGTCGGCATGCAGCAGGACCGGATGGTGCTGGAGCGCAACGCCACCTACTGGCGCGGCGGGGTCCCGTTGCTGGACCGGTTGGAGTTCGTCCTCGCGGACACGCGTCTCCAGGCCGTGCGGCAGTTGTTGGACGGGCAGGTGGACCTCGTGTCGTTCCTGCACGTGGAGCACACGGAGGCCAAGGGGCTGGAGGCGCACCAGGTGGTGACCAGCACCACGCCGTCCACGGCGTTCCTGGGTCTCAACCTGAACGAGGCGCCCTACAACGACGTGCGCGTGCGGCGGGCGCTGCGCGCGGGCATGGACATCCCGGGCGTGGTGGAGCAGTTCCATCCGGGCGCGCGTGTGGCCCGTACGTTCACGCCGCCGGAGCTGCTGGATGGCGCACAGGAGCTGGGGCCCGCGCCGGTGCCGGACCTGACGCTGGCGGAGCGGCTCTTGCGCGAGGCGGGCGTGCGGCGGTTGCAGCTCACCCTGCACCACCCGGTGGGCCGCGACACGTCCGCGGAGGACGCGGTGCTCTTCCGGCCCTTGATTCAAGCGGGGCTGCTGGAGCTGCGGCACGAACAGATGACGCCGGAGGAGTACCTGCCGCGCCTGCGCGAGGGGAAGGTCCCGGCGTTCCGCACGCTGTGGCTGGCGGACTTCCCGGATCCGGATGCGTTCCTGCACTTCCTGCTCAACTCCAGCGCGCAGACGGTGTATCCGCTGGGCTATCGCAACCCGGAGCTGGACCGGCTGACGGCCGAGGCGCGCGTGTCCATCGACCCGGAGCTCCGCTCGCAGCTCTACAAACGCGCGGAGATGCTGGCACGCGAGGACTGCCCGCTCATCCCGCTATACCACGACCGCACGCACGCGGCGGCGACGGCGGCGGTGCAGAACCTGCGGCTGCACCAGACCCCGCCGCAGGTGCGCTTCGAGGATCTCTGGGTGGACCCCGCCGCGGTCGGCTAGGGCACCACCTCTTACGCTTCAACTGGGAGCAACCATGGCGAGTACTCACATCAAATGCGCGCGTGAACTCAACCTTCATGCCGTCAAACCCCCGATCTACAACTCGGGCTACTGGGACTTCTCGCCCGAGGAGGCAGCTCAGCTCGTCGGCGGAACGATCTACCTCCACGAGACCAAGGGGAAGCGCTCGTACTTCGGCGGGACCGTGCTCTCGTACGAGGTTGTCGAGGTTCCCGAGAAGGCGAACGCCAAGCGCATCATGTTTCGGATCCACTCCACGGCTGAGGCGAAGAACAAGGAGTGGCGAGGCACGAACCACGTCCGGGCGTGGACGGGCGGGATTCTTCCCTAGGAGTCAGGCGCGCGGAGTTTGAGACTCCCCGCCGACCCGACTGCACCGCACGCTGCCTGTCGCTGCCCGAAGCGACAGGCAGCCTCCTCGTGCGTGCTGCACGGTCAAGCCACAGGGGTTCAGGGCACGGCCCTGCGTGTCCCGCCGGGACTGGCGTTGCGCTGGGGCCAGCCGCGGGATTCGGCGCGCCCACCGAGGGGATAGGCCTCCAGCCACCAGACGCCGTCGCGGCGCAGGGCCACGTGCAGCAGGTTCCCCGCGAACACCGCGCCCGCGACCTCCACGCGGCCCGGCAGGGCGCACTGATTGACCTTGTTGCCGAAGGCAATCCATTCGAGCCACGCCTGACGCTGACCGTTCGGCAGCGCCGCGTCCGCGAGCACGCCCACGGTGTTCTGCTCCAGCAGCGCGGCCTCATGGAAGGTGCCGGGCAACAGCGGCGAGGGCAGCACGTCCACCTCCGAGAGGAAGTGGCCATCGTCGGAGCTGAAGGAGCGCAGCACGGTGCGCAGCTCCGCGTCGACGCAGGGGGTGCCGTCCGTGTGGTCGCATGCGAGCGCGAGCGCATGGCCGGTCGTGCCTCCGGGCGACATGAGAACGGGCTCGGCCAGGGGCGACAGCGTGCGCGTGCCCGCGTCCCAATCCAGCGCGCCGAGCACGCCCCCATCCGTTTCCACGAAGGCCTGCGTGCCCACGAGCAACCGTCCCGATGCGAGCGCCAGTGACGATGCGCCCCCCGGAACACCGGGCCCGAGCGGTTCGAGGCTCAGCGCGGCGACGCCTCCGTCCTCGAGGACAGCCGGCCCGAACATGGGTCCAACCTCCGCAGTGGATGCGCCGGCCCATGTCGCAAACGCGGGCCGTACAGGGCGCGCAGCGCCGAACCCGCTCGCGTGCGCGTCGGCCTGGCGCGTGGCCAGCACAGGGCCTGAGCCCGAAACATCCGCGGAGTACGGTCCGACGGGCGACGCAAAGCCCGCGACGGCAGTCCCGCCGTCCGTGCCCGGCTCAGGCAGTGCCCAGCTCGTGAAAGCCAGCCGTCCATCCCACGGCGTGTAGAGGTACGCGCCGCGCGTGTCGTCCACGGCGAGCCTCGCCGCTCCGCCTCCATCCTCCTCCGGCCCCATCGCCAGCGGTGCTCCCGCGTCCGCGCTCAGCAACACCAGCCGGGAGCGCAGTGGCTCCGTGCCCGCATCGCCGCTCCACGTGACGTACGTCAGCACGTCCCCTTCCTTCGTGAGCGCCACCCGGCCCGTTCCCGTACCGGGCACGCCCTCCGGTGTCCCTCCATCCAGCGCCGCGTCGGAGAACGCCAGCGACGTGCGCCAGCGCAGCTCGCCCACGCCCCGGGGCGCGTACGCCTCCAGCGCTTCCGGCGCGAGCACCACCACGCCCGCGTCCGAAGCCGCGAGCAACGTCCTCACACCTCCGTCTTCATAGGGCGACGCGTAGCGCAGCAGTCCGCTCTCCGTGTACGCGGCGAGCCAGCATCCTCCGTCCTCACCGCACACCGACGCGTAGACCGTCCCGTCGTCCGCCAGCAGCACCGGTCCCCCGTCCTCCGCGACGGGCGCTCCACCCAGCTCCGCGCTGAAGTCGGGCTTCAGGTCGCCCGCGTCCGGGCGCATGCACTCACCCGCGCTGCACTTGCCCTCGTCCTGGCAGGGCGTGGCCGGCGCGCAGACGAAGCCGTCCGGCGGCTTCACCGTCCGGCACGTGCCGCTGAAGCAGACCTGCGCCGCCTTGCAGCTCACCGCGCCGCACGGGCTGAAGTCCGCCACGTCCACCTCCTGGCAGCCCTCGTTGCGGTCGCACACGCCCACCTTGCAGGGGTTGCTCGACGACGGGCACGCGACCTCCGCCCTCACGCAGCCCAGTGCCGGAGAGCAGCTGTCCTCCGTGCACGGGTTGTCGTCATTGCACGTGCGGGGCTGCCCCACGCAGGCGCCCGCCTGACAGCGGCCGTTCTCCTGGCAGCGGCTGCTGGGGATGCACGACGCACCGTCGGACAGCGGCGACTCGATGCATTGGCCGGACTCCAGGTCGAAGCGCGAATCGAGGCACTCGCCCGTTGGCACGCACGGCAGCGGACGCACGCCCACGCCGGTGAGCCGCACCTTCGCCGTGGTGCGCCCCGCGGTGAGCACCAGCTCGCCCTCCACCGGCGTGCTGCCCGCGGAGAACAGGATGTCCACCGTGCCCGTGCCGCTGCCCCCCACGACAATCTGCGACACGACGACGAAGAAGGGCGCGTCCGTCACCGCGTCCACCGTGACGCCCGCGCGCCCGGTGGCCACCAGCGTCAGCGAGCGGCGCACCTGGGTGCCCTCCAGCACCCGGCCGAAGTCCACCACCTCTTGCTGCGGCCGGAAGCTGGCGCTCGCACCGCCCACGTTGGGGTCGTCGCCACAGCGGCACCCTCCCACCAGGACGAGCAACACGAGCAGCCACCAGCGAGCACGGGCGCGGAACATGCCCCCGACTCAACCGCGCCACCCCGGGCCCGCGCAACGTGCGCGCCGCTCCGGCACGCCGTCCCCACACATTTCCCTGCCCGGCCGGGCCCGCTACGGTTCCACGGCCGACTCACGCCGCCGCGTCAACGCCCGCACGCCGAACCCCAGCGCCGCCACCACCAGCAGCCCGATGACCGCGTACTGGTAGCGCGACACCAGCACCGTCAGCCGCTCCAGGTTGCCGCCCACCGCCATGCCCAACGCGATGATGAGCCCGCTGTGCGCCAGCGCGGACACCGCGCCCAGCACCAACGCGTTGAAGCGCGGCACCCGCGCCGCCCCCGCCGCGATGAAGATGACGCCCCGGATGCCCGGCAGGAACCGGTTCACCAGCAAGAGCCACGGCCCCGCGTGCCGCATCCGCGTCTGCACCTGCTCCAGCCGCGCGTGCGTGAGCCCGAAGAAGGACCGCCCCGGCTGCGCCTCGAAGCGCTTCGCCAGCCACTTGCCCACCGCGTAGTTGATGAACGCGCCCATCACGCTGCCCGCCGTCACCACCGCGAGCACCAGCCACCAGGGCTTCTCCCCGCGCACGGCGTAGATGCCGCCCATCAACACGATGGTGTCCCCGGGGAACGGCGGCACCACGTACTCCAGCATCGCCGCCACGCCGAGCACCAGGAACCCGAACGGCCCCAGCGCCCCAATCAGCTTGTCGACGTGCTCGATCCACATCCGCGCGGTGCCCTCCAGGACTGCAAGCTCCCTGCGCGAGACTTAAGTCGTCTCCCCGCCCGGCGGAACCCGGGGCCCGCTCCACCCGCGCGCGGGTGAACACGGCGGCACGTCAGGCCTGTCGGGGCGCCGCGGCCGGCGTCGGCAGCACCGTACCGCCGTACTGGCTCGCCGCCAGCGTGCCGCACGCCGCACCAATCTCCTTGCCGCCCGAATAGCGCCGCGCGATGGGCGCCTTCAAAATCTGCAGGTGGTCCCGGAACGCGCTCAACTCCTCCGCCGTGGGCGGCAGGTACTTGCCCGTCGGATCCGTCACGTCGATGAGGTCCACCTTGATGGGGATGCCCTCGAACGCCGCCTTCAGCGCCTCCGCGTCCTCGCGCTCCAGGTTGAAGCCCTGGATGGCCACGTAGGCGATCATCGCCCGCTCGCGCCGCGCCTCGCTGTACTCGCGGATGGCTTCAATCAGCTCTGGCAGCGGGTGCGTCTTCTCGATGGGGAGCACCTTCGCGCGCTTCTCCGGGATGGCGCTCGTCACGCTGAACGCCAGCCGGAACGGATGCCCTTCCCGCGTGTAGCGGCGGATGGCCGGCACGTGCCCCGCCGTGGAGAACGTGATGGCCGTGCCGGAGATGGAGAACCCGGCCGGGTGCGAGAGGATCTGCGCCGCGCGGATGGTCTCTTTGTAGTTGAGCAGCGGCTCGCCCATCCCCATGAAGACCACGCCCCCCACGCGCCGGTCCGCCTCCGCGCGCACCTGCATCACCTGGTCCAGAATCTCCCAGGTCTGGAGGTTGCGCTGGAAGCCCAGCTTGCCCGTCATGCAGAAGTCGCACGCCAGCGCACAGCCCACCTGGCTGGACACGCAGACGACGTACTTCTCCTCGAAGATGGGGATGCGCACCGCTTCGATGCGGCCACCCAGCGGCGACTCGAAGAGGTACTTCACGAAGCCGTCTTCCGCCTGCCGCCGCTCGACGACCTTGAGGGACGGCATCTCCGCCTGCGCGCGGAGCAGGTCCGCGACACGGCGCGGCACCTGGGGCGCCAGCGCGACGGCCTCCACCGTGGGACGGGCATGGGCGAAGACGCCCGCGAACACCTTGCGCACCGCGATCGCGGACGGCTGGGCCGGCGCGAGCGCCGCTTCCAGCTCCGGCAGCGACAGTTGTTTCAGGTTCACGAGCAGGACTTGATCTTCGAGCGCAGGAACTCGGTCAGCTTCGCCGACACCTCCCGGGGCATCTTCAGCGCCATGGCGCGCTTGCAGAGGCCGGGAGTCGCCCGATAGGTGCTGAGGAATTCCTCGCAGGGCTTACAGCCCGACAGGTGCTCCTGCAGGTGCCGCGCCTCCTCCTCGGGCATCTCGCCTTCGAGGAACTCCAGCAGGAGGTTGATGGAATCTTTGCAGGTATACATCCGAACCTCGGCTGACTGCGGCTCCCCTCGTTCCAGTTCGAAGATGCCGAGACGCCCTGGGGGTTTCACACCCCGCGATTGTCCCGGTTGTAGAACAGGTCGATGGCTTCTCGCAGCGCGAGCCGTGCCCGGTGAAGCCGGCTCTTGATGGCGGGGATGGAAGCCCCCGTCACTTCTGCGATTTGTTCGTAGCTGAGGCCGTCCACGTCTTTCAAGAGGAAGACTTCCCGGTAGCCCTCCGGCAACCGGTCGGCCGCCTGCTGGATGGCCTGCCCCAGCTCCGCGTCCAGCGCCTTCTCCTCCGCGTCCCGGCTCCAGTCCGTGACGGGGTAGTCCGCCAGGGTGCCCCGCTCCGTGAATTCCGGCGCCTGGAGCTCCGACTCGGCCGCCTGGGCCACCCGGCGGTGACGCAGGCGCATGAGGGCGTGGTTGGCCGCGATGCGGTGCACCCAGGACCCGAAGGCCGCCTCGCCCCGGAAGTCCTTCAGGTGCTGGTAGGCGGAAAGGAAGGTGTCCTGGGTGATTTCCGCCGCGTCCGCCTCCGAACGCGTCATCCGCAGCGCCAGGCCGTACACCCGGTCCTGGTGCAGGCCCACCAGGGCCTCGAAGGCGGACACGTCACCGTCCTGGGCGCGCGCCAGGAGCCGCCGGTCTTCTTCCTGCCGGTCTTCTTCCTGGGAAGCCTCTTGGGACATGGCGTTTCCCACCCAACCAGCCGGAAGGTTCCGCGTCAAGGCCGACGGCGAGGCCGCCTGGACACGAAGCGGCTGACGTGTCCACTGTCCCGGTCCCACAGCCGGAAGGGTTCAGCGGCCCACGCCCCGGCGTACTCCACGCCAATGCGCGGCCCCCGCTCCACCCGCGCGTCCGGCACCGGCGTCCCCGGGAGCAGGTGCAGCCCGTCCGAATCCAGCGGAAGGTTGTTGTGGTTCAGGTTCAGCCCCAGCACCCGGCACAGCTTCCCCGGCCCGTCCGTCCGCTCCCCGGGCGGGATGCCCTCCACCGGCTCCACGCCCCGCACCAGCACCGCCGCCGCCACCCCGGGCGCGTCCGTCACCACGTTGAAGCAGTGGTGCATTCCATAGATGAGGTAGACGTAGGAGCGCCCCGCCGGACCGAACATCACCTCGGTGCGCGGCGTGCGCCCCTTGGACGAATGAGCCGCCAGGTCATGCTCGCCCAGGTAGGCCTCCACCTCCACGATGCGGGCCACCCGCCGGCCTTTCGCGCCGTCCACCACCAGCAGGGTGCCCAGCAGGTCGCGCGCCACCTCCAGGGCGGGCCGCGCGTAGAAGGACAGGGGAAGGGGTTTCATGGGTCGCGGAGCGTAACCGGACCGGGAGCCGGGGCCAGATCCACCCACGACGCCAGGGGGGCTTGCCCGGGTGCGAAAGATGATGGCACACGGACTCATGCACAACCCACTGAGGAGGCCTCCCCTCTGCCGCCGTGCCCCGTTCGCGCTGCTGCTGTCGCTCGCGGTCCTGGGAGGGACCGGGTGCGGCAAGGAGCCCGGGGTCACCGGCCATATGCGGGTGCGGCATGGCGACGTCTGGGAGGAGTTCCCCACGCCGGGTTCTGGCGGGTTCCTTCCCAATGCGGACCGGAGCTCCGATTTCGACCTCGGCCCGGTCTTCGCCTTCTGCAATTCGGACGACCTCTCGTTGGAGGAGCGCCGGGAGGACGCCCGGGGCCTCTGCGTCTACGTGGACTTCGAATCCTTCGCGAAAGGGAGCGGGCCCGCGGAGTACGCCATCGAGGGAACAACCGAGGTCCCGGACCAGCGGTACGCGGGCTCCAGGTACAAGGTCCAATTCGAGCCCGGCCCTGGACACTCGCCGGGACTGAAGGCGGCGTGGACCCAGTCGTTCTGCCCGGACGGGGACGACACGGTCACCGCCCTCCAGCAGGTCTCCGGCCGGTTCGTGCTGGAGGAGAACTCGGAGGACCGGCTCCGGGGGCAACTGGAGCTGACGGTCCAGGGACCGACGGCCGGCACCTGCCCTGGGGATGCCGCCGAGGTCTCCCTGGACTTCGACTTCCAGGACTGAAGGAGCGGCGCCCCCGACGCCAGGGAGCCAGGCGTCCGCGAGGCGGTCGAGTCCCGCCTCGCGTGCACTTCGTCCACCACTGAGCGCTCGCGCCGGCAAAGCGTCCAACGCTGCGTTTTCCAACCGGCGGACAGGCAGGCGTGTGCGCACCGCGTCGCGACAGCAGTTCACACCGGCCCGGGGCTGGGGCAGATTGCGCCGCATGTCCACTCCTGGCCGGCTCTCCGGTCTCCTGCTTCCCCTGTTCTCCCTGCGCTCGCGGACGGACTTCGGCATTGGCGACTTCGGCGCCATGGACGGCCTGTTCTCCTGGATGAAGGCCGCGCGGCAGCGCCTGTTGATGGTGCTGCCCCTGCTGCCCACCGCGCCCGGCGACCCGAGCCCCTACGCCACGCGCTCCGCGTTCGGTTTGAACCCGCTCTTCATCGACCTCCACCAGGTGCCGGAGTTCCAGGCCACCGGCGGCGAGGGCGCGCTCAGCGACGCGCAGAAGCAGCAGCTGACGGAGGCCCGCTCCGCGCCGCGCGTGCGCTACGACCTGGTGTTCCCGCTGAAGGACGCCGCGTTCGCGCGCGCCTTCGACCACTTCGAGAAGCACGAGTGGACCCCGCGCACGCCGCGCGCCCAGGAGTTCCAGAAGTGGCGCGAGGCGCAGGGCGAGTGGCTGGAGAGCTACGCCCTCTTCACCGCCATCAGCGAGAAGGAGGACCGCCGTCCCTGGTGGCAGTGGCCGGAAGGGCTGCGCACGCGCCAGCCGGCGGCGCTGCTCGCCATCCAGAAGGAAGGCCTGGAGCGCCGCGTGCGCTACCACGCGTGGCTCCAGTGGCTGGCGGAGGTCCAGTGGAACCAGGTCCGCGCGCAGGCGAAGGCGAAGGACGTGCTCTTGTGCGGTGACGAGCCCTTCATCATCGGGCAGGACAGCTCCGACTGCTGGGCCCACCCGGACATCCTGCGCCGCGACGCGCGCCTGGGCGTGCCGCCGGACGACTTCTCCGCCACGGGCCAGGACTGGGGCCTGCCCTACTTCGACTTCGCCGCCATGGAGAAGGACGACTACGCGTGGCTGAAGAAGCGCGCGGCCAAGGCGGCCAGCTACTACGACCTGCGCCGCGTGGACCACGCGGTGGGCTACTTCCGCCAGTGGATCCGCGACGAGAAGAACCCCACCGGCTACTTCGTCCCCGCGGACGAGGCCACCTGGCGCCGCCAGGGTGAGAAGCACTTCCGCCTGCTGTCGGAGGGCGCGGGCATCGTCGCCGAGGACCTGGGCGTGATTCCGCCGTTCGTGCGCCAGATCCTCGCGGACCTGAAGCTGCCCGGCTACCGCGTGCTGCGCTGGGAGCGCGACGACAACACCTACCGCGACCCGCACCAGTTCCCCGCCGTGTCGCTGGTCACCACCGGCACGCACGACACGGAGCCGCAGGCGGAGTGGTGGGAGCAGGCGCAGGAGCACGAGCGCCAGAACGCCGCGCGCGCGTGGCCGGAGTTCCAGGGCGTGGCGGTGACGCGTGAGTTCACCCCGGACATCCACCGCGCCACGCTGGCCGCGTCGCTGAACGCGGGCGCGGACCTGTGCGTGCTGCCGTGGCAGGACGTGCTGGGCACGCGCGACCGCATCAACCTGCCCGGCACCATGGGCGACGCCAACTGGGCCTACCGCATCGCGCAGAACACGGACGCGCTGCTCACGGACGCCCAGACGAAGGACGCCGCGGAGCGCCTGGCGTGGCTCACCGCCTCGTCGCGCCGCTGACGTGATTTCCGCCCCGGGGCCGCTGGACGACGGCCGCCCCGGGAGCGGGCACTGACGGGACGCCTCGCGGCCCCGTTACTGGCCGTCGTCCTCGACGCACTTCACCTGGCCGGGGAAGCCGTCGAACACGGCGCAGCGGCGGCCGGACTTCGCGCAATCCAGCCGGTCGCAGATGTTCTCCGAGACGCACAGGGGCGGCGAGCGGCCGAACTCCAGGAACAGCTCCGCGCAGAAGCGGAACGGATCCGCGCACCCGAGCGAGCCGCAGTAGGGCGTGTCGGAGAGGTTCTCGCCCTCCTTGAGTTGGACCACCTCGTCTTCGTTCACGCCGCAGCCGGTGGCGAGCACCAGCGTGGCCGACAGCAACATCACGATTCGCCGGACCATAGGAGCCCGAATCTGACGCACCCCGGGCCGGGTTGCACGCGCCACGGCGGGGCCCGGGGGTTGGCGGACACTGACCCCGCCCCCGAGGTCGCGGAATGCGACACTCTCCACACAAAGAAACATTGCGAAACGCGTCAGGCACTGGCCTTCCGGTAAGAAACATGACGTGGCCGACGTCCGACTCCTTCGATCCCGCCTCGCCTTGACCCTCGCGCTGACCGTGCTGTTGACGGCGTGCGCCACCACTTCCAATCAGCCCACCGGGCCGAAGGTGAAGTCCCTGGACATCGAGGGGACGAAGAAGGTGGACGACGGGGACATCAAGGACCGCATCCTCACGTCCTCCACGCCCTGGTACGCGTTCTGGCCCTTCGGCAAGGCGCACTACTTCGACACCAACGCATGGCAGGCGGACCTGCGCCGCATCGAGCGCTTCTACCAGGCGGAGGGCTTCTACCAGGCACAGGTGGAGTCCAATGAGGTCATCCCCGACGGCGACCAGGCCGTGCGCCTCAAGGTGGTGGTCAACGAGGGCGAGCCCACCCTCATCGACCGCATCGAACCGCACGGCCTGGAGCCGTTGGGCGAAGGGGAGGATCGGCCCTCGCAGCGCGAGCGCGAGCGCATCCTGGAAGAGCTGCCGATGAAGCCCGGGGACGTGTTCCGCGAGGAGACGTGGGCCACCACCAAGGACCTGGTGCTCCAGCGGCTCAAGGACCTGGGGTACGCGGAAGCGGAGGTCGGCGGCGAGGTGCGCGTGGACGTGGCCACGCAGAAGGCCGTGGTGGACCTGCAGATGGCCCCGGGCCTGCGCTACCGCTTCGGCAACATCTTCATCGCCACGGACGCCAATCCGCAGGTGCCGCCCCGCCGCATCATCGAACAGGCGCAGGGCGCCGTGACCAAGGGCGCCTACTTCAGTGAAGCGGCGCTGGCGGAGGCGCAGGCGCGCGTCTTCCGCATGGGCGTCTTCGGCGCGGTGAAGGTGAACCGGGGCGCGCCGGACCGGCAGAACGCCACGGTGCCAGTGGTGGTGGACGTGCGCGAGGCGCCCTTCCACTCGCTCAAGCTGGGCGGCGGTATCGGCGTGGACGCCGCGCGGCAGGAAGGCCGCGTGCTGGGCGAGTGGACCAACCGCAACTTCCGCGGCGGCCTGCGAAGGCTCACGCTGCGCGGGCGCGTGGGCTACGCGTTCATCCCCAACGTGCTGGCGGGCCTCCGCGCCGACGAGGGTTCGCAGTCCGGCCCGGTGTTCACCCTCACCACGGAGTTCGAACAGCCACGCTTCCTCTTCCGCGACGTGGCCCTGCAGGCCTCCGTCACCGCGGAGAAGGGCCTGCAGCAGGCGTACTCGTTCTACGGCGGCTACCTCAAGACGGGCGTCATCTGGACACCCCACCCGTCCTTCTCCGTGTTCCCTTCGTACAACCTGCAGCTCTACCGGCTGAACGGGCAGGTGACCGCGGATGAAACCGTCCCGCCCATTATCCTGGGTTGCAACAACCCGGAGGGAAAGTGCGACGTCGCGCTCAGCTTCCTGGAGGTGGCGTTCGCCTGGGACCGGCGCGACGACCGCACCGAGCCGCGCGAGGGCTACTACGCGGCGCTGTCCGTGCAGAAGGGCGGCGGTCCCTTCTTCGGCAACTACGACTACGTCCGGCTGCTGCCTGACCTGCGCTACTACTACTCCATCGGGGAGAAGAAGGACCTGACGCTGGCGGTGAAGCTGCGCATGGGCACGCTGGATCCGGCGGGCGGCGGCCAGAGCTCCATCGTCACCCGCTTCTTCTCCGGCGGCGCCACCGCGATGCGCGGCTTCAACGGCCAGCGGCTGTCGCCCATGACGCCGCTCGCTCCCACCTACAAGGAAGACGACGACGGCAACATCCTGGTGGACGAGGCCGGCAACCCCATCCTGGATTCCTGGGACACGGTGCCCGTGGGCGGCAACAGCCTCTTCGAGAGCGCCGTGGAGCTGCGCTACATGCTCACGGACAGCCTGATGCTGGCCCTCTTCTACGACTCCGGCCTCGTAGGCACGGAGGGGCTGATTGGCAAGAACGCCCCCAAGCTGTTCGGTCCCGAGCACTACCACGCCGTGGGCGCCGGTCTGCGCTACCTGACGGTGGTGGGACCCATCCGACTGGACATCGCACGGCGCTTGAACATCGGGCGGGGATTGCCCGTCAGCGATCCCGGATACATCTATCCGTCCTCTGGTGGATGCCTGGGCTTCGGGCGCAAGTTCGACAAGACCTCGACCTCCGCCGAGGCAGCGTACGCGGGCGCCCCTGAAGGGCTCTGCGCGGTCCATATCTCCATCGGAGAGGCGTTTTGAGCGACCCCACGACCCCCGCGCCCACCGCCCCGCCCCACCGGCGCAAGCGCTGGGGACGGCGGATCCTGTGGGGCTTGCTTGGCTTGCTGGGGCTCATCGTCCTGCTGGTGGTGGGCGCGCTCGTGTACGCCACCAGCGCCAGCGGCTCCGCCCGCATCGCGCGCTTCGGCGTGGACCTGGCGAACAAGCAGCTCGCCGGCCGGCTGGAGCTGGGCGGGTTCGACCTGGACCTGAACGGCGCGGTCCTCACCGGCATCAAGATCTACACGCCGGAGGGAGACCTGGCGGCGGAGATCGCCCGCGTGGAGGCGCGGCTCCACCTGGCGCCACTGCTGGGCCAGCGGGTGGACCTGACGAAGGTGCGCATCGAGGCGCCCCGCCTGTACCTGGTGCAGGACGAGCGCGGCCTCAACCTGATGCGCGCGCTGGAGCCCAGGAAGCCCAAGCCTGAGGAGCCGCCGACGGAGAGCCAGAGCGCCCTGCGCATCCACCTGAAGGACTTCGAGCTGAGCCACGGCTACGTGGACTTCCAGCAGGAGCTGCCCGACGGCGGCGAACGCCAGGTGCGCCTGGAGGAGTTCGGCGCGAAGGGTGAAGGCCACTACGGGCTTGCGGACATGGACTTCGCCGCGGACCTCCAGGCCACGGGCGGCCTCACCCGTCCGCTCACGGGCCCGGTGCGCCTGGTGCTCAAGGGCCAGGGCAAGGACGTGGTGCGCCAGGTGGACGCGCAGCTCGCGCTGGCGGGCATCGAAGCGGACCTGGGCGCGAAGCAGACCGGCGAGACGGCCGCGGCCGTGGAGCTGCGCCGGCTGACGGTGCCGCCCGAGCCGGTGAAGGCCTTCGTGCCCGCGTACCCGCTCATGGTGCCCATTGAAGCCAAGGGCACCGCGTCCATGGATGGCGACCTCGCGAAGGCTCGGCTGGGCGCGTCCGCGGGCAAGGCCACGCTGGACCTCACGGGCGACGTGAACCTCAAGACGTTCCGCACCACGGAGACCACCGTGAAGGCGCGCGGGGTCAACCTGGCGGAGCTGATGGAGAACGGCATCCCCACCAACATCGCCGCGGACCTCATCGCGCACGGCGGTGGCGACAGCGTGGAGACGCTGGACGGCGACGTGGCCCTCACGGTGTCCCCTTCGGAGTACCGGGGCCAGTCGGTGGGCCCCATCGAGATGAAGGCCAGCGCCAAGGACGGCCGCTACAACGTGGCCAACCTGCGCGTGATGATGCCGGGCGCGGCGTTCATCGCGTCCGGCGAAGGCACCGCGAAGGCGCTGGAGGCGCGCGGCAGCCTGTCCGCGGGCGACCTGAAGCTGCTGTCGCAGGCGCTCGACAAGCTGTTGCCCGGTGGCACCGTGCCGCCCATGTCCGGCAGCGGTTCGCTGGAGCTCCAGGTGCAGGGACCTCCGCGCTCGCCGGGCGTGAAGGTGGACGGCAACTTCGTCGCGCTCGACTACGGCGACATCGCCATCCAGGACCTGTCGCTGAAGGCGAACGTGCCGGACGTCACCCGTCCGCTCACCACCGACGCCACCGTGCTGGTGAGCCAGCTGAAGACCGCGGGCAAGACCTTCCGCGACCTGTCCCTGGCGCTCACCACCGACGACCACCGCGAGCTGAAGGCGAGCGTGCGCGTGGACGGCGACGCGCAGCTCGCGCTGGGCGTGGAGGGCACCGTGGACGCGGACAACGAGGGGCTGGCCATGCGCGCCTTCTCGCTGTCGTGGCCGGAGGCCACCTGGACGCTCCAGCAGCCCACGCACCTGGCCTTCGGGGGCGGGCGCATCGCGCTGGAGCCGCCGCTGTCACTGGCGTCCGGGCCGCAGACGCTGAAGATCGCCGCGGTGAAGGACGGCGAGCGCGTGGACGCGCGCATCGACCTGGGCGCCTTTGATTTGTCCAAGCTGCCGCGCATCGCGGTGCCGGAGTCCCTGGGGCTGGGCGGCACGCTGAGCGGCCACGTCGCGGCGAAGGGGCGCATGGCCCGGCCGGACGCGGACGTGGACCTCACCTGGGCGGACGGCCGCGCGCGCGGCTACGAAGGCCTGGGGCTCCAGCTCCAGGCGCAGTACGTGAAGGACCGCGCCACCGGCATGCTGAACGCGGGGCTGAGCGCGGCGCGCGTGTCCTCGAAGTTCGACGTGCCCGTGCAGGGCGTGCTGCGCCGGCGCAACGAGCCCCTGTCCCTGACGGTGAACCTGGAGAAGCTGGACGTCGCGGAGACGCTGAAGCTGGCGAACCAGCCGCCCGGCCCTTCCGGTCAGATGACCGGCACGCTGGTGGTGAACGGCTCCGCGAAGGACCCGCGCCTGGACCTGAAGGTGGTGGGCGAGGACCTGCGCTACCCCGGCCGTCCGGAGGCCCTCTTCGCGCAGGCGCTGGGCTTCGAGCTGCACGCGAACTCCGACGCGAACGACGCCACGCTGGGTGCCCGGCTGGACGTGAAGGGGATTGCCCCGCAGGCCTACGTCGCGCTGAAGACGCCCTTCACGCTGGGCGGTGTCATCGCGAAGCCGCCCACGCCCGCGCAGGCCCTGGAGGCGCCGCTGCACCTGGAGGCGCTGGTGGCGGAGCTGCCCCTGAAGCTGCTCGAGGGCGCCGAGGGCGTGGACAAGCCCGGCGGCACGGTGACGCTGAAGGCGGACGTGAACGGCTCCGCGCTCGCGCCGCTGGGCCGCGTGGAGATGCAGGCCCGGGGCGTCACCGCCAACGGCCTGCCGCCCCTCAACGGCACCGCGCTGGCGCTGGCGGGCAACGAGGACGTGAAGCTGACGCTGGACGTGCAGCGCCCCAACGGGCCGCTCGCCACGCTGGAGGCGCGCGTGCTGGCGCCGCTGGCCGCGCTCCAGGACCGCGAGGTCATCGCCCGCGTGCCCTTCCGCATGAAGGGGCGCGTGGGGCCGGTGCCCCTCAATGAGATTCCCGGCATGGTGGTGGACCCTGGCCCGGGCAACCGCGGGCCGCAGGGCGTGCTGTCCATGGAGCTGGTCGCGCGCGGCACGCCGGAGGCTCCGGAGCTGGAGCTGAACGGGGGCCTGCAGGGCCTGGGCGTCGCGCAGACGGCGCTGGGGCAGGCGCGGCTGCACTACTCCTACTCCCAGGCGAAGTCCCTCTTCGACGCCATGCTCACCGCGCCCGGCGGCGGGTCGCTGCTGCTGGGCGGCACGATGGAGCTGGACCTGTCGCTGCCCGCGTTCCAGGCCGCGCAGGGGCCCGCGAAGAAGGTGGACCGGGCGCCGGTGGAGGTGTCGCTGCGCGCGCGCCGCTTCGACCCGACGTTCCTCTCCGGCATCTCCCCGTACGTGCGCTCGCTGGGCGGCCTCATGCAGGCGGACGCGAGCCTGGGCGGCACCGTGGGCGCGCCCACCTTCAAGGGCAGCCTGGAGTGGAAGAACGGCCGGCTGGGGCTGATGGGCTTCGGCGAGTACAACGACATCCAGCTCGCGCTGAACGCGTCACAGCAGCGCATCGAGCTCAAGCAGCTCACCGCGAAGTCCGGCAACGGCACGCTGGAATTGACGGCCACCGCGAACCGCCAGGGCAAGAGCGGCGAGTTCGTGCTGGAGGGCAAGGGCAACACCAAGAACCTGCCCATCGTGGTGGAAGACCAGCTCATGGCCCTGCTGACGATGAACCTGTCCATGAAGGGCAGCCTCACCGAGCGGCTGGTGAACATCAGCGACCTGTCCATCCCGGAGGCGCACGTCGAACTGCCGGAGGCCAAGCGCAAGGACCTGCAGCCGCTGGAGCGCCCCGTGGACGTGGTGATGGTCCGCAACGGCGTGCCGGTGGACAAGCGCAAGAAGAAGGAGAAGGCGCCCACGCAGGTGGCGACGTCGCAGAAGGCCCAGAACCCGCGCAACGCGCCGGACTCGCCCGGCATGCCCGGCAACCCGGAGTCGACCCTGGGCAGCGGTGGCGCGGGCGGCCCCACGTCGCAGGCGGAAGCCGAGGCCCTGGCGGAGGAAGGCGAGGAGAAGGAAGCACCGCAGCGCCAGTTCTGGGTGAACATCAACGCGCCCCGCAACCTCTGGGTGCGCGGCACGGACCTCAACGTCCAGCTGGGCCTGTCCGAGGGCTTCCGCGTCGAGTACGCCAACGAGGCGCGCATGTTCGGCGAGGTGATGGTGCTGCTGGGCCGCGTGGACGTGCTGGGCCGCCGCTTCGACGTGCAGCGCGACAGCCAGGTGCGCTTCACCGGCCCGGTGATGATGCCGTACATCAACGTCACCGCCGAGCACCGCAACGACAACGCGAACGTCACCGTCTTCGTCACCGTGCGCGGCCAGGGCAAGGAAGTGACGCTGAAGACGACCAGCGACCCGGCCCTGCCGGAGTCGGAAATCTACACGCTGCTCGCCACCGGCCGGCGCACGCTGGAGCGCGGCTCTGGCGCGTCCATGAACGCGAGCGCGCAGGCCGCGTCGGTGGTGGGTTCGTTCGTCGCCAACGAGGCGCGCAAGGCCATCGCCGCGAAGCTGCCCCTGGACGTGCTCTCCATCGAAGCGGGTGACAGCGGCATCGCCGGCACCAAGCTGGAGGTGGGCACGTACGTGACGGATAAAATCTACGTCGGCTACACCGGCCGCGTGGGCGCCAACCTCCAGAAGGGAGAGAACGCCAACGCCGTGCGCTTCCAGTACCTCTTCAGCCCGCGCTGGAGCCTGGAAGGCATGTACGGCGACGCGCGCTCCGGCGGCCTGGACCTCATCTGGACCAAGGAATACTGACCGCCCGGACCTGGCGTGTCCCATCCGGGCGGCGGTGTGACGGTCTACAGCGCGTACGACGCGTAGCAGGTGCCCACGGGCCCCACGCCCGTGGTGCCCGCGCCCGGCGCGTCCCGCCACGCCCCTTCCGCGCCGCACTGCTGCCAGACGGTGGTGCTCACCTGCACGCAGGTGCGCAGGGGCACGCCGCGGCCCAGGCGCGTGGAGACGCAGTACGGGAAGGACACGTTGCAGTTGGACGGTTTCGCGGTGGTACCGCCAATGAAGACGCCCTGAGAGCACTGGCGCCACAGCGCGTCCGACGAGCTCTGCACGCACGCGCCTTCCGGCACCGTGCCGTCCACCGTGCCGGAGTAGCAACCCTCCGCGGTGGTCAGCGTCCACGGGTACGCCGTCTTGTAGCGGTTGTAGATGGACGCCATCAGCGACGAACCGCCCACCGTGGTGCGGCCACATTGGATGGCGTACGCGCCCACCCAGGGCGTGTACGTGTAGAGCGCGGCGGTGGCGTTGTTCACCGGCTTCACCGTGCACGGGTCGGACGTGGACTTCGTCACCCCCGTCTTCCAGCCGGAGATGGTGGCGCGGCCCGCCTCCAGGTCCGTGAGGTAGCCGCGCATCTTCTTCGCGGCGCACTCCACCTGCTTGCCGAAGCCCACGTATTGCGCGTCACAGCCGCTGGTGTCCGGACAGCCACAGCCCGTGGCCTTGCTCAGGTTCGTGGACGTGCCGCTCTGGATGAGGCTGGACTCGCCCTGGATGCGCGCCAGCATGTAGAGCGGGCTGATGTTGGACGCGCGCGAGCGCTCCACGATGAGCGTCGCCGCCGTCTTGCCGTAGGCCGGGTCCGTGTAGCCCGCCAGGTACGAGCCCTGCTGCTGGAGGAACGCCTGCACCTGCGCCGGAGTGATGCCCGTCCCACCCGTGACGTCCGAGTCCTCCAGCAGGCGGTGCATGTCGTACTTCGTCGTCGCCTCCTGGAGCACCTGTCCGGTCAGCTCGTCGATGACCGGCGCGGGGACTTCTTCCAGGGGACCGCAGCCGGCCGCCAGCAGCGCCGGCACCAGCAGCACGCACATTCGGAGCTTCATCTCGCACACCTCGGGGGGAAGGCCGGCTGTTGGCCGGTGGGGTGAGCGTGACTCAAGACTTTCATGGAATGCCAGAACAACCCTTCAGCAGGGAGGGGCATGCGGGGACGGGAGCGGAGTAGAGTTTTGGACATCATGCGGACCCCTGCCCTGATTCGTCGGAAGTGTTGGCCGTTCCTCGCCGCGGGCCTGCTGGCCGTGGCGGGCTGTTCGGATTCGAGTTCGCCGGGTGAGGAGCCCGGACCGGGCACGGATGGGCCCGGGGTGACTCCGGGAGACGGCTCGGAGTGCCTGGGCGCGAAGTTCCTCACCACGCTGGGCAAGAGCACGCTGCTGGTGGGCGCGCAGATGGAGGAGGAGACCGCGGGGAAGGCGCCCTTCGACGTGCGCTACCTCTACATCGCGGCGGGCGTGTTCGATTCGAAGGACGCCTGCAATTCATGCACGTCCGGGTGCACGTCCGCCGGCACGTCGTGCGCCAACGGCAGCTGCAATTGGTGGGGCTGCTGGCAGGATGTCCAGGAGGCGCCCGGCGCCTACGTGCGCGACTTCATCAAGGCCACGCAGGCGAAGGGCCAGCTTCCCTTCATCACCTACTACGAGGCGTTCCAGGCCAGCGGCTACACGGAGGGCGAGGAGCAGCTGAAGGCGCTCAACGACTCGGCGTTCCTGGGGCGCTACCTGGCGGACTGGCGGTTCCTGCTGAAGCAGGTGGGCCAGGAGAAGGTGCTGCTCCAGATTGAGCCGGACATGTGGGCCTACCTCCAGTTCTTCCCCAAGGACGGCAAGGCGCAGTCCACGGCGGTGGCGGTGAAGGCGGCGAACCCCACGGACTGCGGCAGCCAGGAGAACAACGCCGCGGGCCTGGGCAAGTGCATGATCGCCATGGTGCGCAAGTACGCGCCCAACGCGAAGGTGGGCCTGCACGCGAGCGCGTGGGCGACGAAGACGGACGTGTCCGGCAACACGGACGCGTCGTTCGACGTGGCGGGCGAGGCGAACAAGGTCGCGGACTTCCTCCTGTCCGTGGGCGCGGGTGACACGGACTTCGTCACGGTGGAGGCGTCCGACCGCGACGCGGGCTGGTACCAGGAGACGACGGGCAACGCGGTCTGGTGGGATCCGGAGAACCGCAAGCTGCCGCACTTCCACCAGGCATTCACCTGGGCGAAGGCCGTCTCCGCGCGGCTGAACAAGCCGCACCTGTGGTGGCAGCTGCCGGTGGGCAACATGGCCCTGCCCAACAGCGGCAAGCAGTGGCGCGACAACCGCGTGGACTACTTCCTCACCCACCCGGGTGAAGTGGCCGCCGCGGGCGGCGTGGGCATGCTCTTCGGCGCGGGCAACTACGAGCAGACCACGCCGGAGACGGACAACGGAAACCTGGTGAAGCGCGTGAAGGCGTACAAGGACGCGGGCGGCCAGTCCGCGTGCGTGAAGAACTGAGTCGTTGAGCGGTGCCGTGCGCCCGGCCTCCATGCCGGGCGCACGAGCCAGTTCAGGTCCGGGCTCGCGTGCGCTTGGAGGCCGCGGGCTTCTTGGCCTTGGCCTTGGCGGGCTTCGTGGCCTTGGCCTTCGCCTCCTTCCGGGCCTGGATCTTCTGGATGTACTGAGCGGCATCCGGCGTCTCGCAGGCCGTGTCGCCCTGATCCACCTCCACCTTGCCCAGCCGCTTCGCCGTCGCGAGCGCCGCGGTCTGGACCGCGCCTCCAGTGGCGCCCAGCGCGATGAGCGCCCCGTTCATCGCCTCACGGACGCGGTTCTTCGCGCCCGGCAGTTCCTGTTCAATCCGCTTCACCCACGGCGGCAGGTCCTCGTGCGCGAGCACCGCTGTCTTCGTGAGCAGCGCGGCCAGGCCCTGCCAGCCCGCACGCCCCACCCATTCGGACTTGGAGCGCGTCCACGTCAGCGCCTTCGCCGCGTGCGGTGAGCGCAGCACCACGTTCGTCACGAAGACGTCCGCCAGCATGTGCCAGTCGAGCCCCTTCGCCCAGGCGTCCAGCTCCGTCCAGGGCATCGCGGGCGCGTCCACCACCATCGTCGCCAGGAAGCGCGCCTCTACGTGGCCCGACGCCCAGAGCGCCCGGGCGAGCACGGCGTCCGTGCCGATGCGCTTCTTCAACACCGCCAACGGACCGAAGTTCACACCGGACAGGGGCTGTGGAGCGCCGTGCCGCAGATAGGTCTTCCGCGTCTGCTCCGTGCCCAGCCGCTCCAGCTCCCGCATCGTCTCTTCCAGGGTCATGTCGCGCGGGATTCTGCCAGCACTAGCTCAAACGAGTGACTGCCACTCCCCGTTCGCCTTCTCCAACTTGGGGCCCGTGAAGGGCGGAGGTTGCGCCATGCGAGGGGGAAGCGATGACCAGCGCTGAGTTCATGTCCGATGTGGAGTCCCTCGACACCATGGACGCCTGGGAGGGCGCCGATGCCCTCCAGGAACTGGAGGAACTGGCGGACGCGTTCAGCGACATGGAGGCCTTCGAGGCGGAAGGCTTCGAGGCGGACGGCTTCGAGGGGGACGGCTTCGAGGACGACGGCTTCGAGGAGCTGTTCGCCGAGGCCGAGGCGGACGACGCCTTCCTGGAGGAGGACGGCTTCGACGCGTTCGAGCAGGACCTGGCCAGCGGTCTGTACATGCCGACCACTGCCCAACGCCTCGTGTCCGGTCCCGCCGCCGTGACGCTCGCGCGGACGCTCAACCCCTTCGTGCTGGAGTCGATGGACGCGGATGACGCCGAGGCCTTCCTCCGCCGCGTCGCCCGGCGCGTGCGGAGTGCCGCGCGCGGCGTCGCGCAGGGTGTGCGGCGGGCGGGCAGGCTCGGGGCCGCGGCGCTTCGCCGCGCGGGGCCGCTGCTCGCTCGCGCGCTGCCGGTGGTCCAGCGCGTGGCGGGGCTCGCGGGGCCATGG